>DATECU010000371.1:0-2146 GCA_035286745.1 Vicinamibacteria bacterium | reverse complement strand
GGAGCGGCCAGGACCTCCTGGGCCGAGCGACCCCGATCGGCGCGCCGGGTCGAGGCCATCACTCGCCCCGCTTCGTCGATCAGAAGAGCCACCACGATCTCCGGCTCGGCCCCCAGTGCCGCCAGCTCGGCTTCGGCCCGCTCCCTGTCGCCGCGGCGCAGCAGGTGCTCGATCGTGCCCTGCAAGCGATAAGCCTGGCCGGCCAAATGGGCCCGCGCCGCGGCGGTGAGGGCTCGCTCGGATTGGCGCCAATCGGCAAGACCTTGGAGCAGGCTGGCCGCGCCGGCGAAGAGCAGCAGGCTCACGGGAATCGTCAGCCGCAAGGGCAGCCGGGGCCACCTCATCGGGCCAGCTCGCGGAGCGGGCTGGCGTCGATGAGCGCCGCCACCTCAACCGGTCGCGGCAGCAAGCGGCGCTCCGACATCACCGAGGCGAGCGCCTGGCCGGACGTCAGCAGGGTTGCTGACGGTCCGTCCACAAGCGCCAGGTTGTCCTTGAGGTCGGGGAACTGGAGCCCCCGCAGGGACTCCAGCATCTCCGCTGCGGTGACGCCCTGTCGCCGCGCCAGTCGCCGCGCAGCATCCTCGGGCTGCGCTCTCAGGTACTCGAGGGCGCGGAAGTGTCCGCGGAGGATGGTTCGCACCTGCGAGGTCTGGCGGCTGAGCGGCTCGGTCCCGACCACCAGCACGTCCACGATCTCGCCCGGCATCTGCGTGCTGTCGAAGAGCACCCGGGCCCCGCGGGCCAGGAGTTTGGTGCGCACCGGTTCGAAGGTGATGACGGCGTCCAGCCGGCCTTCGACGAAGGCCCGCTCGTGCTCGTTCACCTCCAGCGGGACGAGGTCGATGTCGGCTCGAGTCAGGCCGGCCCGCTCCAGCACCCGGGCCAGCACGAAGGCCCCCAGCGCGGTGTCTTCGACGCCCAGGCGGCGGCCCTTGAGATCCGCTAGACGATCGAGGGCGGGAACCGCCAAGAGCGCGTCGGCGCCCTGGGAGACGTCGAACACGCTCACCAGCCGGGCGCCGGTTCCCGACTGGGACTCGAGCAGCACCAGCTCGTCCAGCGTCAGGCAGGCCGCCTCGATCATGCCGCTTCGATAGGCGCGGAGCGCTTGGCTCGCCGAGGCGTACTCCACCAGGCGGATCGAGTCGTCGAGGTAGCCCAGGTCCCGGGCCAGGAACAAGAGCTCATACCCGGGCCAGAGGTTGGTCCCCACCCGCAGCAGGGGCGTCGGCTCGGGTGTGCAAGCCATGAGGAGGGCGAGGCTCAGGGCGGACACAACGCCCTGGGGCCGGCGCAAGCCGTGTGACAGAATGGCACCCCCGTCTGAACTTGCGGGCAGGGTACCACCGATCCGCCAGGGGCCTTGTCAGACAAATGCTGACAAGGAGAGTCGACAGTTCACATTCGACCGGAATCGCGCGGCGCTGAGCGGGAGTGAGCGGTGGCGAGGAGTCCGTCGCTCCTCATCCCTACCTCCACCGCTTGCTCGGCCTCGCCAGGGCCCGCTCCGGTTTCGCGCGATCCTATCGTGGCCCGGATCGATCAGAAGGCCTGCCCGCCCGCGTCGCCGATTTCGTTGGGTGCAAGCGGCGGCAAGCTCCTTCGGCCCATGCTGCACCTCGCCGCCTGTTGGCGTTCTTCCGGAGCGGATGTGAAGCGCCTAGCGAAACAGCCAGCTCACCTTGAGCTGAACGACGTCGTCGCTGGGAAGGTGGCGCACGCTGGCCAGGTCGGAGAGGGGCCTCGCGGAAACCTCCCCAGGCAAGGCCGTTCCGTCGGAAGCACCGCGCGTGTACACCAGGTAGACGCTGGAACCCGGGAGGAACTCCCAGCGCAGCAGTGCGTTGGCATTGAACACGCGAGAGCCGAAGCGCGTCTGCGGCGGCTCCGTGCCGGGCGGCAAGCCCGCCACCAGCGTGCGGTCGTCCCGGTAGTGCTGGAGGTCGCGGAAGGCCCAAGAGGCAACCAGGCCTTGCAGGAAGACCTGCAGGCTCAGCTTGGTGGAGAAGGTGTGGAGACGCGGAACAACTGCTCGACCTGGCTGAGGCGCCTCAAGCCCACCACGGGGATCCCCGGGCTCTGACCCGGCATCCCAGTCAGGCCGGGAGCTGTCGTGACGTAGCCCAGGTAGCCTCGCTCATCC
>DATECU010000370.1:0-4547 GCA_035286745.1 Vicinamibacteria bacterium | reverse complement strand
CCACCGTATCGCCGATGTTCTTGAGCCACTTGGTCACCGTGCCTTCGGCGATGGACTCACCCATCTGGGGCATGATCACGTCGGTCATGGATTACCTCGAAGAGACGCAGCGGTCAACAGTCAGCGATCAGCCGTCAGCTTACAGCGATCAGCAACGGCACGCAGCACGGACACCAAGCAACCGACGTTCAGCATTCAGCCCTCAGCGACCGCACGCAGCCATAGGGAGTCAGCACCGGCACATAGTCCTCAGCATTCGACAGCCAGCCGATCGTTGACGGGTGACCGTTCCGGGTTCCGTTCGCGCTGACAGCTGACAGCTGACAGCTGATCGCTTCCGTTCTAGTACTCATACAGGGCTCGGATCGCCTTGCCTACCCTCTCGGCGTTAGGCAGGAAGAAGTCCTCCAGCGGCGGCGAGTAGGGGACCGGTGTGTCGGGCGGGGCCAGGCGCAGCACCGGGGCATCCAGGTACTCGAAAGCCCGCTCCGCGATCAGGGCCGCCACTTCGCCCCCGGGCCCGCCGGTCTTGGTGGCCTCGTGAAGCACGATGACCTTGCCGGTCTTGGCCGCCGTGCTCAGAATCGCCTGCTCGTCCAGAGGCAAGAGGGTTCTGAGATCGAGGACCTCGACCTCGATTCCGTCCGCTGCTGCTGCTGCGGCGGCCTCCAGGGCGACGTGCAGCATGGCCGCATAACTGATTATGGAGACGTCCTTGCCCTTGCGGGCCAGCCGGGCCTTGCCGATGGGGACCACGAAGTCCCCTTCCGGGACCTCTTCCTTGAGCCGCCGGTAGAGGAACTTGTGCTCCAGGTAGATGACCGGATCGGGGTCGCGGATCGCCGCCGTGAGCAGCCCCTTGGCGTCGCTGGGCGTCCCTGGGGCCACGATCTTGAGGCCGGGGACGTTCATGAAGTAGGACTCGGGGTTCTGGCTGTGAAAGGGCCCGCCGTGGACCCCGCCGCCGCAGGGGCCTCGCACCACCATGGGCACGGCGCCACCCCAGCGGTACCGGCTCTTGGCCGCGTAGTTCACCAGTTGGTCGAAGGCGCAGGAGATGAAGTCGATGAACTGCATCTCGGCGATGGGCCGCATTCCCATCAGGGCGGCGCCGATGGCGGCACCCACGATGGCCGACTCGCTGATCGGGGTGTCGACGATCCGTTCTTCGCCGAACTTCTCCAGGAACCCGGCGGTGACTCGGAAGGCGCCGCCGTAGGTCCCCACGTCCTCGCCGATGACGAAGACCCTGGGGTCCCGCTCCATCTCCTCCAGCATGGCCAGGCGGATGGCTTCCAGGTAGGTGAGGACCGCCATCAATCCACCTTCCGGCGGCGTTCCCACTCCAGCACCAGGGGAGGGGTCGGGGCTGCCACCGGGCGGTCGCCGTAGACGCCGTCCAGGCCGCTGTCGGGAGCGGGGAAAGGACTGGCCTCGGCCCAGGCCAAGTCCTCGGCCAACTGGGCCTCGATCGCGGCCACCACCTCGTCCAGTTCCTTCTGGGTAGCCCGGTTGGAGTCCAGCAGGCGGCGCTCGTAGCGGGTGATGGGATCGCGCTTGGCCCAGGCGTCCAGGAGATCGGCGGGCACGTACTTCATGTCGTCGTGCTCGGCATGGCCGCGCATGCGCATGGTGTTGGCCTCGATCAGGGTGGGTCCCTCGCCGCTGCGCGCCCGGCCGATCGCCAGCCGCGTGACCTCGTAGACCGCCAGCACGTCGTTGCCGTCCACCTGCTCGCCGTGGCAGCCGTAGGCCTGGGCCCGGTCCACAAAACGGGGGTTGGCGGTTTGCTTGCGGGTGGGTGTCGAGTAGGCGTACTTGTTGTTCTCCACGATCAGCACGAAGGGCGCCTTCTGCACGCAGGCCAGGTTCAGGCCCTCGTGGAAAGCGCCGGTGGAGACGCCGCCGTCGCCGATCCAGTTGAGGGCCACCGTCTTCTTGCCTTTCATGCGTTCGGCGATCACGGCTCCCACCAGGATGGGGATCATGTCGCCGAGCATGGAGATGACCGCCGGCATGCTGCCCTCTTCGGAGAGCCAGCCGAAATGGGTGTTGAGATCGCGGCCCCGGGTGGGACCGCTGGCCTTGGCCATGTACTGAGCCAGCACGTCGCGAGGCTTGCCTCCGCGGACGAAGATGGCGCCCAGGTCGCGGATCAGAGGCGTGAAGATGTCGCCCGCTTCCAGCGCATAGGCGCTGCCCACCGAACACGCTTCCTGGCCCAGGCTGCGGTAGAGACCGCCCACCACCTTGCCCTGGCGGTACAGGTTGGTGAGCTTCTCCTCCAGCATTCGGTTGAGCTTCATGAAGCGGAAGAGATCGAGGAGCTGGCCCTTGCCGAGTTCCGCCGCCGCCGGTTTGGTGGTCATGGCTAGAACGGAAACCACAGAGGCACAGAGACACGGAGCAACAACCCCGCAGCCGATCCTCGCCGAGAGGCGGAGCCATAGGGGTCATGGACACCATCTGGCACCCTGTCCAGAGGCTCCCGCATCCAGTCGGCGCCTCCAGACATGACGTTCTCTGCGCCTCTGTGTCTCTGTGCTTGCTTTTGGTTAGGCATCGATGGCCAGCCCGTAGACCGCTTCCGCCGCCTGCATCAGGGCCTCGGCCAGGGTCGGGTGAGGGTGGATGGTGCGGGCGATCTCTTCGCAGGTGGCTTCGAGCTGAAGGGCCAGGCAGGCCTCCGAGATGAGATCGGTGGCGTGGGGGCCGATCATGTGGACGCCCAGCACCTCGTCGTACTTGGCCTCCGAGACCACCTTCACGAACCCGCCGTCGTGGCCGAGGATCCGCGGCTTGGCCAAACTGCCGAACGGGAAGCGGCCGATCTTCACTTCGTAGCCGCGCTTCTTGGCCTCCTGCTCGGTGAGGCCGACACCGGCGACCTCCGGCTGGCAGTAGGTGGCCGACGGAATGCGGTCGTAGTTGATGGCTTCGACAGGACGGCCCGCCAAACGCTCAGCCACGTGGATGCCCTCGGCCGAGGCGACGTGTGCGAGCTGGGGATGCGGCTTGCCGCCGATGGCGATCACGTCCCCGATGGCGTAGACCCCGGGCTCCCCGGTCGCATAGTCGGGGCCGACCTGGATGTAGCCACGGTCGAGCTTCACCCCTGTCGACTCCAGGCCCAGGCCGTCGGTCACCGGACCGCGGCCCACCGCCACCAGCAGGATCTCGGCGGTCACCGTCTTCATTTCGCCGGCCGGGGTGCGGAAGGCCACCTCGACGCCGGCCGAGGTCTTGAGGGCCCCCTCGGTCATGGCGCCGGTGTGAATCGTCATCTGCTTGCCCAGCAGCTTCTGAGCTTCCGCCGAGATCTCCTCGTCCTCGAAAGGCAGCACTCGGGGCAGCATCTCGATCACCGTCACCGCCGAGCCGAAGCGGGCGAAGATGGAGGCGAACTCGATCCCCACCGCCCCCGCCCCGATCACCACCAGACTCTTGGGGATGCGCGAGAGCTGGAGCATCTCGTCCGAGGTGAGGATGGCGGTACCGTCGGGGGTGAGGCCGGGCAAGCTCTTGGGACGCGATCCGGTGGCCAGCAGCACCGACTTGGTGGCGATCTTGGTTTCCCCCCCGGCGCCGCTCACCACCACTGTCTTGCCGCCCTCCAGGCGTCCGCTGCCCTTCAGCAGCTCGATCTTGTTCTTCTTGAAGAGGTAGGTTTCGATGCCCTTGCTGAGCCGGTTCACGATCCGGTTCTTGCGGTTCATGACGGCGGCCAGATCGACGGCGACGTTCTCGGCCTGGATGCCGAACTCCTTGCCGTTGCGGAGGTCCTGGTAGAGGTCGGCGGTGTGCAGGATGGCCTTGGTGGGAATGCAGCCCCGCTGCAAGCAGGTGCCGCCGCAGCCCGCCGGATCGCGCTCGACCACTGCGGTCCGCAGGCCCATCTGCGCGGCCCGGATGGCGCCCACGTAACCGCCGGGGCCGCTGCCGATCACCGTCACGTCAAACTCGCCGTTGGCCAAGATCGCCTCCTGGGGAAGCCCTGAAGCTATCAAAGACATGGGGGTGACACAAGGCCGTTCGGCGCCATAGAATCGGGCCACCCATGAGCGAGCAGAGCTTTCTGGTCCTTTCCATCGTGGCTTGCCTCCTCGGCAACGGCTTCTTCTCCGGCGCCGAGATCGCGGTGATCTCGGTGCGCCGGAGCCGAGTGGAGACGCTGATCGCCGAAGGCAGCCGGGTCGCTCTGCGGCTCAAGCACCTGCAAGACAACATGGACGACTTCCTGGCCACCGTGCAGATCGGCGTCACCCTCATGGGCACCATGGCCGGCGTGCTGGGCGGCTACCTGGCCAACCTCTACATCGAGCCTCTGGTCGCGGCTACCCCCTTTGCCAAGTGGATCGCGCCCCCGGTGGCGGCGGCTTTCTTCGTGGGAGCCGGCATCGTCTACGTCGAGCTGATCCTGGGCGAGCTGGTGCCCAAGGCCCTGGCCCTGCGTTTCACCGACGCCACCGCTCTGATCGTCGCCGGTCCCCTCGACCTGCTGGCCCGCGCCTCACGTTGGCTGGTGGTTTTTCTGACCGCCTCCACCC
>DATECU010000369.1:0-2730 GCA_035286745.1 Vicinamibacteria bacterium | reverse complement strand
ACCTACGACGAGCAGGGGAGGGTGAAGACGCTCAAGACCTGGCAGGACTTCGCCGGCAACAGCGGCATGGCGGTGACGACTTGGAGCTACAACCCGCAGCGTGGTTGGCTGGACAACAAACGTTACGCCGACGACCAAGGTCCGACCTACACCTACTGGCCCTCGGGGCGCCTGAAGACCCGGGTTTGGGCGCGCACGCCAACCATCACCACGACCTACACCTACAACCACGCCGGCGACCTCGCCTCCACGGACTACGACGACACCACGCCCGACGTGACGCTGACCTACGACCGGCTCGGCCGGCTGCACTCGAAGGCCGACGGCACGGGTGAATGCACCTACGCCTACGAAGGCCTCACCGCGCTCATCGCCACCGAGACGCATTCCACGGGCCTGCTGGCCGGCCAGAGTCTCACCCGGACCTATGATTCCAGCCTGCTGCTCCGCGGTCTCTCGGGCGCCTCCGTGCCCTCTGTGACTTATGATTACGATGCCGCCTCCCGGCTCGACACCGTCACTGTTAGCAGGCGCTCAGAACTGACCCAGTTTCAGGCGTTCAGATTTGACCCACCCCGGGTCAAAGAACGCGCCTGATTGGGGTCAAGGGTGGGTCAGTTGTCACGCCTCCTTTTTTGGGTGAGAGGTTTCGGGGAGGGAGGCCAGGCCGGCGTGCTTGCGTTCGCGCAGGCGGTAGGAGTCGCCGCGGAGCGTGACGACGGTGGCCTTGTGGAGGAGCCGGTCGAGGGCCGCGCCGGCCATGACGGCGTCGCCGGCAAAGACCTCGCCCCAGTCGGCGAAGGCCTTGTTGGAGGTGAGCACGATCGCCCCGCCGGTGTCGTAGCGCTGGGCGATGACCTGGAAGAGCAGCGAGGCCTGGGCGGGTTCGAGCTTGAGGTAGCCGACTTCGTCGATGATGAGCAGCTTGGGCCGGGTGTAGTTGTGCATCTCGCGGTGGAGCTTGTTTTCGGCGACGGCCTTGGCGAGGCGGCGGGCCAGTTCCAGGACGGTGATGAAGTAAACCCGGTGGCCCATTTCCGCACCGGCCACCCCCAGGCCGATGGCGAGGTGGGTCTTGCCCACGCCGGGCGGACCGAGGAAGACGACGTTGCGGCCCTCGGCCAGATACCGGCCGGCGGCCAGCTCCTCGATCAGGCGGGGATCGAGCGAGGGCTGGGCGGCGGAGTCGAACTGGGCCAGCCGCTTGAGCGCGGGGAAGCGGGCGAACTGGAGGTTCAAGGCGACGGTGCGCTCGTGGCGGGCCTGGCGTTCGCCGTGGAGCAGGTGGCCGAGGAAGTGGCGGTAACTCCACTGGCCGGCGGCGGCCTGCTGGGCGACGGTGTCGAGCTGTTGGGCCGCGACGGCGAGGCCGAGGGCTTCGAGTCCGGCCTGGGCCTGTTCTTCGAGGGGCAGGCTCATGCGCCCACCTCCGTGTAGGCGGTGAGCGGACGGACGGGCACCTGCGCGTCAAAGGTGAGTTTCCAGTTGGGCGGCGGCGGCCGGTCCGTCCCGCCGGGCACGGAGAGCTTCCAGACCTCGGCCAGGTGCGCGGGATCGGCCACGCTCTGGCCGGATTTGGCCGCCTGCGGATGCTCGGCGATGATCGTCTCGCCGAGGCGGACGCTCACGCGACCGAGGGCGCCCGAGACGGCGACGGTACGGCCGACGTGGGCCGGGGGCACCGAGTAGCGGCTGCCGTGCCAGGCGACGAAGCTGCCGGCATCGACCTGCCGGGTCTCGATAAAGGGATACGCGGCGCGGGCCGGGGCGAGGTTTTCCTTGGCCAGGAGCACCGCGGGTTTCTCCTTCGTGGTGGCGTGGACACGGGCGTTGGCGGTGTGCTCGCACCAGTGCCGGGCGAAGGCGTTGAGGCCGGCCAGATCGGCAAACTCCCGGCCCTGGAGCAGCGAGCCGTCGAGATACTGGATCGCGCGTTCGACCTTGCCCTTGGTCCGCGGCCGGTAGGCCCGGTGCGTCGAGGGCGTGAAGCCGTGGTGGGCGGCGAAGTCGAGCAGGTGGGGATGCAGCAGGCCGGGCCCGAGCCGCACCTGCTTCATGTTGTCGTAAAGGATGCGCCGGGGCACGCCGCCGAGGAAGGCAAAGGCGGCCTCGTGGCAGGCCAGCAGCACCGGCAGGGCCATCGAGGCCGTGAACTGCACGAAGATCGCCCGACTGAACGACAGCACCATGACGAAGGCATAGACCTTGATGGGGCGGCCCTGCGGGTCGGTGAAGACCCCGGCGTGCTTCCAGTCCACCTGGGCTTGCTCGCCGGGGCCGGTCTCGAAGCGCACGGTGAGTTTGCCCGTGCGCTGGCGCTCGACCCGGAGCGTGCGCAGGAAGCGCCGGACCAGATCGATGGAGCCGGCGAAGCCCATCGGCTGGATCTCGGCGAGCAACCGCACGGCCGACAGGCCGTGTTCGAGGTAGCGGCGCTGGAGGTGCTCCTTGTGAGGGTCGAGCCGCGAATCGCGCCGGGGCGCGTGATACTGCGGCGGAGTTTGGGCGCGCAAAAGCTTGCGCACCGTGTTGCGGCTGTGGCCGGTTCGGCGGGCGATCGCCCGCAGGGACAGGCCCTCACGTTGAAGTTGATGAAGATCCATATAGTCGGCGCAGGAAAGCATCGGCCGCCAGCCCGTCTGGGAGAGCGGGGCACGGCAAGCCAAGGCCGGAACGGACTGCGCAGCTCCGTCCGGCAGCGAGGATGAAGTTTAAGTCCGGGAGGTGGAG
>DATECU010000368.1:0-2597 GCA_035286745.1 Vicinamibacteria bacterium | reverse complement strand
GTCGTCCAGCGAGGCGGGAGCGGAGCGGGCCTGGAGGGCCAGGGTCCCAGGAGGGGGCGGATCGGGTGGATTACAGGGGTGCCCGACGACCGGCAGATCGCAGCCCGTACTTGTCGGGCAAGATGGGCAGTGAGGGCAGGGCTCGTCCAGACGCCGTGGGCAACCGGCGTGGTGAGCGCCGTGGGCTGGCGGAGATTCAGTTCCTGAGAGCGGTGGGGCTCATGGAACCGGCGGCTCAGGGCGCGCGGTCGCGACCCTTGGCGTCGAGGTGGCCGAGGATCCTGCGGATGGCCCTGGCATCGAGAATGAAGGCGATTATGCGCATGGGGGCGCCGCAACGGGCACAGGTCAAGGGGTCCGTTTCGTAGACTCGGCGGATGGTGCGTCCTGACGGAATCCGACCGCTCGTTCAGGGCCGGGTTCCCCGTCGTGTCGGACTTGCGGGTGAAAGTCCCGCCGCGGTAGTCACCGGAGAGCCGCGTAGCAGGCCCCGGGTGCACGGGGGCGAGAGCCTCCCACCTGAGCGGGGCGTCAAGAGCCCTCAGGCGGCTGTATGGCTGCTGGGAGGGGAGCAATGGTCCGGGCTTCAATGCGAAAGCGTGAACCTTGCAGCCTCGTGAGATAGACAACCCGAAAGGGGAGGTGGCCGAGCCGCTCATTTCACGGCGAAGGCAACAGACTGTGCCCGTGGGGACCGGAGCATGCGACTGCATGCGGGCACAGGACGCCTCCGGGGTATTGAGGGAGGCACGGAGCGACAGCCTGACACGAAACAGGAGAGGCCCTACCCGGCCGCCCTCGTCGGGGCAAAGCGCGGTCGATAAGCCGGAGGCGAAACGACAACGTGCCGGGAGGGATTCCGAGGGGCTCGTAGTACCGACGACGGCGGCGGCCAAAACGCCGCCCGAGGGAAGGGGCTCTACTTTGGTCACGCGGGCGCATGGGGGTAAGCGCGAGGGCATGGTCGCAAGGCCCAACAACCCCACCGAAAAAGCACGAGAACTCCAGCGCACGCTTTTCAGAGCAGCCAAGCGCCAACCAAGGCGGCGTTTTCATGCGCTCTACGATCGGATTCTCCGGAGTGACGTCCTGGAGGAAGCATGGAAACGGGTTCGGAGCAACGGTGGTGCCGCAGGCGTCGACGGGCTCACGCTCGCCGACATCGAGCGGGACGGGGTCACGAAGTTCCTCGCGGAGCTTCGGGACCTCCTGAGGGCGGGGAAGTACCGACCGCAGCCGGTGCGGAGGCGGTACATTCCTAAGCCCGACGGCAGGCAGCGGCCACTCGGGATTCCGACGGTCAGGGACCGGGTCGTGCAGGCGGCGGCCAAGCTTGTGTTGGAGCCTATCTTCGAGGCTGACTTCGAGGACTGCTCCCACGGGTTCCGGCCGAAGCGCGGCGCGACCGGAGCGCTGGAGACCATCCGGCTTGTGGGCGGACGGGGCCATCGCTTCGTCGTGGACGGCGATATCAAGGGCTTTTTCGATAACATCGACCAGGCAACCTTGATAGAGCTGGTGAAGCGGCGAGTCACGGACCGGCGGGTGCTGAAGCTGCTGCGGCAGTGGCTTGGAGCTGGGGTCATGGAGGAGGGCAAGGTGCAGAAGACGACCACGGGGACTCCCCAAGGTGGCGTCATCTCACCGCTGCTCGCCAACGTGTACCTGCACGAACTCGATAGCGAGTGGCAGGCCCGGCACCAGCACCTGGGCAAGCTGGTGCGGTACGCGGACGACTTCGTCGTCCTGTGCCGCTCCCAGGCACAGGCCCAGGCAGCGCTTGAGCAAGTCAAGGTCATTCTCGACCGGCTCAAGCTGACGCTGCATCCGACCAAGACGCGGGTCGTGGAGACGGGTCTCGGCAAGGATGGCTTCGTGTTTCTGGGGTGCCAGTTCCAGGCGGTCAAGTCTCACTTCAAGAGCAAGACCTACCTGTTTCGCTGGCCCTCCCCGCGAGCCATGGAGTCCATCCGCACCAAGGTTCGCGAACTCACCGACCGGCGCCGCCGGGCCGGGATGAGGGACATCCGAGAAGTCATCGGAGACCTGAATCCCGTTCTGCGTGGCTGGGGCAACTACTTCCGCACGGGTAACGCGTCACTTAAGTTCCAGCGCGTGGACAGCTACGTCTGCTGGCGGCTTCGCCGTCTCATGGCACGCCGTGGCGGCCAGCGCCGGAGCAAAGAGGGTCGCGGTTACACGCTCCGGACGTGGCCCCCGGCACGGTTCGCCGCCGAGCTCGACCTTCATAGGCTGTTGGGGACCATCCGCTATCCAGGAGGCGCGCATGCTGCATGACAAGACCATCGGTCAGCCGTGTGCGGGAAAACCGCACGCACGGTTGGAAAGGGGGCCTCAGGTGTTCCATCCAAGGAACACCTGAGGTCTACCAATGAGTTCGGCCCAGCGGCGGCGCTCCTTGACTCGGGGTGGCTGCTCGGTCGGAACCTGTGCCGGGAGGTCGCGGTCAAGTCCATCCGCGCCGAGCTGGCCGACGAACCCGCCTTCGTGCTGCGCTTCGAGCGCGAGGCGCGGACCATCGCCCGGCTCGAGCACTCTCACATCGTCCCGGTCTACGACTTCTGGCGCGAGCCTGG
>DATECU010000367.1:0-4174 GCA_035286745.1 Vicinamibacteria bacterium | reverse complement strand
CGCGTGGTAGGCCAGGGCCTGGAGGAAAAGCCCACGGAACGACGTCACGTAGGCGAGCTCCAGGGTGTCGCTGGTCTCCGGCTTCAGGTCGAGGTTGCCGTACACCGTGTTCTGCGGCGTCTGGAAGTACAACTCGAAGAGCGAGGGGGCGCGGTAGGACTGGCCCCAGATGAGCTTCAGGCTGTTCTTTTCGTTCGCCGCGAAGACCAGCGCGGCGCGCGAGGAGAGGTTGCCGCCGAATAGCTCGTTCTTGGTGAGACGCGAGCCCAACCTCAGATCGAAGCGTCCTCGATGGTGCGAGACCTCGGCGTAGGCAGAGTATTCGGTGAGGTCCCGGTTGTGCATGTTGTTTTGGGCGCTCGCCACGCCGGTGCTTCTCTGGTAGACGCTGTATTCGATCGACTTTCGGTACTCGTAGTCGAGCCCCAGGTCCATGCCCCAGCTGGGACTGGGTGTCCAGCTCGAGCGAGCGAAGCCCAGGATGCGATAGCCCTCCACGTTCGACGCCTGAGAATCGTCTGCCGACCGGGCGAAATCGCGCTGCGACCAGTCGTAGACGGCGCCACCCGTCAGGCGTCCCTTGCTACCCAACTCGCGCGTGTAGCCGTAGCTCAGGAGCCGCCCCTCGCTGGTGTGAACCAGGCCGGTCCCGCTCGAGAAGACGGGATTGGTCCCCAGGAAGCCCTCGTCGTAGGTGAAGACGTTGGCCAGGAGCGAATGCCCCCGGCCGGAGGCGGTAAGCGTGAAGAGGTCCCCGCGCTCGAGCTCGCCGACGGCTCCCTTGAGGCCCTTTTCGTCGGTGAAGATGAAGGTCCGTCCCTCGTCGTCGAAGGAGCGGGCCGAGGCCAGGACGCTCACGCCTTGCACCACGCCACCGGCACTGGCGCCCACCTGGTGGCCGCCTCGTTCGGCAAGGCCCAGGTCGACCTGGGCCTGTCGCGCCTCGGGTCGCTTGAGCACGATGTTGACGGCGCCCGAGTATGCGTTGGTTCCGTAGAGAACGGAGGCGGGACCACGGAGGACCTCGATGCGCTCCACGTCTTCGATGGGGATGCGGTAGAAGGCACCCTCGCCGGTCGACGCGTGCCAGGTGGCAACGCCGTTGATCAGGACCAGGACCTTGTTGGCGTAGTGGTCCTGGAGGATGCCGCGGGCGGTGGCCACATTGCGCTTGAAGTAGGTGCGCTTCACGTCCAAGCCCGGAACCAGCTCCAGCGCCTCGGCGACCGACCGCAGGTTGTAGCGGCGGATGGTGTCGGCGTCGATCACCGACACCGTGGAGGGCGCGGTCAGGATGTCGTCGCCTCGGGTCGAGGTCACGGCCAGCCGGACCTTGAGCAGATCCTCCAGGGACATGCCCTCGTAGGGCTTCTGCTCCTGCGCCTTGGCAGTGGCTGGATCCTCGGCTGCGGCTCCGGCGAGGGAGCCCAGGGCCGACAGCAGAAGCACCGACAGCAGAACGGGCGTCATCACCCACCTCCCTCCCCCGAGTGGCCCCGATCGGCCGCCAGCCCGGGCAGCCGGAAGGAACTGCAAGCAACGTGCCCTGCTGTTGAGCCCGCAGATGCCTTGCGCCCGACCAATGCGGCCGGAATGTCGCCAGGGCCCGGTCCGGGCTGTCCGAAAGGCGGCCGGTGAGACGACCGCAGACCAAGCTGGGCCGGGCTCCCATCTGCTCAGGATCGCGGCTCCTTGGCCGGCCCCATCCTTGCTTACGGTGCGGGAGACCGGGATAATCGAGCCCTGCTCGATCCGTGGCTTGGCTCTTGAGGTGCTTTGTGACAAGCTGGCGACGCGACCGACTCTCCTGGACCGCTGCCGCGCTTCTCGTCTTCGGAGGGTTGGCCTGGGCCCAGTCGGCTGCGGTTCCCGCGGACCTGCAGGCCGCCATTCTCACCCGCACCCTGGCCTACGACCGAGCCTTGAAGGCACGCGCCGGCCCGGCGGTGGTTGTCGGCGTTCTCTTCAAGGCCGGTGACAAGGCCTCCCTCGCCTCCCAGGACCAGATGCTCAAGGCCTTCGCCAGCGTGGAGCCGCGGAGCGTGCACGGCCTGCCCATCAAGGTGGTGAGCGCCGCCTTCAAGGATCGGGCCACGCTTGCGACCTGGATCGAACAGGAGGGCATCGACGCGGTCTACGTGACCCCGGGTCTGGGCGACGAGCTCACCACCATTCGCGGCGCCTGCGAAGAGCGCAAGGTGGCCTCGCTAGGCGCGGTGCGCGCCTTCGTCGAGAAGGGGCTGGCGGTGGGCGTGGTGGCCAAGGGCGAGACCGCGCGCTTGTTGGTCAACTTGAGAGCCGCCGAAGCCGCCGGCATGGACCTCGATCCCAAGCTGTTGCAGCTCTCCGAGGTGTTGCGGTGAAGGTCCACCTGGCGTCGCCCGGACGCAGCCCGGGGCGGAGGCACTGAACGGTGCCGGGCCCGGGGTGGACGGGCTGGACCATGCCCTTCGAGCGGCTGTCGATCCGCGCCAAGCTGATCGGCGTCTTCGGGCCCCTGATCGCCGCGGTGGTCGTCTTCCAGACCCTCTACTTTCCCGCGCGGCAATTCGCTCAGGCCCGGCAGGCCTTGGCCGCCAAGGCCCGATCCATCGCGGATCTGGTCGCTCACGACGTGGGAGCGGCCTTCGAGTTCGGTGACACCGCCGGGGTCGGGGAGGTGCTGAACGGCGCTCGCGAGGACCCGGATCTCCGGTTCCTGGTGCTGCTCAAGGCCGACGGCTCGACCTTCGCCGCCCTGAACCCGGATCTGGCGCAGGGTCTGGAGACGGCCTCGCAACACGAGGCCTTTCACCAGGAGGAGCGGGGCGGCGTGCTGCTCGTCTACGTTCCCGTCAAGACCTCCGCCGGCACCCGAGGCTTGCTGGTCGGGGGCTTCGACATGGCACGGCTGGCGCAGTCGCGCCGGCGGGATCAGACCACCGCCGCCCTCATCGGCCTGCTGATCCTGGGCGTGGGCCTGGCCCTGACCGTGGCCATGAGCCAGTACGTGAACCGGGTGCTGGTTCGCTTCGGGCGTCTGGCCGCTCAAGTCGCGGAGGGCGACCTGACCTCGCAGGACCGGATCGAGATCGCTTCCCGGGATGCGCTGGGCCTGCTCTCGGTCAGCCTCGAGCGGATGCTCCAGAACCTGCGGCGCATGGTCGACGAGATCCAGGCGGCCTCGGTGCAACTGGCGTCCGCCGCCGGTCAGATCTCCGCCAATGCCAAGCGCATCACCGAGCAGGCCCAGGGGCAGGTCCAGGCTGCGGTGGCGACCTCGGGCCGAATGGAGGAAGCGGCCGCCTCGTTGCAGCGGGTGGCTTCCAACGCCGACAGCCTCGCCAGCTACGTCGGCCAGACCAGCGCCTCCATCACTGAGCTAGGCTCTTCCGTCGAACACATCGCGCGTTCCAACGCCAGCCTGGCCACCACCGTGGGCGAGGTCTCGGCCACCATCGAGCAGATGATCGCCGGCACCGAGGCCATGAACCGGCGCCTGGAGCGGCTCTCGGAGTCGGTCGGGGACACGGCGACCACGGTCGAGGAGATGACGGCCTCCATCGACGCCGTGTCGCGCAACGCCGAGGTGCTGGCCTCGGCTGCGGACCGCGCCAGCCGAACCGTGTCCGACATGGCCGAGGCCATCACCGAGATCGCCACGATCGGCGAAGAGGCCGACCGGTTCAGCCGCCAGGCCTCCGAGGATGCTCGCACCGGGGATGTGGCGGTCTCCACCACCGTGAACGGGATGCGGCGCATCGCTGAGACCATGGAGAACACCACCCGGGTGGTGGTGGGTCTGGGCGGTCGCTCGCGCGAGATCGGCCGCATCCTCGAGGTCATCGACGAGATCGCCGACCAGACCAACCTGCTCGCGCTCAACGCCGCCATCGAGGCGGCCCGGGCCGGGGAGGCGGGGCGTGGCTTCGCGGTGGTGGCCGACGAGGTCCGCAAGCTGGCGGAGCGCTCGGTCGAGGCCACCAAGGAGATCGGCGCGGTGATCCGTGAGGTGCAGGAGGAGACCAACCAGGCGGTGCAGGCCGCCCGGGCGGGCGGCGAGGAGACCAAGAAAGGCATCCTGCTGGCGGACGAAGCGGGCGGGGCGCTCAGACGAATCCTCGACTCGGTGACTCGCTCCAGCGCTCTGATGGCTCGGATCGCCGCTTCCACCGCCCGCCAGAGCGCTGGAGCG
>DATECU010000366.1:0-8987 GCA_035286745.1 Vicinamibacteria bacterium | reverse complement strand
GTGCCGCCGGCCGCGGTGGCGCAGGTCAAGCCGGAAGCCAAGCCGGAGGCGAAGCCGGCTGCTCCCACCGACAAGATCCAGGACCTCAGGCGCCTGGTCGAGGTCACCGGGTCCGCCACCGCCGGTGCCGAGGCTTTGGAGCAGTTGGTGGGCGTGATGCGGGTCGCCATGCCCGACACCCCGGCGGGCTACTGGGAGGAGTTCCTGCGTGAGGCGCGTCCCTCCGCCTTTGCCGACCTCCTGGTGCCGATCCTCGACCATCACCTGACGCAGCAGGACGTCAAGGACATCCTCGCGTTCTACGAAACGCCGGCCGGCAAGAAGCTGGCCCGCGCCACCCCGGCCATCGCCCGCGAGACCGTCCAGGTGGCCGTGGTGTGGGGATCCCAGACCGGCCAGGGAGTGCGGTCCCGGATCAGGCGCTAGGTCGGGTTGGTGGCAGCAGTCAGCGATCAGCGATCAGCTTTCAGCCACGGCAGGCGGCGAGAGGTTGGAGCGCGGTGTACCCTACCGTAGCTGAGAGCTGAGCACTGTGAGCTGATCGCTCGGCTTCAGGCCTCGCGGGTCGCCCGCCCTGCCGCCGAGCGGCGCGCGACCGCGATTCCCCGCTCGAAGGAGCGAAAGATCCGCAGCCGGCCCTGGCGGTTGCGCCACCCCGCCTTGGCCAGGGCCCGCAGCGGCTGGTCTTGCATGCCCACCAGGATCACCTTGATCTTGGCCTCGTTCAGCCGCTTGACCAGCGACTCCAGCCCCACCAGGCCGGTGGCGTCGATGGCGGGCACGTGCTCCAGGTCGAGCACCACCACCTGGACGTTGCCCTGTTCCACCGTGCGGAGCGCCATCATGGCCTTCTGGGCGGCTCCGAAGAAGAGGGGGCCGGCGATGTCGTAGAGCACGACACCTCGAGGCAGCGGCCGATCGAGGTCGGGGTGGCCTTCACCCACCAGGGTGACGCCCGACACTTCCGCCATGCGCCGCATGAAGAGCAGGGCCGCGATCAGGATGCCGGCCGTGACCGACACCACCATGTCGAAGAAGACGGTGAGGCCGAAGCAGGTGAGAAGCACCACGATGTCGCTGCGGGGCGCCACCCGCAGCAGGTGCAGGAAGTGCTTGGACTCGCTCATGTTCCAGGCCACCACCAGGAGCAGTGCGGCCAGCGAGGCCATCGGCAGGTAGCCGAGGAGCGGCGCCAGCAACAGCACCGCCAGCAGCACGAACACGGCGTGGAAGGCGGCGGCCACCGGCGAGCGGGCTCCCGAGCGGATGCTGGTGGCGGTGCGGGCGATGGCACCGGTGGCCGCGATGCCGCCGAAGCAGGGCGCCGCCAGGTTGCCGATTCCCTGGGCCAGAAGCTCGGTGTCGGGATCGTGCTGGCCGCCGGTCATGCCGTCGGCCACCACCGCCGAGAGCAGGGACTCGATGGCGCCCAGCATGGCGATGGCGAAGGCGGAAGGCGTGAGGTCGCGCAGGAGTCGGAAGCTCAGGCTGAGCGGCGCCCCGTCGGGACCCGGTAGGTGCCAGGGCAGAAGCGGTAGCGGCAGTTGCCGAGGGATGCCGGGGACCGTGAGGCCGGCCACCTGGTGGCTGAAGCGGGAAGCGATGGTCGCGACCTCGAAGCCGGAGACGGCGCGGGCGAGCAGGAAGGCGGCGCCGGCCCCCAAGCTCAGCGCCACCAGCGGGCCGGGTATCCGGTGCGTCAGGCGCGGCCACAGGATCAGCACCGCCAGCGTGAAGGCGCCGATGGCGAAGTCGGGCCAACGGGCGCTGGGAAGCGCGGCCCACAGCACCTCGATCTTGTCCAGGTAGTGCTCGGGCAGCTTGCCCGCGCTCAAGCCCAAGAGGTCCTTGATCTGGAGGGTGCCGATCACCACCGCGATGCCGGCGGTGAAGCCGGTGGTGACCGGGTAGGGCACGAACTCGATGAAGCGGCCCATGCCCGCCGCGCCCATGGCGATCAGAATGATCCCGGCCAGCGCGGTGGCCAGCAGCAGCCCACCCAGGCCGAAGCGGCTTGCAATAGGCGCCAGGATCACCACGAAGGCCGCGGTGGGGCCCGAGACCTGAACCCGCGAGCCCCCGAGCAGGGCGATCACGAAGCCGCCCACGATGGCGGTGTACAGGCCGTGCTGCGGGGCGACGCCCGAGGCAATGGCCAGCGCCATCGACAGCGGTAGGGCCACGATGCCGACCACCGTGCCCGCCATCAGGTCGGCCTTGAGGTCGGCCCACCGATAGCCGCCGGTCAGCGCGTTCCGGAGGGCGAAACCGACCCGATTCATGGCAGGGCGGTGAGGCCGATGGCCCGTGCGGCCCGGGCCAGCCGGGGGTCGAAGGTGAGGATGCCGGTGACGCCGGCCGTCATGGCCAGGGCCAGGTGGAGCGCCTCGCGCGGAGCCAGCGCGTGTTCGCTCAGGGTCAGCAGTAGGCGTTCGGCGGCGCGGTGAGTGGCGGGGACGATCTCCGCCCGCCGGAAGGTGCCGGAGTCGAGGTCCTTGAGCAGCGCTATGTGCAGGCGGGTCGCCATCCGGGCGGCGATCTCGCGCGGGCGGGCGGCCACCGCGCTCAGGAGCTCGGTCACCGCCAGGTCGGAGACGGTGAGGTCGCGGCGGCCCTTGAAGGCGCGGTCCAGGCGCGGGCTCAGGGCCTCGGGGAAGTAGAGCCCGGCCAGGGCCGTCGCGTCGAGGTAGAGCGGGCCCGGCAAGTCGCCGCTCCAGCCGCCTACCGCCCGCCCGGGCTGCTCCCCGGGTCCCAGCAGCGTGATCGAGAGCGGCGGGGTCAGAGCCGGCATGGCGCGCCTGAAGGCGGCATGTCCCTGGAAGGGCTGGGCTGAAAGGGGGAGCGGAGCCACCAGCCGGGCCACCGGTCGGCCCCGATCGGTGATCAGGATCTCGTGGCCCTTGACCACCTCGGCCAGCAGCACCGAGAGGTTCTGCCGTGCCTCACGAACGCCTGCGCTCTTCACCGCTCCATTGTGCTACATGTAGCACAATGAGGCAAGCCGGGGTAGCTGTCAGCGTTCAGCGGTCAGCTCTCAGCAACGGCAGCAGCCACAGTGCGAGCCGGTTCGTTCTCCACAGCCTCGGACGCCTTCCGTCGCTGACTGCTGAATGCTGAGAGCTGATCGCCGGGTTCCCGGCCTCACGCCCCCGCGTTCAGAACCGAGCCCGGTAGCTCAGGTACACGCCCCGGCCCGGGGCATCGACGCCCCAGGAGACCCCCCGGTAGTTGCGGTCGCCGAGGTTTTGGAGGTCGAGGAACACTTCGTGGGCGCCAAAGCGCAAGGATCCCCGCAGGCCGAGCACGGCGTAGCCCTCGACCTCGGTGTAGAGAGGGGCCGAGCCGGCATCGCCGAGCACCCGGGTCTGGACTTGCGCCAGGGTCTCCCCGGTGGCCAGCAGCACGTCGTCCGCGGTTCCGGGACGGCCGTCCGGCCCGTCGCCGATCAGGCCGCGGGCGCGGGCCCCGTTGTTGAAGAAGCTGGCGATTGAGCTTCGCGAGCGGCCGGCCCCCGTGCGGCGGTCGCCGAGATCGAGGGACGAGAGCCGGTCCTGCGCCAACGCCAGGTGGAGGTACGGTTCCACCCAGAGCCGACGCCCTTCGCCGGGCGCATAGCGAATCTTCAGCCACCCATCCGGGGCCGGGGTGCCGCCCTCGAGGTTAGGCGGCAGGCCGGTGCGCTTGTCCTCCGCGTGCAGGTAGGTGGCGGCCACGGCCACCGTCCAGGCCGCGGCCGGTTTGGCGTTCAGAGTGGCCTCGAGCCCCCAGATCCGCGCGTCGTCGGAGTTGGCGCGCACCAGCACCGGATTGCTGCTGACCGGCACGTAGACGACCCCGCTTGGGTCCTGGCGCGAGACCGTCTGATCGCCCAGGCTGACGCCAACCGATCCGGCCGGCAGGATCAGCGCCTGCTTGGTGATGTTGTGATCGACGTCGGTGCGGAAGGCGGCCAGATCGAAATCGAAGCGAGACCTGCGCAGGCGCAGGGCCGCCTCGAAGGACAGGCTTTCCTCGGGTTGCTGCTGAGACACCGGGATGCCGCTGCTCAGGGCCGCCGCGTCCGCCGTGGTGCCCAAGGTGCCGCCGAGGGCCTCGATCTCGGGCCCCGCCACCTCGAATCCGGCCCCGGTCAGGCCCAGGGTGCCCAGGTCGGTGATGTGGGGTGCGCGGTAGCCGCGCCCGACCCCGGCGGACAGCGCGAGCCCGTCCACAAGCTCCAGCACCGCGCCGGCGCGGAAGGTCGGGCTGCTCACCGTGAGCGAGTCGTCAGGCCAGAGCGGCCGGCCGCCCACCAGCGGGCTGTCTGCCGCCCTGGCCTGGTAGGCGGCGTAGTTCCAGCGCAGCGAGCCGCTCAGGGTGAGGCGGCGGGAGGCCTGAAACACGTCCTGCAAGTAGACGCCACCGCTACGGAAGCGGGCGCCGTCGGGCACCCGGCCCCGGCGGGTGGAGATGGTCCCGGTGCCCGGATTGGAGGAGAACGACGGAGAGGTTACGTGCTCGAGGTAGGCGTCTCCGCCCAGGCCCAGCGCGTGCCCGCGCCAGTACTTCTGCGCCGAGGCCTGGAAGCCGTGAACGGTGGTGCGTTCCGGTTCGTGGTTGATGGAGGCCCTTGGGTTGCCGTTGCCACCCTGATTGACGCGCTCCTCGCGCTGGCTGTTGAAGGAGTAGGCGAGGGTGAGCTGGTCGAAGGGCCCCAGCTGGCGCCGGTCCAGCTTCAGGTAGCCGAAATCGAGCATCAGATTGCGCAGGTCGGCGACCAGGTTGCCGTCCCCGCCCAGGAGTTGGTCGTAACGCCTGCCTCCGTCCTGCTGGCCGCGGGTGTAGCTGGCGATGAGCTGGGTCCTGGCGTCGAAGGACCAGGCAGCGCGGAGGCTACCCCCGTACTGCGTGAAGGCGGTGTCGGGCAATCGTTCGTCGATCACCAGGTCGCTGTCGAGGCCGAAGAAGCGGGTCACCGCGTTGTGCGAATCGAGGCCCCCACCGGGCCTCAGTCGATTCACCCGCCGGCCCGAAAGCGAAGCCGAAAGCGCCAGCCGCTCACCCGCGTAGTCGGCTCGCAGGCTAGAACCGAAGCTCGCGTCCGCGCTGCCGCCTGACGCGTTCCAGGTGCCGGAGAAGCGGTCGCCCCCGGCGCCGACCGACGGCAAGTGAGACAGGAGCTGTACGCTGCCCCCGATGGCGTCGCTTCCGTACTGGGCGCTCGACGGCCCCCGCAGCACCTCCACGCCGTCGAGGGAGCTGGGCTCGTTCAGGTTGAAGAAGGTGTTGATCCCGCCCCGCGCGGCGCCGGTCGAGTACCGCACGCCGTCGACGAACACGCTCACCTTGTTGCCGGTCATGCCGCGCACGAAGACGCCGCCGATGGTGGGGCTGGTGCGCTGCAGGTGGACGCCCACCTCCTCGGCTACCGCCTGGGCCAGCACCGCCTGGGCGCGCTGGCCGATCTCCTCGCCGCTGATCACGTTGACCTGCTGGGCCGCCGCGTCGACGTGTTGCACCAAACCAGGGCTGGCCGTGATCGTCAGTTCCTCGGCCAGCGGCGCGGGGGACAGCGTGATCTCCAGGGCGCTGCCGGCGCTGCCCACCCTGAGCGGCTGGCGGTGCTCGGCGAAGCCGCTGGCGCCAGCGGCGATCAGGTAAGTGCCAGGGGGGACGGTGAACGACACTCGACCGCTGGCGTCGGCGCGGGCGGAGGCGACAGCCGCCCGCTGGGCGTCGAGCAGGGCGACGGTGGCACCCGCGAGCGAGGCGCCCGACGAGTCCTTGACCGTCACCGCGACCGGGGCCGATTCGGCCCGGGTCCCAGCCGGCAGCAGGAGGCAGAGCAACCCTGCGGCGAGCCCGGCAAGTTCACGTCTCAGCGCCATCGATCGAAGCTCCTGGGGGGTGGGTCGTGGGTCGCGGCCGGGGGAAAGGCTGCCGCTGGCTACCGCACGCCATGAAAGCGAGTATCCCGGCGCCATCCGCCGGCTGTCAACTTGTCACCATCGGTCAGCCCGCGGACACTCGCGAGCTTGCGTCTCGGTCTGGGGGCGCTCCGGCCTCCGTTCTTCGGTCGTTGGTGACTTTGTGGCGCACGGTCGGTCCGCGCCGATTGCCGCCCGCCGTCGTTCTTGCGCTACGCTGCCGTCCTCATGATCGAGAGTCCGGTCCGCATTGTGCGCCGTCTGCCCGGGACGGTACAGGTTCTGCTGCTGGGGACCTTCATCAACCGGCTGGGCACCTTCATCCTGCCTTTTCTGGCGCTGGTTCTGCGCCGCGAATTCGGCCTGACTCCGCGGCAGGTGGCGGCCATTCTGTCCGCCTACGGCGCCGGCACGTTGCTCTCGATTCTGGCGGGCGGGATCCTGAGCGACCGCCTGGGGCGCCGGCGCACGCTGCTCGTGAGTCTCCTGGGCAGTGGAGTCCTGGCCACGACGATGGCCGCTGCGCCTTCGCTACCGATCTTCGTGGCCATGTTGATGGGGCTGGGCTTTCTGGCCGATCTCTATCGCCCTGCCGCCTCGGCGCTGATCGGCGACCTTCTGCCTTCGGCCCAGCGTGCGGTCGGGTTCGGGGCCCTGCGCATGGCCGTGAACCTGGGCTTCGCCGGCGGCCTTGCGTTAGGTGGCGTGGTGGCGGACTGGAGCTGGCGCGCGCTCTTCCTGGGCGACGGCCTCACCACCTTGCTCTTCGGCCTGCTGGTCTTCCTGTCCATCCCGGAACCGCCCCGCGAAAGACCCGCCTCGGATCAGGCCCCACCCTCGCCTGTGGCAAGCCCCTGGCGGGACGTCGTGTTCTTGCAGGCGGTGGCGGTGGCGTTCAGCTTCTCGCTGGTCTTCTTCAGCTTCGTGACCGTGCTGCCCCTCACCGTCACCCTGGCCGCCGGCTATCCGGCGCGCACCTACGGGGCCTTGATGGCGGTGAATGGTCTCTTGATCGCCTTCCTGGAGGTCTCGGTAGCCCAGGCCCTCGGTGGTTGCCGGCGGTTGCGGGTTGCGGCCCTGGGCATGCTCCTGGCCGGTCTCGGCTTCGGAATAGGCGGTCTGATTCTGCACTGGAGCTGGTTCCTTCTCAGCCTGCTGATCTGGACGGCGGGCGAGATCCTGGTGAGCCCGCAGCAGCAGGCCTTCATCGCCGACTGGGCCCCGCCAAACGCTAGAGGCCGCTACCTGAGCCTGTTCCAGGCGAGTTGGAGCCTGGCCTTCGCCGTCAACCCGCTGCTCTCGGTCCCCCTGCACGCTCGGCTCGGCGACGCCGCCTTCTGGCTGCTGATGGTGCCGATCAGCCTTCCGGGCGCGCTCTTGCTCCTGCGACTCGACCGCGTGGCCGACCAGCCGCACCTGCTCCGCGGCGCCAAGGTGGCGTAGCCCGCGGTGGGAGCGGGGGAAACCACAGACGGACAGAGGCACAGAGACAAGCAGAACGGGGAACAAGAACAGCGAAGAGACAACGAAGCCACCGTCGGACAGGTTAGGTGAGAGCCGCTGCAGCCCCCTGTCGACGGTTGCCGTCTTGGTTCTCTGTGTCTCAGTGTCTCTGTGTTTGCCCTTGCTGTCGTCGGCGCTGGCGCAGCACCTCGTAGAGGACGATGCCGACCGCGGTGGAGAGGTTGAGCGAGCGTAGGGCGGGATCGGCCATCGGGATGCGCAGCAGCCGACTGCGGTAGCGCTCTCGAAGCTCCGGCGCGAAGCCGACGGTCTCCTTGCCGAAGAGCAGCACGGTCGGAGGGCCAAAGGCAGCGTCCCAGAGGTCCCTTTCGCCCTCCGGGCTGATGAACCAGGCCTCGCCTAACCCGCCGAGCTCCGGCTCGAAGGCGGGCCACGAGGGCCAGACCCGCGGCTTCACGCGTGGCCAATAGTCCAGGCCGGAACGGCGAAGCTCACGATCGGCGAGGGAGAAGCCGAGGGGCTCGATCAGATGAAGCTGGGCTCCCGCCGCCAGGCAGGTGCGCCCGGCGTTGCCGGTGTTCCAGTGGATCTCGGGCTCCACCAGCACCACGTGAAGGCTCCCGGCGTCAGCCGCAGAAGGACGATCGGCGATGGGGACCGTTCGCATGTGGTAGCGGTCAGCGATCAGCTTTCAGCCCCCCAAGCTCACCCGCTGCCGTAGCTGAGCGCTGAGTGCTGACTGCTTCCTCTCGCATGTGGTACCGGTCAGCGATCAGCTTTCAGTCCCCCAACCTCATCCGCTGCCGTAGCTGAGTGCTGATTGCTGAGAGCTGACTGCTTCCTCTGGTGCTGTCCCTTCGCGATCAGCGGGCGCCGGCTGTGATGCCGCGATAGAGGAGCTGGGAGCCAAGGTAGGTGAGCCAGACCAGAAGCGCCCCCCGCAGCATGCGGGAGGGCAGCACGGTGGCGAGCCGCGCTCCCAGGAGCGCGCCGGGCACGCCGCCCAGAACCAGCTTGCCGAAGAGGTTCGGATCCCAGGCGCCGAGACTCAGGTGAAGCCCGCCGCCGACGGCGGAGAGGGCCAAGCCGAAGAGCAAATCGGTGCCCACGATGCCCGCCGCCGGGAGTGTCGTGAAGTAGAAGAGGACCAGAGTGCCCAGGGCACCGGCGCCCGCCGAAGAAAAACCGACCTCGAGACCGATGAGGAAGGTGAAGGCGGGGAGAAAGCGCAGGCGTTCGGGATGAGGGGGACGCTGATCCTCGGGGCCTTTCAAGAGCCGCACCAGATTGAGGCCGGCGGTGGCGGCGATGGTGAGGCCCACCAGGACCAGCACCAGGTTCCGGAGCCCGGCGTCCTCCAGGTGGCTGAGCAAGAAGGACCCCGCGATCACGCCAGGAATGCCTCCCAGCAACATGGCCTTGAGCACGCGGTAGTCGACCTTTTTCTGCTGCACGTAGACGAAGCCGGCCGGGAGCTTGACCAGAGCGCTGAACGCAAGAGCGGTGCCCACCGCGGTGGCCGCTGGCACGCCCAGAAAGAGGACAAGGACGGGGACGGTGAGAACGCCGCCACCCACGCCGGTGAGGCCGATGGTGACGGCAATCAAGAAGCCGAGC
>DATECU010000365.1:0-2964 GCA_035286745.1 Vicinamibacteria bacterium | reverse complement strand
CACCCGCCCCTGGCCCTTGAAGTCGGGCAGCGAGTCCACGGTCACCACGACCGAGGCCCCCACCTTGGCCTTGCCGTAGTCGGCCGAGGGAACCGAGGCCCGGAACTCGAAGACCGCGTCGTCCACCAGCGTGAACAGCGGGGTGCCGGCGGCCAGCATGGCACCTGGATCGGCGACTCGTTTGGCGACGCGGCCGCTGAAGGGGGCCTTCACCTGGCTGCGGGCAAGCTGCTGGCCGGCGATGGCCGACTCGGCCCGGGCCTGGCCCAGCGAAGCCTCCGCCACCTGCAAGTTCACCTGGGCGGCCAGGTGGTCCTTGTCGGTGATCCCCCCGGTCTTAAGCAGGTTGTCGGCCCGCTCCTTCTCCACCACCGCATGCGCCTTGTTGGCCTCGGCGACGGCCAGCGACGCCTGGGCCCGCTGGTGGGCCAGCTTGAGGTCGGTCTCGTCGAGGGTGGCGAGCACCTCGCCGTCCGCGACCCAGGCCCCCTCGTCCTTCACGACCGAGAGCAGGCGAGCCGAGACCTCGGCCACCACCTGCACTTGCGCCCGGGGCCGCAGGGTGCCGGTCAAGACCATGCTGTCTTCCAGATCCCGCCGCTCCACGGTGGCGGTTCGGACGGGAATGCTCTTCGCCTTCTCAGGGGCGACGCCGGCGCTGCCGCCGCCGCAAGCTGCGGCGGCGAAAGCACTGAGGACCAGGCTCGAACGTAGGGTCTTTCTCATGACAGGTTCCTTGTTCACGGTTGGCTGGCAGCCGGCGAGTCCAGAGGATCGCGGGCCATCACATAACGAAGAGTGGCACGGGCGTTGGCATGCTCGAAGAGGGCTTCCAGCCGGTTGCTCTCGGCCAGGGTGAGGGCGGCCTGGGCGTCCAGCACGTCCAGTGTGGTGGCCGCGCCGTGCTGGTAGTTGGCCTGCGTCATGTCGGAGGCCTTCTGGGCCTGGGCCACGTTCAGCTCGGCCGCTTCCAGGATGCTCCTGGCCACCGCCAGGCGATCCACCGCGTCCTTGGCCTCCAGGCGGATCTGGTTCTCGATCGCGATCCGGTCCTGGGCCGCCTTCTGAACCTCGGCCTTGGCCTGGGCCACCCGGCCCGCGGTGCGCAGGCCGTCGAAGACCGGGATCTTTAGCGTTAGGCCCGCGTTCCACTTCGTGAAGTCGCTCTTGAAGAAGTTCTCGGGCTGCCGCACCGAGTAGCCCCAGGAGCCGTTGAACTCCAGGCTGGGCCGGCTGTCCGCCTGGACCACGCCCACCAGCTCCCGCCGTACCTTCTCGGCCAGCGCCACCTCCTGCACCTCGGGGCGGTTGGCCCAGGCCTCCTTCACCACGTCCTCGAGGCTGACCTCGAACGGGACGAAGTCGAGGCTGTCGGTGGGGTCGACCGGTGCATCGATAGGCTGCACCATGGCGGCATTGAGGGTGCCCCGGGCCAGACCGGCTTGGCCCTTGATCCGCAGGAACTGGGCCCGCTGGTTCTCCACGTCCACCTGCGAGCGCAGCACGTCCAGATCGGTGGCCACACCCGCGGTTCGCCGGTTCCTCGCCATCTCCAGGTGCCTTTCCTTCTGGCGCAGCGCCTTCTCCGCCACCCGCACCTTCTCAAGCGACAACAGGTAGGTGTTGTAGGCGCGGATGGTCTCGAGCGCCATGGCTTGGCGGACCCGCTCCACCTCCGCCCGCCCGTAGCTTGCACCTAGCTTGGCGGCCCGGATGGCCTTGCTGAGCTTGAAGCTGAAGAGCGTCTGCCGCAGCGAGGCGGTGCCGTCGTAGAGGTTGGCGGGGCTCGGCTTCAGGCTGTCGCGCAGGTCCGGGGGGAAAGAGTCGAAGCTCGAGCTGTTGAGCAGCATGGGATCCCGGTAGCGCAGCGCCGAACCCGTGACGGTGAGGTCGGGCAGAGCATCGGCCCGGGCTTCGGTGATGAGGCCGCGCAGCCGGATCTCGTCCTCTTGAGCGCGGCGAACCTGGGGGTTGGCCTTGAGGGCCTGGGCCACCGCCCCCGCGCGGGAGAGCGGCTCGGCGGCGGCGGTCGAGCCGGCCGCCCACAGGGCGAGGATGGAAAGAGCAATCTTCTGATTCATGCGGTTGACCAACCTTGCACGATGGTGTTGAGAATGGAGTCGGCGAGAGCGGGCGTCAGCTCAGGGTGGCCCAGCAGCAAGAAGCCGTGAATGGCCTCACCCAGGGCGCCCATCAGGACCAGCATGCGCACTTCGCGAGGGCCGCGGCGGAACTCCCGGCCCCGCACGCCCTGGTCCACGACCTTGGCGATGGCCTCCACTATCCCCTCGTAGAAGCGGGGGAAGTCGCTCTTGGGGGCCGAGCTGGGCGGGTTGTGGATCAAGCTGAAG
Organism: Vicinamibacteria bacterium; assembly: GCA_035286745.1. Taxonomy (GTDB): domain Bacteria; phylum Acidobacteriota; class Vicinamibacteria; order Fen-336; family Fen-336; genus DATECU01. The sequence goes on along the minus strand of DATECU010000365.1, from coordinate 613 downwards.
ATGAAGCGCATCAACTCGCTCTCGGCGCGGGCAGTGGAGAAGTGCAGGCGGGCCACCCGCCGCAGTCGCTCTTCTGCCGAGCCCTCGCCCGCCAGAACCCGCAGAATTTGCTGGCGAAAATCATCGAGCGACCCGTCGACCAGACACCGGTAGACGCCTTCCTTGCTGCCGAAGAAGTGATAGAGGGTGGGCTTGGCGAGGCCGGCGGCCTCACAGATCTCGCGGACCGAGGTGGCGTCATAGCCTTTCCTCGCAAAAAGCTGCAAGGACTGGCGCAGGATCCGCTCCCGGGTTGTCACCTCGGCCGCCGGCATACCTCCCTAGTATACTTACCGGACGGTACAGAAGTTCCGTGAATCCGTGAAGGGAACGGGACGAGGATGCCTGGCGCCCACCTCCCCCCCGGTGGGTCGTGAAACCCCGATCGATGCAACCCACCCGGTGCGTGCGCTCGAGCGGGATCGGATCGAGCGCAGCGGTTCCGCAACGGGGGTAGCGACGGGGGCGCCTAGTCGCTCTCAGGCAGGCGGTTAGGCCGGCACGGATCGGCCCGAGCAAATTCGCGTTTCCTGAGAGGTTTCGCTTGACTGCTGTTCTGATATAGGTATAGTAT
>DATECU010000364.1:0-20782 GCA_035286745.1 Vicinamibacteria bacterium | reverse complement strand
GAGGGCAGAGGAGTTCGATGCAGTCATGCTGCCCGGCGGTTTCGGGGCGGCCAAGAACCTGTGCGACTTCGCGGTCAAGGGCAAGGACTGCGAGGTGCGGCCCGAGGTGGCCCGGCTGATTCGTGAGGTCCACGCGCAAGGCAAGCCGGTGGCCGCGGTCTGCATCGCCCCCGCGGTTCTGGCCAAGGTCCTGGGCGCCGAGGCCCCCAGCCTCACCATCGGCAACGACCGGGGCACCGCTTCGGCGCTCGAAGCCCTGGGCGCCAGGCACGTCGACTGCCCGGTGCGGGAGATGGTGGTGGACAAGGGGCGCAAGCTCATCTCGTCGCCGGCCTACATGCTGGCCACCCGCATCTCCGAAGCCGCCGATGGCATCGAGAAGACGGTGAAGGCCCTGATCGAGATGGCGTGAGGTGAAGGGCAAGGCCAGGCCGCGGGGAAGCCCGCGGCGCCGGCTGCTGCTGAAGGCGGCGGCGGGACTCGTCGGCTGCTGGTTGCTTCTGGTTGCCTGGCAGCCGGCGGGGGTGTTCGGGCTCCTGGCCTGGGCCTTCCCGCGCATCGTTTGGCGCGTGGAGACCGCCGAGCCCCTGGTCGCCCTCAGCTTCGACGATGGTCCCGACCCCACCTTCACGCCGCAGGTGCTCGGCCTGCTGGCCGCCCACGGTGCCCGCGCTACCTTCTTCTTGATCGGACGCCGGGCTGCCGCCGAACCCGGCTTGCTCGGACGCATCCGGGCCGAGGGCCACGAGATCGGCAACCACTACCTGACAAGCGGCACCACGCTCACCGCCTCGACCGCCGTCTTTGCCGAACGCCTGATGCGTACCGAGGAGATCCTCGGGCTGAGCGGCGCTCAGCCCAAGCTGTTCCGGCCTCCCGGCGGCCTGATCTGGCCCGGCCAGCTCGAGGCGGCTCGGGCGCGAGGATACCTGGCGGTCCTGGGCTCCGCCTATCCCTACGACCCCAGGCGGCCCCCCGAGAGCTACATCCGCTGGCTGGTGTCCAAGAACCTGGCGCCAGGCGCCATCGTGATCCTCCACGACTCCGGCGGCGATCGATCGCGATCCGTGGCCGCCCTTCCGGGCATCCTGGCGGCGGGCGGCGCCATGGGGCTGCGGTTCGTGACGGTGGGCGAGCTGTTGGCGGCTCAGGGGGGCGCCTTGACCGAGAGGCGCTAGGCGCAGACCTGTCGCCCCGGGGGCAGAGCGGGTATGATGATCGAGAGGAGGTGGGGCCCCATGCAGGTGCGGATCTGCCCCGAGTGCGGAGAGGAGTACCGGCCGGAGATCGTGTCCTGCGCCGACTGCGGGGCGCTCCTGGAGGATGCGGACGGCGATCGGGCCCCCCGCATCGAGGCCCCTCCGCCTTCCCCGGAGTCCGGCATCCCCGAGGGCTACGAGCCGATCTTCTGGGGCAGTCAGCCCCGTGAGATCCAGGGGTTGGCGGAACGCCTGACCCAAGCTGACCTGCCGTTTCACGTTCACGCCCGACCCGCCGACGGCCAGAAGTCAGGCCTGCGCCTGGCGCTTCTGGTCCCGCAAGCGGAACGAGCCCGGGCCCTCACGATCCTGGCCCCTCACCTGGATGCCGAGGCCGACCCGGCGTTGCTGCAGGCGCTGGAGCGCGAGTTCGACCCGGCGACCGGCTATCGGCGCTGCCCCGCCTGTGACCGCGGGCTAGACCCCGGCGCCACCGAGTGTCCGGAGTGCGGCTTGGCCGTCGCGGAGACGGGGCCGCCCTGTCCCCGCTGCGGGAAGGCCGTGTTCGGCGAGAATGAGAACTGCCCCGACTGCAGCCGGTGAGGGCCAGATGGTCGCCGGTACTCCCGCCCACTGGGCCAGGGCGGCGAAGCGCGGAGCCCTTCAGATGCCAGAGATCAGCCGGTTCTTCGGTATCATCATCACGATGAACTACAACGACCACTCGCCTCCGCACTTCCATGCTCGTGAGCGCATTGCGCCGCTGGCGTAGGGGGGGCAATGCTGATCGATGTCGTTAGGGTGGAGCCCCGCGGTGACTACCGTCTCTGGGTGAGGTTCGAGGACGGAGTGGAGGGTGAGATCGACCTGCGCCCCTTCCTGGAGTTCGAGGGCGTTTTTGCGCCGCTTCGCGACCCGGCCTACTTTGCGACCGTCCGGGTGAACTCCGAGCTGGGGACGATCTGTTGGCCCGACGATGCGGACTGGGATCCGCTGACCCTCTACTCCCTCGCGACCGGCCGGCCGATCGCGGACCTGCTGGCGGCTGCGCTGTCCGAGTCGTCGAGGGCCGACGCCGGCGGGTGACCGCAGCGGCCCTGAGGCCACGCCGATCCCGCTCCGTGCCCGACCGACCGACCGGTCTGCCGGCAGGCTTTCGGCGAGGCTCCAGAGTGGCGTTTGACCCGGCCCTGGGGGCACGGTATCCTTCTATTTGCACTAGTTGCCGTTCCTCTGGCGTTTGGGAAGAGGCCGCCCATGGTGGGCGGCTTTCGTTCGTGGACGCGCAGGCGACGTTGCGCTAGGCGAAGGCTAGGAGGCCTGCACGTTCATGGTCGAAGGTACTGTCAAGTGGTTTAACGAGTCCAAGGGCTTCGGTTTCCTGTCGCGCGAGGGTGGTCCGGACGTTTTCGTCCACCACTCCGAGATCCGCGCCGACGGCTTCCGGACTCTCGCCGAGGGTGACCGGGTCCGCTTCGAGATCGTTTCCAGCCCCAAGGGTCCCCGCGCCGCCAACGTCACCAAGATCTAACCTAACGACTCGCGCCGCTGATGGGAGGGCCCGGAGCCGGCAGGTTCCGGGCCCTTTCCTTTCTTGGCGCCGAGCGGAAGGGCCCTACCGGATCCCCCCGGGCGCGCCGACTTGTCCCGGACCTGGTTCCGGGAGGGCACGCCCGCCCAGTTGGTGCAGAACGACGCCGAGCGCGGCTTGCCGCCGGCCGGGGTCGGGATGGATGGCAGCCCGGAAGCGCAGGCTGCCGTGGTCGAGCCAGGCTCCGAGCAGATCGGGCTGCGGCCTGGCCAGCATGTCGCCGAGTCGGCTGCGGACCTCCTCGCAGGCCTCAGCCCACACCGCCCGCTCGGGCACACCGGCACCGCCGTGGATCAAGACGATGAGGCCCGGTCCCTGGGGGGCGAGGGCAACCCGCCTGGCCTCCAGCGGCAGATCGTCGGTCCAGACCAGGCCCGTCTCCCGATCGAGATGGGGGAAGGCCGCGGGGTGACCGGCGGGGATGCCCAGAAGGCCCCGAACCACGTCGAGGCCGGAGACGATGCCCACCGCGCGTTCCGTCTCATCGACCGCCACCAACCGGTGGTAGCCGGTTTCGGAGAGCCGCCGCCCCGCTTCCTCGATTCGGGCGCTGGCGGGGATGGTGACGGCGGGGGAGGTCATGCGCTCGGCGGCGGTGGCGCCGGGCCGAGGCCCCACCAGGTCGCGCAGGGAGATCATCCCCAGCGGCCGCCCACCGGCGTCCACCACCGGTGCCCCCGTGATGCCGAGCGACAGGATGCCCTTGAGGACGGCCTCCGCCGGCTCCTCGCCCCGCACGCTGAACAGCTCCCGGTTCATGATCTCGCGCACTCGGGTGGCCATGGCACCCTCCCTTGTCAGCGGCCTCAGCAGGCGGCCCCGACCCCACGATAGCGTGTGGTCCCCCCCTTGGGCCATGGACCCTTTGGACCATGTTGGGGGGGCCGGAAAACCTCGGCCGGGAGTAGACTCCAGGCCAAGGACATCCGCAAGCCGGAGCTGGTGATCAAGGACCCTCGCAAGCCGTAGGGCCCCAAGACCGGAGGAGCTCCGCCGGTTGAGGCGGAGCTTCGCTACCGGTAGGTGCCCAGGAAGGCGGCCAGGGCTCTGGTCGCCCGATCCACCTTGCGGAAGCAGGGCAGGCCGGCGCGCTTCATCATCTGCACGCAGCCTTCGTAAAGCGCCCCCGAGTCCACCGAGAACACGATCGGCTTGCGGGTGCTGCGGAAGATGCGGATCAGCCGGGAAGGCAGGCTGGTCTCCCGCCCGATGTCCTCATCGTGGCCTTCGCCCCGGGCCAGATCCTCGAGATAGGGCGTGGCCGGCACCCCGGCGACCACCAGTGCGTCGACCCCCGGATCGTCGACCAGGGCCTCCACGCAACCCACGTAGGTTGCGGTAGGCGTGACCGGCGTGGCGTCCACCGGGTTGTGCACGTCGACGATGCCGGTAGGCAGCAGCCGCCGGAGCCGTTCCCGGGTCTGGGGGCCGAAGCTCGAAAGCTCCAGGCCGTAGAGCTTGTCGGCCGCGGCCGTGCACTCGAAGCCGGCGTTGGACAGCACCGCCACCCGCGTCCCCGCCGTCCTGCGGTCGGCCAGGAAGGAGAACGTCATCAGGTAGTCCTCGAACATGTTGAGGGTGAAGCAGTCGATCACCCCAGCGGATCGAGCGAGCTGCCGGCACACCTCATAGTCGCCCACCGCGGCCGCGGTGTGGGAAGCCGCCGCCGCGCCACCCTCCGGCGTCCTCCCCGCCTTGTAGAGGAGGACCGTGCGCCCCTCGCCGACGATCCGCCGCGCCACCTCCAGGAAGCGGACCCCATCTCCAGGCCTGAACCCCTCGAGGTAGACGGCGAACACGCGAACCTCAGGGTCGCCGGCCAGGAAGTCCAGGTAGTCGGAGGCGGTCACGTCCAGCTGGTTGCCGAAGGAGATCGCATAACGCGGACGCACCGCCCGATCCAGGTTGGAGATCTGGGTGACCAGGTAGGCCCCCGACTGGCTGATGCTGGCCACGTTCTGCCCGGGGGCGTCGTGGAAGGGCAGCTTGTGGGGCGGGATGAAGAAGGTGTTGTAGCCGCCGGGCACGGAGATGATGCCCAGGCAGTTGCCCCCGTTGACCAGCACCCCGCCGTCCGGGGCCCGGTGGCTGGCCTCGATCGCCTGACGCATGCGGTCCTCGGCGCCCCGGCCCGCCTGGGTCTCGCCGAAACCGCCGCTGATCAGGGTGATGGCGCGGGCCCGCCTCTTGGTCACCAAGTCCACCACCACCTGATCGCCACCCTTGTCGGCGGCCACCGCCACCACCGCCATGTCGGCGATCTCGGGCAGCGCGTCCAGCGAGGGGAAGGCCCGGCAGCCGTCGATGGCCTGGGCGCGCGGATGAATGGCCCAGATCCGATCTCGGGGAGGGCTCCCACCTTGAATCAGGTTTCGCAGGATGACCCGGCCCACGTTGGATCCCTCGGCCGAGGCCCCGACCACCACCGCCGAGCCCGGCATCAGCAGGTGCCGCAGGCTGGCGATGGGCCGGGCGCCCGGTAGCGGCGCCGGGCGATGAAGCCGGGCCAGCCCGTCCAAGGCCAGCAGGCGCCCGCCGGCGACCACGAAGGGATTGACTTCCAGCTCGGCGAGGCCAAGGCCCCGCTCGGGAGCGAAGGAGGCATAACGCGCGGCCAGCTCGGCCAGGCGCAACAGGAGGCGAACCAGCCGCTCCTCGGGGACGGCTGCCTGGTGGGAGCTGCGCAGCCGGCCGGTGAGGGCCTCATGCACCACGGTTCCGCGCAGCAGCGAGAGGGCCTTCTGCTCGCTGAGCCCTTGGGCTTCGACCACCACCTTGGCCCGCTCGGGCCGCAGCGACGCCAGCAGGTACTCGGTGTCGAGGCCGCCTACGCCCATCACAACCACCGGTCCGAAGGCGGGGTCATGCCGGAAACCGGCCAAGACCTCGCGGCCAAAGCCGCTTGCGAAGGCCACCGCTTCCGCGACCAGAACCCCTCGAATCGAGGGCTCCGGCCGCAGGCGGCGAGCCGCTGCCAGCACCTGACGCACGGCGGAGCGAACCACCCCGGGCTCGTTGGCGCAGAACTGGACGCCCCCCACATCGCTCTTGTGCAGGATGTCGGGCGAGACCAGTTTGACCACCACCCGGTCCGAGGGAAGGGTCGCACACAGCTCCAGGCCGACATCGTCGGGGCCGGCAGCGAGGCGATACGCCGGAACGTCGATCCCGACACCGTCCAAGAGCTCGTAGACCTCGGGTTCCAGCAGCACGGAACGGCCCTCGGCTGCGGCGCGTTCCAGAAGCGGGAGGGCAACGTTTGCGGAGTGGGTCTCGACAGGCATGGGAATCCTCAAACCTTGCGCGGTAGCGGCAGCCATCGCCGCCTGCCAGAGAGGCGGAGCAAGCCCCGTGCCGCCGCTGCAGCTTCTCGCGGTGCTCAGGGGTGGCGCGACCCGTCGGTCGCGGTTCGCGGCTCGATCGTCAAGACGGCGTACGGACTCCCATCGAACGTCACCCTCCTGGGACCGGCCTGATGAGGGGGAACCGCGTCGACCACTTCCGCGATGACCTCGCGCCTGGCAACGACGTAGCGAAACCCTCCCGAGGCCGCTAGGTCTGCCAGCACAGCCGGCATTGGCTGTGTACGTGACGCTTCCCGCGCTTGCTCCAGCTCTGCCGTGGATTCCGAACCCTGCAGGATCTCCGGCCTCAGCAGGTAGCGATAGGGGCCGAAGCCCAGGAGCGACACCCGCTCGCTTGGGGCCACGTTGGCGTTCAGCCATTCGGTCGCGTCGAAGCCGTCCTTGCGCTGGTAGCGGTCTGCCCGTTGGTCCCGACCTGCCGTGTAGCGGAGGGCCTCCCACGCGCTCCAGCCCGACACTGCGAGCCAGAAGGCCAGGAGCAAGACGAGGCCGGCCCTGGCCGCAGTCTGTAGCCCTCGCCGACCGCCCCGCAAGGCCTCCTCCATGGTGACAAACGCAGGAGCCAGTCCGACTGCCGCCAAGGCCAACGCCACCAGCAGGTACCGGGTGTGAAGCGCCCGGGCTTCGAGAGCGATCCAGGTCAGGATCGTCAAGGCGCCCAACGCCAGGCAGCCGCGGCTTCGCCGGACGGCGGGAGCGTTGCGAAACAGCAGCCACGGGATCAGGAGCCCCAGGAACAACGGCGAGATGTTCCCGAGCATGCCCGGGCGGTCTCCGAAGGTCCAGACGAACGGATGGAACAGGACATCCAGCCGAGGCACCGTACATCCGCCTCCCGGTGCCGTCAAGGCTCCGCGGATACGTCGACACGTCGATCGTGGCTCGCCTACTCCGCTTGCGGGGCTTCGGCCCAGCAGGATGCTCGCGCCCGCCAGCAGGACGGCCGCCCCCGCCGGCGGGCCACGCTCACTCCACTGCCCCGGCAGCGGGCACGAAGTAGACGTCGGTCGGCTTGAGCTTGGCGTTGCGCAGGAACCGTGGCCTGACCTCCATGCCGATCCAGTCGAGCGAGGCCTGTTCGGGATCCACACCGAGCAGGCGGGTCAGGAACAGGGTGTTGACCCGCTCGAACTCCACCAGCGCCAGCACGAACGGCGTCTCGGGCAGGAACTCCTCGGAGCCGAAATGGCAGACGGTGAACGCGTGCACGGTGGCTCTCCGGCTCGTTATGTCGACCCACTCGGTCTCCCGTCCCGAGTCCATGTCGTGGCCACGCGGGGTCGCGTAAGTGTAGCCCGTCTGCGGCTCGCGGGTCCCCAGCAGCTTGCGGTTGGTGGCGGCGGCGAACCAGGGGCTGTCCTGGCCGTAGGAGTGGAGGTAGGCGATGCGGTACTCCTGTTCGATCCGCAGGGGCGCCATCTTCTTGAGGAAAGCCAGAGCTTCGGGGCTCGTCTCCATCGGAAAGGGCACGCCGTGGACGACGAAGCCGCCTAAGGACTCGGGGCGCTGGCTGGGCAGCTTGGCCATGTCAGACCTCCCGCTCCAGAATGCTGACGGTGACGTAGGTGCCGGTGCCGGCGTGAGAGTGGATGGCGCCGCGCCGGGGGTTTCCCACTTGCAGGGTCGCGTCCCCGAAGTGCTTGCCGATCGTCCCCTGGAGTTGCCAGACCGCGAACACCGCCTGCATCAGCCCGGTGGCCCCCACCGGATGTCCGCAGGCGATGAGCCCCCCTGAGGGGTTGACCGGGCAGGTGGGCTTCTCGGCCAGCCTCAGGCCGTAGTCGATGCCGGGCATGAAGGCGCGTCCGGAGACCGCGAAGGGTCCCCCTTCGCCGTAGCGGCAGAGGCCCAAGTCCTCATAGGTCTGGACCTCGCTCGAGGTGTACGCGTCGTGCAGCTCGATGAAGTCCAGCTCCGCCAGCGGATCCGAGATGCCGGCGTGCTTGTAGGCCATGTTGCCGGCGGTCCTGCCGGCGCGGAACGAGTGAATGCCGGGATAGCGGGTGCCGCGGTCCCAGAGCTTGCGGTAGTAGGTGCTCGTGTCTTTCGACGCTTTCTCTTGTTCGGTGGCGTAGTCGCGCATGAAGGTCTCGAAGTCGACGTGAGGTCGGTCCGCCATGCGCATGGCGTCGGTGCCGCGCCCGATCCCGGTCACCCGGACCAGGGGCCGCGGGACCCTGGCCCCGGCCGCCTCCAGCTTCTTGAGGCCCTCCTCGGAGACCAGGATCAGACTGGCGGCCCCGTCGGACATGACGCAGATGTCGAGCCGGGTCAGCGGCCAGGCCACCATGGGCGACCGCCGCACGTCCTCGATGGTGTAGCGGTGGCGCTTCTGGGCATAGGGGTTGTGGTAGGCGTTTAAGTGGTTCTTCACCGAGACCGCCGCCATCTGCTCGACGGTGGTGCCGAACTCCTTCATGTGACGGGTGACCATCATCGCGTAGTAGCCCGAGTAGAAGCCGCCCACCGGGTAGTCCCAGGAGACGTCCGAGGCCAAGGCGATGAACTCGTTGCCCTTCCAGGTCTCCACGTGGCTCATGCTCTCGAAGCCGTAGGCCACGCAGACATCCATGTGCCCAGAGGCGACCGACTTCCAGGCCTCCTGGAAGCAGAGTCCGCCGGTGGCGCCACCGCCCTCCACCCGGTGGCCCGGCTTGGGACACAGGCCGAGGTAGTCCTGGACCATGATCCCCGCCATCAACTGGCGGGAGAAGTGGTCGGAGAAGTAGGAGGCCACCGAGCCGTCGACCACCGAGGTGAAGGGCGGGACCTCCATCCCGATGTCGGAGAGCGCGTAGTCGTAGGCCTCCTTGACCACGGCCTGGAAGGTCTTGTCGGGGCGCGCCTTCGCGAACTTGGAGACGCCCCCGGAGACGACGTAGACGGGTCGCATGGCTAGAGCCTCTCTTGGTTTCTTGCTTCCACTCCGGCTTGCCGCGCCCTGGCCCCTCGAATGGAGCCCGCCAAGGACGCTAGGGTTCTCGGGCGCTGGATTGTCAAGGTGCAGGTCTGGTCGGAATCTCGACTCCGAACGGCTGCCCGTCAAGTCCCAGGAGGTGGCTCTTCGGCCCTTTCTTGTGGCTCAGCGCGGCTGAGTCGAACGGTTCAGAACCGGGTCCTGATCCAAACGATTCATGGACAGATGGCGCGGCAACGGCCTAGTCTGGTCTTCGGAAAGTGGTCGCGAACCAGAACCCAAGGAGCGAGGTAAACCATGCCACGAGAGTGTCTTCGAGTGACCGACGAAAGGACCGGGAAGAGCTACGAGCTTCCCATCCAAGACGGGACCATCCGGGCCATGGACTTGCGTCAGATCAAGGTCTCGGCTGACGACTTCGGACTCATGACCTACGATCCGGGCTTCATGAACACGGCGTCCTGCAAGAGCCGAATCACCTTCATCGACGGCGACCGCGGCATTCTCAACTACCGCGGCTATCCCATCGACCAACTGGCCGAGAAGTGCGACTACCTGGAGGTCGCCTACCTGGTGTTGTACGGCGAGCTGCCTACACAGGATCAGTACGACGAATGGGTGTTCGACATCACCCACCACACCATTCTGCACGAGAACGTGAAGGACCTGATGGCGGGCTTCCGCTACGACGCCCACCCGATGGGGATCCTGGCCTCGACGGTGGCCGCCCTTTCGACCTTCTATCCCGAGGCCAGCCGTGTCCACGACCCGTTGGTGCGAAGGCGTCAGGTGCACCGTCTGATCGCCAAGATGCCGACGCTGGCGGCCTTCGCCTATCGCCGATCGGTCGGCCTCCCTTACGTCTATCCCGACAACAGCCTGAGCTACTGCGGCAACTTCTTGCAGATGATGTTCCGCATCACCGACGCCAAGTACGACGTCAACCCGGTGCTGGAGCGTGCCCTGAACGTGCTGTTCATCCTGCACGCCGACCACGAGCAGAACTGCTCCACTTCGGCCATGCGCAGCATCGGCTCCTCGCAGCCGGATCCGTACTCGGCGGCGGCGGGCGCCATCGCCGCCCTCTACGGCCCGCTTCACGGCGGCGCCAACGAGCAGGTGCTGCGAATGCTCCGGGACATCGGCTCCAAGGACCGAGTGCCCGCATTCATCAAGGAGGTGAAGCAGTCGGGCGGCGAAGTGCGCCTGATGGGCTTCGGCCACCGCGTCTACAAGAACTACGACCCGCGGGCTCGCATCATCAAGATGATGGCCGACCAGGTGTTCGAGGTGACAGGCCGCAACCCCTTGCTCGACATCGCCATCGAGCTGGAGCGGATCGCCCTCTCCGACGACTACTTCCTGAGTCGCAAGCTGTACCCCAACGTCGACTTCTACTCCGGGCTCATCTACCAGGCCATGAAGTTCCCGGTGGAGATGTACCCGGTGCTCTTCGCCATCCCTCGCATGTCGGGCTGGCTGTCGCAGTGGGAAGAGATGCTGGAGGACAAGGACCAGAAGATCGCGCGGCCGCGCCAGGTGTACCTGGGCGCCTCGCGCCGCGACTGGCTGGCCCGTGAGAAGCGGGTGAAGGCCAGCGCCGCCGTAACTGCGTGACGGGAGCTGTCGAACCTAGCGAGGTCAACAGGGGCGCGGACGCCGCGCCCCTGCACCCGCGGGGTGGAGGAGGCGGATCCTGCGAAGCCGCCGCGTGATAGGGGCGAGCTGTCACCGCTCAGCCGGAAGCGGTCAGCGATCAGCGGTCAGCTACGGCAGGCGGAGAGAGGCCGGGAAGCGGTCGAGTGGGAAGAGCGTTTGGAGCGGCGAGCCGGAGGTGAAGCCATGGCCTTCACGATCACATCGCCTGCCTTCGGTCCCGGCGACCAGATCCCCACTGAGCATACCTGTGAGGGATCCGACATCTCACCGGCGCTTGCCTGGTCCAATCTGCCCCCCGGGACCCGGAGTCTCGCGCTGATCGTCGACGACCCGGATGCCCCCGATCCCAAGGCCCCCAAGCTCACCTGGGTCCACTGGGTGCTCTACAACCTCCCGCCTAGCGCTACCTCCCTGCCGCTTGGGGTGGCGCCGGCTGCCTTGCCCGCGGGAACCCGTGAGGGTCTGAACGACTGGAAGCGGACCGGCTACGGCGGACCCTGCCCGCCGATCGGCCGCCACCGCTACTTCCACAAGCTCTACGCCCTCGATGTCGTGCTCCCCGATCTGAGCGGACCCACCAAGGCCCAACTCGAAGCCGCCATGAAGGGCCACGTCCTGGCGAAGGCCGAGGTGGTCGGGACGTATCAGAAGAAGGGGCGGTAGGAGAGGACCAAGCACGCGTGGCAGTCAGCAACCCGCTACAGACAAGAGACAAGTCACCGCAGGCGCGGATCCGTCGAAGTGACCCTTCGTGCGGAGAAGGCCTGGCGCCCGGCGGGCCGTCAGAACGTTCGGAGCCGCCTCCGGTGCGGGGCCTGACCCACGGAGCCGCCATCAGGCAGACAACGAAGACGGTCGCCCACGGCGCCCAGGCGAGACTGACTGCCTGACTGCCTGACTCCGCGGCCTTGCCAACACGTACGAGAAAGCGTACGCTCCGTGGCGCGGTTCCGCCGCAACCGAAAGCGGCGAAGCCGCGCGTCGAGAGTCGAGAGTTCAGAGTCGAGAAACGACGGACTTCTTCGCGCGCCGCGACGATTCTCGGGAGTAGTAGATCAGTGGAGGCGAAAGGGATGACAACACTGACCGCGAGCGAGGCGAGGGCGCGGCTCTACGGGCTCCTGGACGAAGCCGCCGAATCCCACGAACCGATACAGATCTCGGGCAAGCGTCACAACGCCGTTCTCGTCTCCGCAGAGGACTGGCGCGCGATTCAGGAGACGCTCTACCTTCTTTCCCTGCCGCGCATGCGGGAGTCCATTCGCAAGGGAATGCAGACATCCCTTCGCCGGTGCGCGAGCAAGCCCGGCTGGTGATCCCTTGGCGTGTCGTCTACACGCCGAAGGCGCGGAAGGACGCGCGCAAGCTGGCACGCGCGGGTCTCAAGCCGCGCGCTGAAGAGCTGTTGGCCCTGCTCGCTCGCAACCCCTTCGAGACGCCACCGAGATTCGAGAAACTCGTCGGCGATCTGGCGGGCGCCTACTCGCGGCGTATCAACGTCCAGCACCGTCTGGTCTACCAAGTGCTGGAGAAGCAGCACGTCGTCAAGGTGCTCAGGCTGTGGACGCACTACGAATAGCACGGACCGGCCGTGATGCCTTGCGCCCGGGGAACCGACTCGCCGCCGGCGCTGGGCCACGATGACTATCTGCCAGCCCCAGCTGCCGACGCTTCGAGCCGGGCCACTCCAAGAGCATGGCGGGGCTCGGCCTCGCCACCCGCATAGGAGCCAGCCGCGCGAAGGCCCTTCACCCATGCTTGGCGGCCAGCTCGCGGAGGGCAGCCAGGTTGAGGGCTGATCGCCGATTGCCGATCGCCTACAATGACCCCCTCGACTGGAGGTGTCATGCGACTGGCTCGCTCGCTGGCTGCCGCGGCTTTGGCCGCCGCTCTGCCCCTTTCGCCCTTGGGGGCCGACCAAGTTCCACCGCTCGGCTTCACGCCCGAATCCGCCAAGGCGCAGCGGGAGCTGGAGGCGCGCTTCGACGCTTCCCTCGACGCCGCCCGCCTGCGCGAGTGGATGAGGCGGCTGTCCGCTCGCCCGCATCCGGTGGGCTCGCCTTACGGCAAGCAGAACGCGGAGTTCATCGCCGCCGAGTTCCGGTCTTGGGGCTACGACACCTCGATCGAGGAGTTCGAGGTCCTCTTTCCGACGCCCAGGGTGCGGCTGGTCGAGATGCTCGCCCCCACATCCTTCAAGGCCAAGCTGGCCGAGCCGCCGGTCCCGGGCGACGCCACCTCGGGCCTGGTCGCCGAGCAGCTCCCCAGCTACAACGCGTACTCGATAGACGGCGACGTGACCGGCGAGCTGGTCTACGTCAACTACGGCGTGCCCAAGGACTACGAGGAGCTGGCACGCCGGGGGATCGACGTCAAGGGCAAGATCGTGATCGCCCGCTACGGCGGCTCCTGGCGCGGCATCAAGCCCAAGGTGGCGGCCGAGCAGGGGGCGGTCGGCTGCCTCATCTACTCCGACCCGCGGGATGACGGCTACTTCGAAGGCGACGTCTACCCGAAGGGCGCCTGGCGCCCCGAGCAGGGCGCGCAGCGAGGCTCGGTGGCCGATATGCCGCTCTACCCGGGCGATCCCCTGACGCCGGGCGTGGGGGCCACCCGCGACGCAAAACGACTGCCGCGGGAAGATGCCAAGACCCTGACCCGGATTCCCGTGTTGCCCATCTCGTACGGCGACGCCCAACCGCTGCTCAAGGCCCTGGCGGGGCCGGTGGCGCCGGAGTCCTGGCGGGGTGCCCTGCCGATCACCTATCACCTGGGTCCCGGACCGGCCAAGGTACACTTGAAGCTGGTCTTCGACTGGAAGCTGGCGACCGCGTACGACGTGATCGCTCGGCTGGAGGGCAGCCAGTGGCCTGACGAATGGGTCCTTCGCGGCAACCATCACGACGGCTGGGTGTTCGGCGCCCACGATCCGGTGAGCGGCCTGGTGGCCTTGATGGAGGAGGCGCGGGCGGTGGGGGAGTTGGCGAGGACCGGCTGGCGGCCCAAGCGAACCCTCATCTACGCCGCCTGGGATGCGGAAGAGCCGGGCCTCCTGGGTTCGACCGAGTGGGCGGAGAGCCATGCCCAGGAGCTGCGCGACCACGCCGTCGCCTACGTCAACTCCGATTCCAACGGCCGCGGCTTCCTGGGCATGGGGGGCTCCCACACGCTGGAGCGCCTGGTCAACGAGATCGCCGCCGAGGTGCCCGATCCCCAGACCAAGGTGAGCGTGGCCGAGCGCGAGCGGGCCCGGCGACTGCTGCGCGCGACTCCGGAAGAGCGCAAGGAGCTGCGCGGCAACCCGCGCCTTCGCCTTTATGCGCTAGGCTCCGGATCCGACTACACGCCCTTCCTGCAGCACCTGGGGATCGCTTCGCTCAACCTGGGCTTCGGCGGTGAGAACGAGGGCGGCGAGTACCACTCGATCTACGACTCGTTCGACCACTACGCTCGCTTCGGCGATCCCGACTTCGCGTACGGCGTGGCTCTGGCCAAGGTCGCCGGGCGGGTGGTCCTGCGGCTGGCCAGTGCGGAGGTCTTGCCCTTCGACGTGGCCGGCTTCACCGACACCGTGGCCCGCTACGGCCGCGAGGTGGCCAAGCTCGCCGACGACTTGCGGGAGGAGGCGGCGGAGGAGAATCGCCGCCTCGACGAGAAGACCTACTCGCTGGCGGCCGATCCCAGGGAGCGCTCGGTCCTGCCCCCGCGGAGAGCCCCCGTCCCCTTCCTCGACTTCTCGCCCCTGCAGAATGCGCAATCGCGGCTGGAATCGGCGACCCGCGCCTACCAGGAGGCGGTCGCCAAGCGTGGCGGCAAGCCGCTGGGGCCGGCGTCGGCGCGGGCGCTCAACCGGCTGCTTCGAAGCCTGGAGCCGAGCCTGACCCGGCAGCACGGCCTTCCCTCGCGTCCCTGGTTCCAACACCAGGTCTACGCCCCCGGCTTCTACACCGGCTACGGGGTGAAGACGCTGCCCGGCATTCGTGAGGCGCTGGAGCAACGGGACTGGAAGGCGGCAGGCACGCAGGTGCAGGTGGCGGCGGGGGTTCTGGAAGGCCTGGCCGGACTGGTGGAGCAGGCCGCCGCTCTGGCGTCCGGCGGCGAGTAGGCGCCTACTGCAAGCTGACCTTGGCCGCCGCCGGGTAGGCAGCCAGGGCCCGCGGGAAACGGGGCCAGGCCAGGATGCCCAAGGCGTCGGCCACGTAGGCGGGCTTTCGCATACCGCAGAGGACGGCGCTGACGCCGGGCGTGTGGGCCACCGTCCACAGCGCCAAACGAGATAGGCTTTCGCCCCGTTGCTGGGGCGACAGGAGCGGGGCAAGGGCCGCGGCCACGGCGCGGCTGGTCGCCTGGCTGCGCTCCGCGGCCTGGCGTGCCAGCTCGCCCAAGGCCTGCTGGACTTCCGGCACATAGCGAGCCCGCCACGCCCTCCAGCGCTCGGCGGGAGGCCCCGCCAGGTTGGCATCGAGCGTGCGCAGAGCCCGGCTGAGCCGGGGCAGGATTCCCTGGGCCTCGATCTCTCGCCAGTGATCGAGGCCCCGGGCTCGTCCCCGTATGTCGTTGAGGCTCTCACCCCAGCGGAAGAACTCGGCGGGCGGCAGTCCCTTCTCGGCGGCCTGGAGCTCGGAGGCGATGGTGTCCCGATACTCGGTCTCCAGGGCGGCGATCCGGCCCAGGACCTCTTCCAGCGCCACCCGGGTCTCGGGCACCGCGACGTCCGCCAGACGCACCAGTCCGGGCTCGGGGAAGCTGTTGAGGGGGCGATTGGCGAGCACGCCGATCCCCCTCGCCTTGGCGTACTCCAGCACCGTTTGGCGGCGGTCGGGTCCGCTGTTCTCCTCCAGCGCGGCACCCGGCTCGAAGAGGTTCAAGGGCAGCTCCAGGAGCCGGAAGTGGTGGCCGGGTCCGCCGGCTTCCTCGGCCGCCGCCAACATGCTGGTGAGGGAGGTCGCCTCCGGGTCGTCGGGGGGCCTGACGCAGGTGTTGGAGGACACGCCGTAGCCGATCAGGCGGCCGGCGGTCACTTGCGACTCCAGGTAGCCGAAGGCGGCGGTCAGCCGGCGCTCGAACTCCTGGCGCAGCCGATCCGCGTCCGCATAACCCAGGCGGACGGCGTCGGCCAGGAAGTACTCGGGGTTGTGGAGCAGGCACAAGTCGAGGGTGGCGAGGCCCAGGCGACCGAGCGAGCGGTCGAGCTGGTCGGCCAGGAACTCGGGGTGGATCGAATGCCAGAGGCCTTCTCCGTACTCGACGACCTCGGGAAAGGGCCGGCCGGCCTCGGCCCGCTTGCGGGCCAGGGCGTAGTTCTCCCCTTGCAGATAGCCGATCTTGGAGACGACCACCACCTCCTCGCGGCGCAGCCGGCCCATCTGGACCAGCTCGTGAAGCAGCTCGCCCACCAGGCGCTCGCTGGCCCCGTCGCCGTAGTTGGTCGAGGTGTCGATCAGGTTGCAGCCGGCGAGCAGGGCCTGGGCCAGAGCCTGGCGGTGTTCCGGCGCCTCGTCGTCGACCCGATAGGCGCCGAAGCCGACCCGGCTCACGATGAGACCGGAGTGGCCGAGCGGCGCGTAGCCGGGGGCCAGGCCCCGCGCCGCGCCGCGAGCCGCGTAGGTGGCGGTGGCGTCGCGGGTGGCGTGACCCGGGAGGCGTGAGCTGAGCAGCGACGCCGGTGCGGAGGGAGATGGCGTGGCCAGGGCCGCTTCGACCTCGGCGGCGTCGGTCAGGGGCTTCCGGCAAGCGTAGTCACGGCAGACGTAGAGCGCGGCCCTGCCCTCGATCAGGCCCTTTCCGGCGAGCAGCGGATGCGATGCTGGACCCAGCACAGGATCGTGGTGGGCGATGATGCGGTGGGGGAGGAAGAGCCGGCCCATCGCCCGGCGCAGGGCTTCGGTGTCGTCTGTGTCCTGGGGGCCGATCAGGGCCAGCTCGAGCGGACCCTCGAGCAGGAAGTCGACCACCAGCAAGCTCTTGGCGAAGGCCCGGGGATGGCGAGCGATCGCCTTGCCCCAGGCCCGAAGCGCCGCTGCCGCCTGCTCGCGGAGATCGCTGCGGTCCAGGTGGTGGGAGAGCCGGGCCAGCAAGTGCGCCGCTGCCGCATTGGCGTTAGGTAGGGCGCCATCGTGGCCGTCGCGATGGCGCAGGATGAGCGTCTCGTGATCGGCGGCGGCGGCGAAGAAGCCTCCCCCGCTGGCGGGGAAGTGCTCCAGGATTCGGCCAGCCAGGCGTGTCGCCTCGTGGAGAAGGCGCTCCGGGGCGCCGGCTTCGTACAGGTCGAGAAGACCCTCGGCCAGGAAGGCGTGGTCTTCCAGGAAGGCGGGAACCTGCGCCCGGCCAGCTCGGTAGGTGCGGAGCAGCCGCCCCCCGGGATCGCGCAGCGCGCGGAGCAGGAAGTCGGCGGCCCGCTCGCCGGCTTGCCGGTACCGGGGCTCGCCCAGCACCCGGGAGCCCTCGGCCAGAGCGCCCATCATCAGCCCGTTCCAGGAGGTCACCACCTTGTCGTCGAGGGCGGGGGGGACCCTGAGGCGCCGAGCCTCGTAGAGCCGCGACCGAGCCTGGTCGAGCGATTGATCGAGCTCGTCAGGCGTCAGGTGGAGGCGGCCGGCCACCGTCTCCAGCGAGGCCGGGGCGTGGGGGATGCTCTTGCCTTCCCAGTTCCCGTCTTCGGTGATGTCGTAGAAGGCCGAGAAGCGGCGGGCCAGTTCGGCATCGCCCAGCGCCTCACGCACCTGATCCGGAGTCCAGACGAAGAAGCGGCCTTCCTCGCCTTCGGAGTCGGCGTCGGTCGCCGAGAAAAAGCCCCCCTCGGGCGAGGTCATCTCGCGCAAGACGTAGTCGAGAATCTCGCCGGCGACCCGTGCGAACGACGCCTGGCCGGTGGCCTGATAGCCTTCGAGGTAGGCTCGGGCCAGGAGGGCGTTATCGTACAGCATCTTCTCGAAGTGGGGCACCAGCCACTGAGCATCGGTCGAGTAGCGGCAGAAGCCGCCGCCGACCTGGTCGTACATGCCGCCCCGAGCCATCATCTCCAGCGTCTTCACCACCATGTCGAGGGCGTGGGCATCGCCAAGACGCCGGTGGCAGCGGAGCAGGAGCGAAAGCGCGGTCGCCGGCGGGAACTTGGGTGCCTGGCCGAAGCCGCCCCAGCGGGGGTCGAAGTCGCTCGCCAGCTGGTCCAGGGCCGCCCTGAGCTCGGCCTCGCCTAGCGCGATGCCCGGCAAGGGCCGGGTGTTGTCGCGGAGTCGGCGGGTCAGCTCCGCCGCCTGCAACCGGAGATCGTTGCGTTCGGTGCGCCACAGCTCGGCGATGCGCAGCAGCAGAGTGCGGAACCCCGGCCGACCGTGGGTGTCCCGGGGTGGGAAGTAGGTGCCGGCGTAAAACGGCTCCTGCTGGGGCGTCAAGAACACCGTCATCGGCCAGCCGCCCTGGCCGTGGTTCATGGCCAGGGTGGCGGCCATGTACACGTCGTCAAGGTCGGGGCGTTCCTCGCGATCCACCTTGATGGGCACGAAGTCGGTGTTCAGGATGCCGGCGATCTCCGGATCCTCGAAGGACTCGCGCTCCATGACGTGGCACCAGTGGCAGGCGGAGTAGCCGATGGAGAGCAGGATGGGCTTGTCCTCGGTCTTGGCCTTGGCGAGGGCTTCCTCGCCCCAGGGGTACCAGTCCACGGGGTTGTGGGCGTGCTGCAAGAGGTAGGGGCTGCTGGCGTGGATCAGCCGATTGCTGTGGCGCGGAGCCTCGCTTGACATGGATCCAATGAAGCTACCACAGGAGAGGCGATCAGCGATCAGCAGTCAGCTATGAGCAACGAACAACGGCACCGTCGGCGACGGAGCGAGCAGTCACGCCGCCCCTCGCGGGAGTCGATAGCCCAGGTCGGCGAGCGCCGATCGCCGAGGGCTGATCGACTCCGTCGTGCTACATTCGAGTGTCGCCATGCCCATTCTGTCCACCAACCCGGCGACCGGGGCGCTGATCCGCGAATACCCGGAGACATCGCCCGAGGCGGTGACGGGGGCCCTGTCCCTGGCCAGCCGCGCCGCAGCCGAGTGGGCGACCACGTCGTTTGGCGAACGGGCGGCGCTGATGCACAAGGCCGGGGTGAGGCTCCGCCAGCACACCGAGGACCTGGCCCACCTGATGGCGGTCGAGATGGGCAAACCCCTGGCCCAGGGACGGGCCGAGGCCGAGAAGTGCGCCTGGGTGTGCGACTACTACGCCGAGCACTCGGAGGGGTTTCTGGCCGACCAGGTGGTCGCCACCGACGCCAGCCGCAGCTTCATCACCTACCGGCCGTTGGGTGTGCTGCTGGCGGTGATGCCCTGGAATTTCCCGCTGTGGCAGGTCTTCCGCTTTGCGGCCCCCAGCCTGATGGCCGGCAACGCGGTCCTGCTCAAGCACGCGTCAAACGTCTCCGGCTGCGCCCTGGCTATCGAGGACGTCTTTCTGGGCGTGGGTTTCCCGCCCGGCATCTTCCGGACAATTCTGGTGGGCTCGAATCGGGTGGCCGGCCTGATCGCGGCTCCCGAGGTCAAGGCGGTGACCGTGACCGGCTCGACCCCCGCCGGTCGGGCGGTGGCGGCCCAGGCCGGGGCCCATCTCAAGAAGACGGTCTTGGAACTGGGCGGCAGCGATCCCTACCTGATTCTGGAGGACGCGGACCTGGAATTGGCGGTCGAGTCGTGCGTGGCCGCCCGCCTCATCAACGGCGGCCAGAGCTGCATTGCCGCCAAGCGATTCATCGTGGTCGACGCGGTTCGGAAGCAGTTCGAGGAGCTTCTGGTCGAGAAGATGAAGGCCAAGCGGATGGGGGATCCGCTGGAGCCGGGGATGGACCTCGGGCCGCAGGCCCGCCGCGACCTCCGGGACGAGCTGCACCAGCAGGTGGCGCGGAGCCGCGAGCGAGGTGCGCGTCTGCTGCTGGGCGGACGCGTGCCCGAAGGCTCCGGCGCCTTCTATCCGCCTACCGTCTTGACCGACGTAGCTCGCGGCCAGCCCGCCTATGACGAGGAGCTGTTCGGGCCGGTGGCGGCGGTCATCGGCGTCAAGGACGAGGCCGAGGCCATCCGAGTGGCGAACGACACCGCCTTCGGGTTGGGTGCGGCCGTCTTCACCCAGGATCTGGCTCGCGGCGAGCGCATTGCCGCCACCGCTCTTGATGCCGGCTCCTGCTTCGTCAACGGCTTCGTCAAGTCCGACCCCCGTCTCCCCTTCGGCGGCATCAAGGACTCGGGCTACGGCCGCGAGCTGTCGGTCCTCGGCATCCGCGAGTTTGTGAACGTCAAGACGGTGTGGGTGCGGTAGGGGTGGCAGCCCGCGGATCCGCACATCAAAGGCGACTTGACGATATGACCACCCGTGACCATGATCAGGCCATGAGCAGGGTGGGCATTGCGGACCTGAGGGCGAATCTCAGCCGGCATCTGCGCAGGGTCCGGGCGGGGCGCGCCCTGACCGTCCTGGACCGAAACACGCCGATAGCTCGGATTGTCCCCTGCGACGTCGAGGCGCCGCTGGAGATCCGGAGGGCGACCCGCAAACCTGGTGATCTCCGCTTGCCACCGCCCCTCTCCCCGCTCACAGACAGCCTCCAGGTGTTGTTGCAGGACCGAGCCTCGAGGTGATCGTCTATCTCGACACCTCGGCGCTGTAGCGCCTCGTCCTGGGCGAACCCGATGCTCTCAAGGATCTCCTCGCCTATGAGGCGCTGGCCTCGATCGAGTTGCTGGCGGTCGAGGCGCTACGGACATCGACCGCTTGCGCCTTCAGGGGGCCCTGTCGGTGGAGGAGGCCGCTTCCCGCCGCCTCGGGGTAACAGAGTGCCTGGAAGCAGTCGATCTGGTTCTACTGCGGCGGCCAATCCTGTCTCGCGCGTCGGATCCGCTCCCGGTGCCGCTGGGCACCCTTGACGCCCTGCACCTGGCCACCGCGCTGGTCTGGCGAGATCGGATAGGCCCGCTGGTGATGGCCACCCATGACGACGCCCTGGCCGCTGGCGCACGGGCCTTCGGCATCGAGGTCCTCGGGGCCTGATCTCGGTAGACGCGCCGGCCCG
>DATECU010000363.1:0-17221 GCA_035286745.1 Vicinamibacteria bacterium | reverse complement strand
CGTGCCGGAGACCCCGCCGCTCTATCCCGACATGGACGTGCTGGGCTTCCTGGAGTTCTGCGCCAAGATCAAGGGCATACCGGCCAAGGCCCGGAAGCCCAGGATCGACGACGTGATGGAGAAGTGCCGGGTGAGCGAGGTCCGCGGCAAGCTGATCGGACGGCTCTCGAAAGGCTACCGCCAGCGGGTGGGCCTGGCCCAGGCCATTCTGGGCAACCCCGAGGTGCTGATCCTGGACGAGCCTACCGCGGGCCTCGACCCCAAACAGATCATCGAGACCCGCGAGCTGATCAAGGGCCTGGGCGGCGACCACACGGTAATCCTGTCCACCCACATCCTGCCCGAGGTCTCCATGACCTGCGGCCGGGTGGTGATCATCAACAAGGGCCGGGTGGTCGCCGAGGACACGCCGGACAACCTGACCCACCGGCTGCGGGGCGCCGGCGCCCTACGGGTGGACGTTCGCGGTGAGGCCGGCGCCGTGGAGGCGGCCCTCCGCGGCGTGCCGGGCGTGATCGGCGTCCAACCCAGAACCGGGGAAGCCGGCAGCCTGGCCTTCGAGGTGGAGACCGACTCGGGCCAGGACGCCCGAGCCGAGGTAGCCCGAACTCTGGTTGGCCGGGGCTTCGACCTCTTGGGCTTGCAGCCGGTGGGCATGAGCCTGGAGGAGATCTTCTTGCACCTGACGACGACCGAGGCCGCCGCCTCGTCGTCCGCCGTCGCCGAACCCACGGAGGTGAACGCTTGATCGCGATGCGCAACATCTGGGCCATCGTCCAGAAGGAGTGGCGCCACTACTTCGGCAGCCCCATCGCCTATGTGGCGCTCTTCATCTGGGCCCTGCTCTTCGGGGGGTTCTTCTCCCTCCTTTTCAGCTACGTGCTTGAAGCCTCCGAGCGGAGTGCCATGTCTCCCTACGGCGGGGCCGGAGGCGGCATCTCCTTCAACGAACGTCTGATCGCGCCGGTGCTTCACAACATGGCGGTGGTCACCCTCTTCCTCACTCCCATGCTCACCATGCGCTTGTTCGCGGAGGAGAAGCGGCAGGGCACCATCGAGCTTCTGGCCACCGCCCCGCTGACCGACCTCCAGGTGGTCTTGGGCAAGTTCCTGGGCGCCCTCTCCCTCTACGCTGTGATGTTGGCGAGCGGCTTCCTCAACTTCGCTGTGCTCTGGACCCACGCCATCGCCGCGCCTGACTGGCGGCAGCTTCTGACCGGGGCCCTGGCTCTGCTCCTGCTGGGGGCCTCGTTCATCAGCATCGGTCTCTTCCTCTCCACGGTGACCAAGAACCAGATCATCGCCGGCAGCCTCACCTTCGGCCTTCTGCTCGGCATCTGGATCCTGGGCTGGCTGGATCAGCCGGTCCTTTCCTACCTGGGTTTGGTGCGGCATAGCGAGGACCTGATGAAGGGCGTGCTCGACCTCAAGGATGTGGTCTTCTACCTTAGCTTCACCTTCTTCGGGCTCTTCCTCGCCCAGCAGTCGGTGGAGAGCCAGCGGTGGAGGGCCTGATGCGCAACAAGCTGGTTCATCTCCTCACGCCGATCGGCCTGCTGGTGGCCGTCCTGTCCCAGATCCCCTGGATCGCAACCAAGCTCCCGGGCCGCCCCCAGGTGTACCTGCTGGCCGGGCTGCTTTTGATCCTGCTCCACTTGGTGCTCTTCTTCGAGCAGATCGCCGCCCTGGTGGGGCGGCGCCAACTGCGTTATGGGGGCAACACGGCCGCTTTGATTGCGATCGTGCTGGCCATCCTGGGAGTCGGCAACTACCTGGTCAACCGCAACACCGCCCGCTGGGACCTCACCAAGAACCGCAAGTACACCCTGTCGGATCAGACCCGGAAGCTGGTAAGCGGTCTTAAGGACGATCTCAAGGTCACCCACTTCTTCGTGCAGGACGAGCGCACGGCGCAGTACCGGCAGGACATCCAGGACCGCCTGCGCGAGTATGGGGCGCTTTCCCCTCGCCTCAAGGTGCAGGACATCGACGCCCGCAAGGAGCCGGCCCGGGCCCGCCAGTTCGAGGTCAAGGCGGTGCCGACCCTGGTTTTCGAGTACCGCGGCAAGCGGGAGCTGATCACCGCCGGGGGCGAGCAGGACATAACGAACGCCCTCATCAAGGTCACACGTGAGGGCAAGAAGGCGGCTTGCTTCCTGAAGGGCGAGGGCGAGCGCAGCACCACCGACACCGGCCCTCGCGGCTACTCGAGCCTCAAGGCTGCCCTGGAGGCCAGCCAGTACGAGACCAAGGACGTGGCGCTGTCCCGAGACGCCAAGGTGCTGGACGCCTGCTCCCTGGTGGTGGTGGCCGGGCCCGAGAAGGACCTCTTGCCCGAGTCGATCGCGGCCCTCGGTGCCTTCGTCACCGGCGGGGGCAAGGCGCTGGTGATGTTCGAGCCCGACTTCAAGGGTCCGCTTCCCAACCTCTCGGGCCTTCTCGGCGAATGGAACATCGAGGCCGGGCCCGACCTGGTCCTCGAGCTCTACACCCAGCTCACCGCGCAGGGGATCGTCAGCGTGGCGGCCGAGCGGGTCCTGGTGGAGCAGTACCCGTTCCACGAGATCACGCGCGAGTTCCCCTTTTCCACTCGCTTCGACAGCGCGCGTTCGGTGACTGCCGGAACCAGCAAGCCCGGGGTGACCGCCCAGAACCTGATCCAGAGCTCGGACGCCTCCTGGGCCACCACCAACCTGACCTTGAAGGAGCCGATCGACTTCAAGGAAGGCAGGGACAAGAAGGGGCCGGTGTCCATTGCGGTGGCAGCCACCCTGAGCCCAACCGGGCCCAGCCCGTCGCCCTCGCCCTCACCTTCGCCGGGGGCCGAGGAACCGAAGCCGCCGGAAGCCCGGGTGGTGGTCTTCGGCGACGCCGACTTTGTCTCCAACGATTCCCTCGCCTTCCAAGGCAATCAGAACCTGATCTTGAACGTCATGGCGTGGTTGTCCGGCGAGTCGGATCTCATCTCGATCCGCCCCCGCGATCCGGAGAGCCATCGGTTGTCGGTCATCGCCGGCTCGGCCACCCATCGCCTGCTGGTCCTGGGGAGCTTGCTGGGCCTGCCGGGTCTCTTCGTGTTCCTCGGAATCGCCAGTTGGTGGCGGCGGCGAGCGTGACGTCATGACCTCACCTTTCCGCAAGACGGCTGTTGCTCTGGTGGTCCTGGCCGGCCTCGCCGCCTACGCCTACTTCGTCGACTCCAAGAAGCCTGCCAAGGACGAGAAGCCCAAGGAGAAGGTGTTCGGCTTCGAGCGGGCCAAGGCCAAGGAGCTGCGCTTGCTCCCGGCCGGGACCGACGCCATTCGTCTGGTGAAGGAGGTTTCGGGCTGGCGCCTCACCGCCCCCAGCGCCGCCCCCGCCGACGGGGAGGCGGTCGATTCCATCCTCTCCTCGCTGGAGTCCCTGGAGATCGAGGCCGTGGTGACCGACAGCGCTTCGGCGCTGGCCGACTTCGGCCTGGAACCCCCCAAGCTCGCCGTCGAGTGGGCGATCGAGGGCCAGACGGAGCCGCTCACGCTCCTGCTGGGGGACGCCGCGCCGGCCGGCGACGGCATCTACGCCAAGCTGCCGGCAGCCCCCCGGGTGTTCACGCTTCCCGCCTATCTCGAGGGCTCGTTCAACAAGAAGCCCTTCGACCTGCGCGATCGCAGCGTCCTCCACGTCAAACGCGACGACGTGAGGAGCCTGCAGATCGGCGGACCCGAGGGCTCTTTCAGCCTGGCCAAGGACCAGGCCGGGGACTGGGCCTTCGTCGCACCCCTGAAGACCCGTGCCGGGCGCTGGACGGTTGATGGCCTGGTGGGCAACCTGGAAAGCCTGCGCATGGACGAGGTGGCCGCCGAAGAGGCCAAGGACCTGAAGCCGTTTGGCCTCGACAAGCCGGTGCGCACCGTGAGCTTGGGCCTGGGCGACGGCACCAACAAGCGGTTGGAGATCGGGTCCAGCCCCAAGGACAAGTCCTACCACGCCCGGGATGCGGCCTCGCGACTGGTGGTGGTGATTCCGGGAGCTTTGGTCGACGACCTGGCCAAGGGCATGAAGGAGCTTCGCGCCAAACGGTTGTACGAGGTGGCCACCTACGAGGTCGAGGGCTTCGAGGTGGAGGTGGAGGGCGGCAAGCGCGCCTTCGCCAAGAGCACCACCAAGGACAAGGACGGCGTCGACACCCCCAAGTGGAAGAAGACGGCGCCGGAGACCAAGGACCTCGACACCAACAAGGTCCAGGACGCGCTCTTTGCCATCGGCGGCGTCGAGGCCCAGGAGTTTGTGGACAGCCCGAAGGACCCGGCCAACTACGGACTGGACAGGCCGGCCCTCAAGGTCAACCTGCGCTTTGCGGGCGGCAAGCCGGCCGCCTGGTTCGAGGTGGGTCAGAAGGACGGCGCCTACCACGCCCGACGCCTGGGAGATGAGGCGATCCTGAAGCTCGATGCCGCCAAGGCCGAGGGCCTGCTCAAGTCCTTCAAGGAGCTGTAAGCGGGTCGTCGACCTCGCGCCGGCGGCGCGCGAGTCGGGTGCCGCTCAACCGTTGGCTCAAGAACCCAAGGGCCGCGCGATCCTGCGGGGATCAAACCGGCCCGGGAGCGCACGCGTCCAACCCAGCATGGGTCGCGCTTTCCAGAACCCGTCTCGCCTTCCCATCTCCCGCCGCGGGCTGCTGGCGTGCTGGGCTGCGTTTCTCGCCATTCTCGGGGGAGGGGCTATCGCCGCGGCGATGCCCCAGTCCTCGCCGGCTCCGGTAGCCACCCCATCTCCCACGCCCGCCGAGCCAAAGCGCTCAGACCGACTCCAGCTCAACATCGACAAGCACGTCGAGCGCCTGCTGGCGGGACAGCCCACCCTGCCCCGCTTCGACACCGCGGTCGAGGTCAAGGGCAAGGCCCCGCAGGTGATGCTGGAGCGGCTGCTGGCCGACACCGATCTCGAATGCGGCCCCTCGGTCGGTGGCGCCCCCAGCGAGGGCGAGATGCGCGCCTACCGCCCGCATCCGGCTCCCTACCTGGACTTCGCCGCCCTGGGCGCCGCGCTGGCCAAGAAGTTCGGACCCAAGGGCCCGCCTCGGTACTTCCTCTATCGGGTCAGCAGACCGGGCGGGGTGAGCTATTCGCTGCGCGAAGACCCCATGCCCGCCTACTGGTCGGTGAACGTGCCCGGCGCCACCTTCGAGCTGGTTGAGGGCTTCGAGACCCTCCAGGATGCCGTGACCGCCTGGCGCCGAGTCCACCGTGGCGAGAAGAGGCTGCTCTACCCCGGCGCCGAACGGCTTCCCCCCTGGGTCACCGCCACCTGCCGACCGAAGTGGTAGGCGCCGCGCACTGTACGCAACCCCTCTAGCGGGACTTGGCCTCGCCTTGGGGTGACCGCCACCTGCCGCCCCAAGTGGTAGGGGTCAGGCCTGCGTCGAAGGCGTCGCCGGGAGGCGTCGAATCAAGCGATAGGCGAGGACCAGCGGGACCAGTCCCAGCAAGCCGAACCAGCAGTCGATGACCCGCCAGAACCAGGGGATCCCGCGCAGGGGCCCGGCGATCAGGGCCAGCGGGATGACCAGGGCGCAAGCGATCATCCCGAACTCCACCACCCAAACGTTGCGCACGGGATCTCGCAGCGGGCCCAGAAAGGCCACCGCGATCACCAGGTGGGCGAAGGCCAGCCAGTCGGTCCCGTAGGCCACGAACGGGTAGCGAGCGTAGGTCTCGCGCAGGCCCTCGTGGACCCGGGCGAGCCAGGCGGCCAGCTCGGGGAAGCGGCCGGCAATGCCCACCCCAGGGTCGTGCGCCCAGCGGTCGAGGAGGCGGGTCTCCCACTCCAGGGGAAAGGCGGTGAGGCCGCTCAGCAGCAGGCCGGCCATGAAGAGCAGAAGCCAGAGGCGGATCTTCCTCTCGATGTCCATCCTGGGATTGTGAGGCCTCGCCGCCTGCCGGCGTGAGCCCGTCCCCGCGAGCCCACCCCGGCCGGAACAGCCGCCTCAGCGACGGGCTGCCAGACTGGCAGGCCGCGCTCGGCCACTTTGACAAGCACTCGACACCAAACGCTCCCAATGCCCCCAGAAACAGGGAGTTTCGGCCAGGAACGTTTCTTGAAGGACCAGCCGTCTGTTGCGAGGTGTAGCGTGCTGCTCAAGCTTCCCCGCGGAATCCAGCGCAAGCTGGCCCTGGTCCTTCTGGGAGTCGCCCTGGTTCCCCTGGGTGTGTTCGGCTTCCTGGCCTACGACAACGGACGCAAGTCGCTGACCGGAAAGGTCAAGGGCGCCCTGGAGGACCGGGCGGCCTCGGCTGTCGACAAGCTCTCTCGGAACCTCTTCGACCGCTACGGCGACATCCAGGTCATCGCCCAAAACCCGGTCCTGGGTGTCGACATCGCCGCGCCCGAACAGAAGTCGGAGGTCCTGGCCGCCATGGTCCGGACCTACGCCCCGGTCTACACGCTCTTCTCGGTGACCGACGCTGCCGGCGTGGTGGCGGGGTCATCGGACTCCTCGCTCTTGGGCAAGAACGAGGGCGCCGAGGACTGGTTCAAGGGTGCCCTGCGCGGCGACGTGTACTTCACCCCAGAGGTGTTGAAGTCGTCCCAGACCGGCGCGCTCACCGTCGTCTTCTCCGCCCCCTTGAAGGACCGCGCCTCCGGACGGCTGATGGGGGTGGTGGCCTCCTGGGTGAACTGGGGTGCCCTCTTCGACGAGGGCCTGGCCAAGAAGGAGAAATTCGGGCGCAGCGGCGAGCTGCTGATCCTGGATCCCAAGAAGGGCCGCATCCTGGCTGCCGGGCGCGGAGGCGCCGACGACACCATCCTGGTGGAAGAGATGGCGCGGCAGACGGCGTCTTCCACCCTGAGCCGCGGCTCCTTCTCCTACACCCAACGCGAGACCGGGCGCAGCTTCCTGGTGGGCTGGGCGGCGGAAGCCGGCTTCGGCAGCTATGCCGGCCAGCGTTTGGTGGCGGTGGCGCGCGAGGAAGAGAGCGACGCGCTGGCCGCGGTCAACGCCCTGTTCTGGCAGTTCCTGATCCTGGGCCTCATCACCACCGTGGTCATCGGCGGCACCGCGGCGCTCATGGCCCAGCGCTTCTCCAAGCCTCTGGTGGAGATGGCAGAGGTCGCCGAACGCATCAGCCAGGGCGAAGTGCACCAGGAGATCCTGGCCCGTTCCGACGACGAGATCGGGGCCATGGCCGACGCCTTCCGGCGCATGACCGAGTACCTCTCGGAGATGGCGCTCACCGCCGGGCGCATCGCCGAGGGCCAGTTCACCGGCAAGATCGACCCCCGTTCGGCGAAGGACGCCATGGCCCAGGCCTTCAACCAGATGCTCAGCTACCTCCGGGACATGGCCGACATCGCCAGCCGGATCGCCGAAGGCGATCTGCGGGCGGACGTGAAGTCCAAGGGCGAGGGCGACGTGCTGGGCCAGTCCATCGCCCGGATGGCGGCGAACCTCAAGGACATGATCGCCCGCCTGCGCGAGGCTTCCGACCAGGTGGCCGCCACCAGCGGGGCCATCGCCGCCTCGGCCGAGGAATCGGCGCGAAGTGGTGAGAGCGCGGCCGCCGCGGTCGAGGAGATGACCTCGACCATGCACGAGATGGGCTCCAACATCCAAAACGTTGGGCGCAACGTCTCGGCCCAGGCGGCTTCGGTGACCCAGACCGCCGCTTCTATCCAGCAGATGGTCCGCTCCATCCAACGCATAGCCCAGATCGCCGGCCGGCTGAACGAGATGGCGCGGCGCTCGAACGAGGCGGTGGTCGAGGGTCGTGGGGCCATGGGCAAGGCGTCCGAGGGCATGGGCGACATCCGGGCCACCATGGAGGACAACGCCAAGCTGATTCAGGCCCTGGGGCTGCGTGCCGAGAGCATCGGCAAGATCATCGGCGTCATCACCGACATCGCCACCCAGACCAACCTGCTGGCGCTGAACGCCGCCATCGAGGCCGCCCGCGCCGGAGAGCACGGCGTGGGCTTCGCGGTGGTGGCCGACGAGGTGCGCAAGCTCGCCGAACGCAGCGCCCGCTCCACCAGCGAGATCGGTCAGTTGATTCAGGGCATTCAGCGCGAGGTGCAGGCCACGGTCGCCAACATGGACCGCTCCACCCAGGTCATGGTCCAGGGCTTCACCCGCACCGAGGAGGTGTCGAAAGCCCTGGGCCGCATCGACGAGACGGTGAAGTCGGTGGCGGAGATCTCCAAGGAGATCGACGGTTGCGCGGCCGAGCAGTCGGCGGGCAGCGAGCAGATCAACCAGGCCATCTCCAAGCTCAACGAGATCACCCAGGAGATCGCCTCCGCCATGGAAGAGCAGTCCTCGGGCGCCGACCAGGTGGTGCGCGCCGCCGAACGCATGAAGGACATGGTCCACCAGAACACCTCGGGCTCCATGCGCCTGGCCGCGTCCTCGCAGGAGCTGGCGGTGCAGGCCGAGGCCTTGCAGGAGATGGTGGCCCGCTTCCACATCGATCAGGCGCCGCGGATGACGGCAGCCCCGCCGGTGGCCTTCGTGCCCCGGCGCGCCGCCGGCGGCAAGGCGTGAGGAGGAGAAGGACCATGAGACGCGTAGCCTTGCTCGCGGTCGCGCTGGCGATCGCGGTTCCCGCCCGGGCCGGAGGGGCGACCGCTCCCTTCGACATCCAGGTCCCCCTGCTGCTCAAGGCCTTGACCTACGACCGCAACCTGAAGACCCGGGCCGGGGATCAGGTCCGGATCGCTATCGTGGTGCCGGCCAAGGCCGGCCGGGGGCCCGCCGAGGAGCTGCTGGCGGCGGTCCGGGCGCTGCCCGACCGCACGGTGAGCGGTCTGCCGGTGACCTTCGAGGAGGTGACCGCGGACGCCCTGGACCAGACGCTGCGTGAGCGGCGCTGGGCCGCCGCCTACGTGATGCCCGGTTTCAGCCGCGAGGAGATCGGCCAGATCAAGCGGGTCTGCGAATCGCGGCAGGTGCTGGCGGTGGCCACCAGCCTGGACGAAGTGGATCGGGGTCTCGCCTTCGGGGTGGGAGCCCAGGGCGGCAAGCCCCAGATCGTGGTCAACCTGCCTTCCAGCAAGGCCTGCGGGACCGAGTTCGATCTCGCCTTGTTGCGTTTGGCGCGGGTGATCCAGTGAAGAGGAGAGGGTCTATGCGTCATCTTCTGGCCTGGTTTCTGATCCTGACGGTGCCCGCGAGCCTGACCGCGCAGACGCCGGTTGCGGCCAGCCAGCCGCTGGCGGAGCCGGTCTCGGGCCGCAAGGACTACGCCCAGATCAGCCTGGAGGAGTTGCTGAACAAGGACATCGTGGTGGCCGCCACCAAGACTCGAATCGATTTGGCCAAGGCCCCGGTGTCGGTCTCGGTGCTGACGCCCGACGACATCCGCCGCGCCGGCGTCACCAGCCTGGGCGAGCTGTTCCGCACCGTCCCCGGCCTGGACGTGCTGGAGTCGTTCCCCGGCCACATCTCGGTCTCCGCGCGCGGCACCTCCGAGGTGTTCGTGAACAACATGCTGGTGCTGATCGACGGCCGGCGGCTGGAGTTCCAGGTGGCGGGGGTGCCCTTCTTCGAGAACGCTCCGGTCCGCCTGGAGGACATCAAACGCATCGAGGTCATCAAGGGCCCGGTAGGCGCCATCTACGGCACCAACGCCCTGGCCGGCATCATCAGCATAACGACCTATGCTCCGGACGAGGTGAAGGGCACCCTGGTCTCGCTCACTGGCGGCAACCGCGACACCGCGGGGGCCAGCTTCCGCCATGCCGGACGCGCCGGCGCCTGGTCGTACAAGCTGGTGGGGGGCTACACCTACACCAGCACCTGGGCCACTCTGGAGGACGCCGAGACCGGTCCCTCGGCCGCCATCCGTAAGGGCGACCTGCTGGCGGCGGTGTCGCGCGGCTTCTCCGACGACAGCCGGATCGACCTCGAAGCCGGCGTCACCAAGGGCGATCTGGCCTCGCTCACGGTGGTGACCACCCAGACCCGCGATTTCACCTGGCCTCACTTCCGCCTGGCCTACGGGCGCCCGGACTTCCATGCCCAGCTCTCGTACAGCCCCCAGGATTCCGAGCTCCGGGAGCGAACCGGACCGGTGCAGCCCTTGACCGACAGTGCTCGAGCCCTGAATCTGAGCGCGGACAAGACGCTCCGCCCCTTCTCCACCTCGACGGTGACGGTGGGCGGCACCGCCCGCTACCAGCGCTCCACCTTCACCAGCATCGCGACCCCTCACTCGCAGACGGTGTGGGGCCTCTTCGTGCAGGACGAGCAGCAAGTGGTGAAGGACAAGCTGAGCCTGTTCGGAGCCGTAGGCGTGTCCGACCACCCGGAGATTCCGCTCCAGGTGGACGCCAACGCGGCCGTGGTGGTGACCCCGGTCAAGGACCATTCGCTGCGGGCTTCCTTCGGACGCGGCCATCGCGATCCCAGCTTCAACGAGAACTTCTACGACTTCCGCCGCCGCATCGGCAACCGGGACGGCTATCAGGCGCCTAACCTGGACCTGGATCCCGAGAGCATCGAGGCCTGGGAGGCCGGCTACCACGGGCGGGTGCGCCTTGGCTCCTCCGACCTGCGCCTGTTCCTGGAGGGCTGGACCGCCAAGGTGCTGAACCTGGTGGGCACCGTCACCACCAACGTGGCCGCCGGCAGCGTCCCCCAGCACCCCACGGTTACCGTGATCCAGCAGTTCCAGAACCTCGAAGACCGGAATGGCAAGGGGTTCGAGGTCGGGCTCGACTGGGAGCGCGGCCGGCTGCGTTTGGCGACGCACTACGCCTACCAGCGCTTCGAGAACGCCGCCACCGGGGTCGAGATCGAGCGCGACATCCCGCGGCACAAGGTCTCGGCCGGTCTTCACCTCACCACCGGCAAATTGAGCTTCGACGTGTGGACCCACTCGGTGAGCGAGACGCTTCAAGAGAGCTACCTGCTGGTGAATCCGCAGGTGAGCCTCGACCTCAAGGGGTTCGTGGTGTCCTTGCGAGCCTTCAACGCCCTGGACGACGCCCACGTGGAGGTGGCCAACGACCGCGGCTTCAAGGGCGAGACCCTGGGGCGCAGCGTGACCCTGAACCTGACCAAGGCCTTCGGTCGCTGATGATCCTCGAGCTCCCCTACGGTCATTCCGTGCTGCGGGTCGAAGTCCCCGACCGAGGGGTGCGAGTCCTTCACCCGCCGCTCGGAGACGGGGGCCGAGGGGAGCGCGAGGTCGTGCTTGATGCCCTGGATCATCCTCTGGGAGGTGTCTCCCTGGCCGGCCTCAGTCGGGGGGCTCGGCGAGCCTCCATCCTGATCAGCGGCAAGGACCGAGTCGCCGGGGCCCGGGTCTACCTGCCGGTGCTTCTCGAACGACTGAAGTCGCTCGGGTTGTCCCCCGAGCAGATCGAGATCGTCTGTGCGACCGGCACTCACGCCCGACACTCCCCGGAAGAAGTCCGCGCCCTGCTGGGCGAGGAGGCGGCTTCGTCGGTCCGCTTTCGGGCCCACGATTGCGATGGCGCCGACGGCTTCTGTGACCTGGGGATCACCTCCCGTGGCACCCGGGTCTGGGTGGACAAGGCGGTCGTCGACTCCGAGGTACGGATCCTGACCGGGCGCATCACCCACCACTACTTCGCCGGTTTCTCCGGCGGCCGAAAGTCGATCCTGCCCGGGGTCTCCGCCCGCGAGACCATCATCGCCAACCACCGGTTGGTGCTGGAGTTTGGCCGCGAGGTTCGCGTGCATCCCGCGGTCTTCGGCGGCAACCTGCCGGGCAATCCGGTCCACGAGGACATGCTGGAGGCGGCGCGAATGGTGGGCCCGGTCTTCGTCCTCAACACCCTGCTGGACGGCCGCCACCGCCTGACCCATGCCTTCGCCGGCGAGCTGGAGGAGGCGCACCAGGCCGGCTGTGCGGTGGCGGACGAGCTGGCCTTCGCCGAGGTGCGCCGCCAGGCGCCGCTGGTGATCGCCGCGGCCGGCGGTCACCCCTACGATCTCAACTTCATTCAGGGCGTCAAGGCCCTCTTCAATCACAGGGACGCGGTGGCGCCGCGGGGCGTCTTCATCCTGGTGGCGGAGTCCGGAGGCGGCATTCTCCGGGGGATGAGTCAGTGGATGAGTTGGGCCGACCGAGGCGCTCTCGGGGCGGCGATCCAGTCGTCTTACAACCTGGCCGCCCACAACAGCCTCATGCTCCGCGACCTCCTGGATACCGTGACCGTGGTCCTCGTCAGCGCGCTGCCCGCCGACGACGTGCGCACCCTGGGGCTCGTTCCCATGCCCGGGCTCACCGAAGCTCTTCGCTTCGCCCGGGCCCTCTTGGGAGACGCGCCGGAGACCCTGGTCATTCCCCACGGCAACGTGACCATGAGCGGACGGCGGCGTGGCGCACTGGCGGCGGCTGAGGCCTCGGTCAAGGAGCGCTGCGCGAGCTGAGCACGCTGCGGCCGGCGCGGGAGGAGTCATGGGTCGCTACAGGTCGGTTTGTCAGTCGTGTGGGCGCGAATTCGCTTCCGGTTTTCATCCCGTCTGCGATTGCGGGGGCATGGTCGACGTCGAGTATCCGTTGAGGGAAGTGCGGCTGCGTGAGAGCCGGAATCCGCTGGAGCGCTTCTTCGATCTGTTGCCGGTCCGGCACGAAGAGAACCTGCGCTGGTTAGGTGAAGGCAACACGCCCACCGTCCATGCCCGAGCCCTGGGCAAGCTGCTGGGCCTCGACAAGCTCTACCTGAAGGACGAGACCCGGAATCCCACCCGCACCACCAAGGACCGCATGGCCTCGGTCGTTCTCTCCCACTTCCAGGAGACCGGGGTCCGCGAGTTTGCCTGCTCCTCCACCGGCAACAGCTCTACCGCCCTCGCCTGTGGCGTGGAGCAACTGGAGGGCTTCACCCTCCACGTCTTCGTGGGTCGGGACTTCCTGCACCGCATGAACTTCGATTCCTCCGAGCGCATCAAGGTGTACTGGGTGCAGGATGCCACCTTCGTCGAGGCCCACGAGTGCGCCAAGGCCTTCACCCGCACCAACAAACGCGTCACCGGCGAACGGGGCTTCTTCAATCCCGCTCGCCGAGAGGGACTGAAGGTCGCCTATCTCGAGGGCGTTCTGGACATGCCGGAGCCTCCTCACTGGTACTTCCAGGCGGCCAGCAGCGGCATGGGCGTCTACGGCACCTGGCGTGGCGCGCAGCAGCTCTTCCGTCTGGGTCTCTCCTGGCGGCTCCCGCGTTTGGCGTGCGTCCAGCAGGCGACCTGCGACCCCATGGTGCGAAGCTGGCGGGCGGGGTCCCGGATCACTCGACCGCAAGACGTGGTGCACCAACCCACCGGCCCCGCCGAAGCCATCCTGCGCGGCGACCCCACTCACACCTACCCCCATCTTCACGACATGGTGTATCAGAGCGGGGGCACCTTTGAGGCGGTGACCGACGCTCAGATCTTCGAGGCGCAGAAGATGATCCTGGAGTTGGAGGGGATCGACGGTTGCCCGGCCTCGGCCACCACGGTGGCGGCGATCAAGAAGATGGTGGCGGCCGGCGAGCTGCGCCGCGACGACGTCATCTTCGCCAACCTCACCGGCGGGCTCCGGGAGACCGAGGTCACGCCCAAGGAGTACGAGACGCTGAGCAAGAGGGAGCTGCTGCAAAACGCAGCGTAGGGGCGCGAGAGAATCGTGTCGAGTAGCGGGGGGGAGTTTCACCCCCCCGCCCTCACAGAACCGGACGTGAGACTCTCGCCTCATCCGGCTCCTACACCCCAGCCGCGGGTCGTACGCCGAGCTGCCAGTGCGCGAAGAGGTTGGGCTCCCGTCGCGCGATCCGGCCGAGCCAGTGCAAGGAGGCCCGTTCCCGGTTTCGGAACCGCTTGAACTTCCGCCGCACCCATGCAGCAAGGGCCCCGTTGAGGTGTTGAAGGACTTGAACGCACCGGGACCGGTAGAACCGACCGTAGTAGTTCATCCAGCCCCGGACCGCCGGGTTGACCAGTCGCGCAAGGTCCTCGAGTCGTTGATTGCTCCTGCTGCGCGCCAGACGCCACTCTCGGATTGTCTTGCGGACCGCCTTGGCGGCCTTGGTGCTGATCGCCGGCAGAAAGCCCACGAAGAACTTGCCCCGGCGATTCGTCGCCCGTCGAGGTTGGAAGGTGTACCCGAGGAAGTCGAACCGAACATGGTCGTGCTTCCCGGGCCGATCGTCGTCCTTGCAGTACACGATGCGGGTCTTGGTGGGGTGCAGCTCCAGATGGCACTGCGCGAACCGATCCCGGATGGCTTCCCTCACCGCCTGGGCCTCAACCTTGCTTCGACAGTGGACTACGGCGTCATCCGCGTAGCGCTCGAACGGACACTGCGGGAAGGTGCGCCTCATCCACATGTCAAACGCGTAGTGTAGGAAGAGGTTAGCCAGGAGCGGACTGATGACGCCGCCCTGCGGCGTCCCTTTCGTCCGCGGTTCCAGGGTGCCGTCCGGCATCTGAACGGAGGCTCGGAGCCACCGCGAGATGTACAGTCGGACCCAGGGAACGTCGGTATGGTGGGCCACGGCGCGCTCGACCAGATCGTGATCCAAGCTATCGAAGAACGCCTTGATGTCAAGATCCACGACCCAGTCGAACTCCCAGCAGCGCTTCCTGGTCACCCCTACCGCATCCAACGCAGACTTGCCGGGTCGATAGCCGTACGAGTCGGGGTGGAAGACCGGCTCCACGCACGGCTCGAGGACCATCTTCGCGACCGTCTGCGCCACGCGGTCGGCTACTGTCGGGATGCCTAACGGACGCTTGCCGCCGTCGTCCTTCGGTATTTCGACAAGCTTCACGGGCGGCGGAAAGTACGAGCCCGACGACATCCGGTTCCAGACCTTGTACAGGTTCCCCTTCAGGTCCTTCTC
This sequence comes from Vicinamibacteria bacterium, assembly GCA_035286745.1. GTDB lineage: Bacteria > Acidobacteriota > Vicinamibacteria > Fen-336 > Fen-336 > DATECU01. The sequence continues at coordinate 2,389 of DATECU010000363.1, read as the reverse complement.
GAACGCCGCCAGAGACTGCCCGTCCACTCCCGCTGCTCCGTGGTTCGCCTTCACCCGTTGATACGCTTCATAGACGAGTTGCTTCGGAATGTCATAGGCCTTGCCTCGGGCCGCAGTTCCTCCCATTGCTGGTTGGCTACGTCCCAGGGCCGAGGTGTCGGGTCCCTTTGCTCCACCCGCATTACCAGGTCTCACAGCTCCTACGGACCCGTCCGCCCCTTCGCCCCGCTTCGGTACTCTGCTCCTCATGGGTCGTCCACTTGGAGGTCTCCCTTAACATCGGGGCGACAGGTTCCCACGTTCCACACAAAAGCCTGCACTGGGCTCACGCCGTCTGGGTACCGGTCACCACCCGGGCAGTCAGCAGGCCGCCCCCCGAGCTTGTCCCAGGCCAACAGCTGGAGCCTGGTTTCGATGACATCTCTTCGCTTTCGACACGTTAGCGACGGTTCATTCATTCGTCTTCCCAGCGCCCACCTGACGGGTTACTTCCCGCCTTTTCCTCAACGCTCACCACCTCGATCCTTGGACCGACGCAGCTTGAGGCGGTTTGGACCCTGACCCTGCAGCCCGAGTCCGAGGGACCTTCCCTCATCTCCTGTGTAGCACGGCACTTCGGTTCGGTCGGTCAAACCTCCCTTCAGCGCCTTCGTGGCGCACAGCCATCAGCGATCAGCAACGCGCTTCGTGGCTGAGCGCTGAAAGCTGACCGCTCCCGTCAGCCGAAATACCCAGCCAGAAACAGCCGCAGTCGCGCGAAGCTCTGGCCGCGGTGACTCACCTGGTCCTTCTGCTGTCGAGGCACCTCACCAAAGGTGCACCCGAACGGCGGATAGAAGAAGAGCGGGTCGTAGCCGAAGCCGCTGGTGCCTCGCGGCTCCTCCGCGATCACACCCTCGACCGACGCCTCGGTCTGGTACAGGATCTCGCCGTCCCGCGCCACCGCCACCGCGCTCGTGAACCTGGCCCCTCGCTTCTCGCGCGGTACTCCGGCGAGCTTCGCGATCAGCAGGCGGTTTCGGTCTGCGTCGCTGGCTCCCTCGCCACCGAAACGGCTGGAGTAGAGGCCCGGCCCGCCATCGAGCGCGTCGACCGACAACCCAGAGTCGTCAGCTACCGTGAGCAGTCCGGAGCGCGCCGCGTAGTGTCGCGCCTTGAGCGCCGCGTTCTCGGCGAAGGACGCGCCGGTCTCCTCCGGCGCATCGGCGATGCCGACATCGAGCGGTCCCAGAACCCGGAACCGCAGGCCCTCAACCAGGACCCGCATCTCAGCCAGCTTGCCCGGGTTCTGGCTGGCGAGCAGAATGCCCCGCATCAGCGGCATGATACGATACGCGCCTCGGATCGCGGGGCGTAGCGCAGCCTGGTAGCGCACCTGCCTTGGGCGCAGGTGGTCGCCGGTTCAAATCCGGCCGCCCCGACCAGCACTTACAAGACACCGACCAGCTGTCGTCGCCCCCGGGCTACCGCCCGGGCTACCGCCCGGAAAAACCCTCCTCTGGGTGGTGATTCTCGTGGCCTGGATAGCCCCCCCTCGCCCGGCCGAAGCCTCCCGGGTGGCCATTCCGGGCGAGGCTCTCGCGGACGCCGTGGAGCAGGCCCTCGCGGACGCGTCGGCCTGTAGGTCGGCCGTGGGCCGGGCCGTCGGGGTCCGCCTCGCAGGCGATGAGAAATGGCTGCCCGGCGACCTCGCCATCTGTCAGGCCTCGGGGGCGACGTCCTACGTCCGCCGGAGCGTGAAGGCCACGGCCTACGCCTGCCCCTTGATGGCAGACGTCTCCCGCGCGGAGAGGATGGTCTACGTGCTCCATGAGGAGCTGCATCTGGCCGGGGTGACGGACCACCATGGGCACGACGGCAAGGACAGCGAGCAGCACCTCAACGCCAGAATCATCGCGGCCTGCTTCCGGTAGACGCCCCGCCGCGGGCTCACGCCCGCGCGTACGCCACTCGGCAGCGGTTGCAGGTGGCGTCCCAGGTATCGCAGGCCACCCGGACCTTGCGGCCCGGGGTCCCCTCGGGACAGCCACAGACCCACAGGCGCAGGCGAGACCCGGAGCCGGCCCCGCGGGACTTTCCGCCGCGCGTGCCGATGCCGAGAGGGCAAGGCCGAGGGCGCGGGGGTTCCGCACCTGGCGCGCCGAACTGCGGGCGGCCGTCGGACGGATGCGGCAGGGCCTCGATGGTCGCCCACACCTTGGTGTCGAAGTGCTCCGGGGAGTACTCCTGGCCACCGGCCTGGGCGACCCTCAGGCCCAACGTGGCGCATGCGGCCTTCCAGCTCGGCCCGTGCCCGGCACCAGGTCCGGCCAGGGAGTGCGCCAGCTCGTGGATCGTCGTGCCGGCGACCTGAATGAAGCTCTCCTCTCCGATCGCGCTCACCTCCAGG
>DATECU010000362.1:0-15582 GCA_035286745.1 Vicinamibacteria bacterium | reverse complement strand
GGCGGCCTGCTGTTCCGGCACCGGGGCGCCGCCGGCCACTTCTACGCCGCCTACAGCCTTCAGGGGATGGAGTTTCACTTACAGGGCGTGGCCGCCGACTCCGCCTTCACCGCCGCCTACGGCGGCAAGCTGGCGATCGTCCCCGAGAACGGCCAGGGCCGGGAGAGTGAGCTGACCCTGGCCGGCAACACCTTCGGCTATGGCGCCCGCGCCGGCCGAGCCTACATCGCCGGCCGAGCCGGCAACCGTTTCGGCATATGCCTGCGCAAGAGCCACGAGGGCCCAGGGCCGCGTTTGGTGGTCGAAGGCCTGGAGGCCAACGCCTTCCAGTACATGACCGGCGGGACCGCGCTGGTGCTGGGCCCCACCGGCTTCAACCTCGGCGCGGGCATGACCGGCGGTGTCGTCTACCTGCTGGAGCCCGATCTCGACAAGCTGAACCGCCAGTACGTCGCCGCCTCGCCCCTTGACGAGAGCGATGCCGACCTGGTCCTGGCTCTGCTCCGCGAGCACCTGACCGAGACCCGAAGTCCGCGAGCCGAGGGTCTCCTCGCCGCCTTCGATCCCGGGCGCTTCGCGCGCGTCGCCACCTGCTTGGCGCCTGAGCCGATCGAGGAAGCAGCGCTGCCCGATGGCGCGGCCCTCGCCGAGCTCGAGGGCGACCCCGCGGAGGTCGCACGGGCAAGTGCCTAGGTCCGACCTCCGGACCGAACCCGCCAGGTCAGCGTGGTATGGTGCCCGGGTGGGTCACGAGTTCTCCTGGTCGATATCCCGCCACGACAGTTTCGCCAGTTGCCGGCGGCGCTACTACTACGCCTACTACGCCGCGGTGGACGATCCCGAGATCCACCGGCTGAAGCGGCTCTCCGCCCTGCCCATGTGGGCCGGAAACGTGGTCCACGAGACGATCGAGGAGATCCTGAAGACCCGGGACGCCATTCCCTCGGCGACCGAGCAAGAGGCGATCGTCCACGCCGCCGTTCACTCGCGCATGCTGGGAGAGTGGCGGGAGAGCGAAGCGGGCTCGCTGCGCTTCCGGCTCTTCGAGCACGAGTACCAGACCCCGGTGGAGGCGGAGGACAAGAAGATCCTGGTGGGCATCGTGATGCGATCGCTCCGCCACTTCTTCAAGAGCGACTTGCTTCGCGACCTCTACGCCGCCGGCCGCGAGCGTTGGCTCTCGGTCGAGGACCTGGTGTCCTTCGAGGTGGCCGGGGTCACAGTGTACCTGCGGATGGATGTGGCCTTCCGCGACCGCGACGGGCGCGCCGTCATCGTGGACTGGAAGACCGGGCGCGGCGAGGGGCGTTTCAGCGAGGTGCAGCTCGCCGGCTACGCGCTCTATGCCGCCCAGGCCGGCTGGGTGAGCCGAGCGGAGGAGCTGGAGACGCGGCTTGCCTATCTGGCCATACCTCGTTATGTGCGGCGGCAGGTAAACCAGAGACAGCTCGATCACGCCCGGACCTTCATCGAGAAGAGCGCCGGCACCATGAAGTCGTTGCTGCTCGATCCCCAAGAAAACCGGGCTCGACTGGAAGACTTCCCCATGTGCGAGCGCCCCCAGCTCTGCCGCCGATGCAACTTCCGCCGCCTCTGCTTCCCGCGGGAGGAGACGGCTCTTCTGCCCACGGCCACCGGTGCTCCCGCCAATGCCTGAGAGGCTTCCACTTGCCACAGCGTTCAAGATCCTGCGGTCGGAACCCAGATGCGCGATCTGATCATCTCGCTGGTGGGAGGAGGAGAAGCACTCTGATGGCGGTTCAGCATTCGACGCTGTCGCCCGAGCGATGGGCCGGCTTTCCCTTGGCCCATCAGATTCTGATGATCGGCAACGAGATGAACCGCGCCGGCAAGCTCTTCGGCACCGGGGACGAAGACCGGCAACGAAGCGCCTACGAGCGGGTCCTGAACCTCGCGGACCTCACGGTCCGAGCGACCGTCCGCCGCTCGCTTCGTCGGGAGCTGCTTCGGTGGCGGGACCTGGTCGCTCAGCTCTATCTGGCGGCGGAGCCGCAGGCGCACCGCAGTGCTTTCCGCGCGCTGCTCCTCCTGAACCCCGAAGCCGCCAAGCAGATCCCCTTCCTGCTGGCCGACCGCTGATGGCTGGCGGGCGATATGTCAGTGCAGGTGCGCCTTTGGGTTAGGCGTGGGGAGGGAGGCGAAGGCCGGGTGGTTGGAATCGGCCAGCTATGCGGCCTCCCGGGGACTCACGTCCCGAGCGATCCGCTCAGCCAAGACCCGCTGCGCCGAATCGAGATCGTAGGCGGCTTGCAGGTTCATCCAGGACTCGGGCGTGGTCCCGAAGTAGCGGGCCAGCCGGAGAGCCGTATCGGCGGTGATTCCCCGCCGGCCGTTGGCGATCTCGCTGATTCGCGTCACCGGCACCCGCAGGTCCCTCGCCAAGCGGTTGATGCTGATCCCGAGCGGCTTCAGCAGGTCCTCCCGCAGGATCTCGCCGGGATGGACCGGCGGCAGGCGGCGTCCCTTCCTCCGCATCCGTTCCTCCCTCAGTAAGCGGATTGTCGCTCCCGGCTGCCCGACCACGATCCCTATCTCGCCTGGGCCAACTTCGAGTTCGTGGGCCCCAGCGAGACCGACCGGGAATACCTGCTGGACGTCTTCCGTTCGATGGAACGAAGCTCGCCGGGCTTCCCATCCCCGAGCTTTCCCCCGTCGCTCGAGCGCAGCTGATAGCCCTTGCTCGCGCCCTGGACCATCTCCATGAAGCGGACGAAGACGCAGCCCAGGATTCGACCGCATGACGGCGCGCGCCCTCGCCCGGGCCCTGGAGCAGATCGGCATCCGGCCTCGGCGCCCGCCCTGAAGCTGCGGCTCGACCCAGCAACTGTTGGGGCTGACCCTGCAGGAGGGCCGCCTACCCACTACGGAGTGGGAAGCGTGGTCTGGGCGAGTTCCTGGCTTCGCTGCCATCCCAGCAGAGGATCTGCGGGCGGTCGTCGCCCACATGGTGTCGAGGGGTATCCTGGCCATCGACAACGGCGTCCTCGCCTTCGGGCCCGAGGGCGAACGGATGTTCGGCGGACGGAACTACCCCGAGCTATTCTCTGTCTTCGCCAGCGAGCCCCTCTTCACCGTCTATCTCGGCCGCACTGAGCTCGGCCGGGTCCACGACAGCACCTTCCTGCTACACAAGGAGGGCGATCCGGTGCTCCTCCTCGCAGGTCGTAGTTGGAAGGTGACGCACCCCGACTGGTCCCGACATGAGGCATTCGTCGAGCCCGTCAAGCAAGGAGGCAAGTCGCGCTGGTTGGGAGCCGGCCAGCCGCTGCACTTCCGGCTGTGTCGGGCCATACGGCGCGTCCTTGCCGGCGGAGCGAACGAGGAGGGCTGGTCACGGCGCGCCGTCGAACGCATGGCCGCCATCCGATCCAACTTCGGCTGGCTCGACGAGGCGGGAACCACCCTGGTTCAGGGCCCCTCTCGCAAGGCTGCCTGGTGGACGTTCGCAGGTCAGCTCGCGAATGAGACGCTGGTGCATCTCCTTAAGGAGCGGAAGTACGCCGTGTCGAGCGGAGACAATCTCTGCATCAAGTTCCTCGATCAATCGGCCGACCTCGGGAAGATCGTCGCAGACCTCCAAGACTCTCCCTGGCAACAGGCAACCTGTCCGGTCTCCGAGAGCGGTCTCGAAAGGGTCAAGTTCTCGAACTGCCTGCCCCGGGACCTCGCGGTGCGGGCTCTTTCGGCGCGCCTAGCGGATCCACATGCGGTCGGCGTCGTGCTCGAGGAGCCGCTTCGGATGGTCTCGGTCACCAAGTCTGCTGCCGGATGAGTGGGTAGCCCCGGCGCGAAGCGCTTGAATCTTCGGCACTACGCGCGCCAGAGATCTCCGTTCCCGTCATCCGGTCCGCTCTTGCTGTGCAAGCGTTCGACGGGCGCGTCTCCCCAGGGAGCGGGCAGGTACTCGATACAGTGGCCCCAAGAACAAGGAGGCGCCACGGAGCGCTCGGACAGGCGATCCAGATGAGCCGGAACGACGCGGCGTCTCGGGCCGACCCGACGCAGGCGCTGCGGTGGAGACACCCCGTCATTGGAGGGTAAGGCGATGAACGGTGCGGAGGAGACGAGACCCGCCCGGCCCCAGGGACCTCAAGGCTCTTGTGGCTGGTCAGTGCAGGTGTGCCTTGGGGTTAGGCGTGGGGAGGGAGGCGAAGGCCGGGTGGTCCGGCTGGCCCTGGGTCAGCACCATGGCGTACAGGAAGGGGCCGAAGCTGGTGCCCAGCCGGCCGTTCACCAGCACGATCGGCGTTCCCTCGGGCTCCAGCGCACTGGCGATCTGGATGTCCTCCTGGAGCTTCCTCGTCGTCTCCTCGAGGGCCACGCAGGCGGCGAGCTGGTTGCGCGCCATGAAGGGACTCGCCAAGGCGTACACCTGCTCTGTCGTTAGTCGCTTCTGCTCCGCAAACAGGGCCTGGGCGTAGACCCCAGCCTTCGGGTGCCCCTCAAAGCAGATGCGGGCCCGGGCCGCCAGACAACGCACCGGATCGGCCGGCTTGCCGGACAGCAGGGGATTGCACTCCGCGTCCAGCGGGAACTGCCGCGCGTCCACCGTGAAGCTCCCCGGGGGGAGCGACTGCTGGAGCGAGGCCAGCGTCTTCTGCAAGTCGGCGCAGTGCTCGCAGCGAACGTCGGTGAACTCGGTGATGCGTACGGGGGCGGTCTCGGAACCCTGCGGTGTCCGGGCCTTGGGCGCGACGATAGTCCGACCGTTGCGATAGAGGAACAGTGAGTCGCTCAGGATCTGCTTCAGCTCCGGCTCCAGCGAACCGACCAGAGCCAGGAGCTCACGGTCACGGCCGCCGTCGCCGGTGCCGGAGGAGGGGGCGGCGCTGCCGGCGCGGGCGATGGCATCGCGTCCGGCCTCTCCGGCGGCCTGCGGTGTGTTGGCACCAGGGTAGAGCAGGAGCATGAAGGCCAGGGACGCAGCGATGGCGGCGACCGCGGCGCCACGGCCGGCCTCGGGCCATCCGGCCTGCTGCCAGCCGAAGAGCGCGACCCCCGCATAACCCGCCGCCAGCAGGTAGGTCGCAAAACAGCCGGCGCAGAAGGCGCGCTCCAGCGCGGTGACGGCGAGCAGGGCCACGGCGGTCGCCAAGCCCATGGCCGCCGTGAAGCGGATGGCGGAGATGAGCGCTGAGAGCTGCCGGCCGTCGGCCCGCCGCCAGAGCCCCAGCAAGGGCAGGACGAAGGCGACCAGGCTCCAGACCAGACCCCAGCCGGCGATCGGCACCCCGCTGACCCGATGGACGGCGCTGGCGAAGGGTGAGTTCCAGACGGTGGCGCAGTCGGTGCTGGCGCCGAGCCCACAGAACGGCAGGCCGCCTTGGCGGACCAGCAGGAGCTGCCCCCAGAGAAAGACCGAGAGCAGCGCGGAGAGCCCGCCCAGCACAATCAACCCCGCCAGCGATCCCGGTGTGACCGGGTCGGGGCCAACCGCTGGTGCAGGAACGCGGGTCGCGACCTCGGTGCCCCTTCGTTTGCTCATTGGTTAGCCGTTGGCCTTCGGGAGCCCGGCTCGCAATGCCGGCCGCGCGCCCCGCCCGGGTGCCCGATCGGTTCGCGGTTGCTCGTCGGCCGTCGCACGCTGGTCCGTTGTGGTTGTCTCCTGCAAGTCGGTCCTCCGTGCCTCTGTGTCTCTGTGGTTGCTGTGCGCCGTCGGCTCCTGGCTCACTGCCCCCGCTTGAGCACCAGCTTGATTCCCCGGGTGCCCAGCTTGACCGCGTCCAGCCTGGCCCTGGGATCGTTCGGCGTACGGGTGGCGGCGTCGCCGTCGTCGTCCAGGCGGGCCTCCAAGAGCACCGTCTCCGGAAGCTCGCCGCCGGTCATGGAGTGAGCCGCGCTCAGCTCAAAGCTGAGCGGAAACGAGCCGACTGCCAGGCGGGCGACGGCCAGCGGGGCTCCGGTCGGAACGCCGGCTGGGCGGGCCATCACGTAGATCACGGCCCCGGGGGCGAGCTGACCCTGGAGAGCAGGATCGAGCGCGATGGAGCCGGAGATGGCCGGGCCCGCCGCGGCCGGCGCCGCGGGTTTGGCACCTGCCGGGCCGGCGCCCGCGGGTGGGCCTGGCGCGGGAACGGCGCCGGGAGCCAGCTCTCCGGGGGCAGGGATCACGGCGTGGGGATTCGGCTCGCCCGAGGCCGAAGACCCGGTCTCCACCGGGGTCTGGGCCTTGATCTCGGCCAGGGCCCGCTCGAGCATCGGCCGTTGATCGGGGAAGCGCCGAACCGCCTCGGCGATGGCGGCCTCCGCTTCCTTGGTCTTTCCGGTGCGCGCGTAGACCAGGGCCAGGTGGACGTAGCCGTCCAGGAAGTCGGGAGCGCCGGCCAGCGCCCTCTTCATCATCTCGAGAGCCAGGTCGGACTGGCCCATCGCCAAACGCACCAACGCCTGGTAGGAGAGCGCCTGCGGGTGCTGGGGGTTCCGGGCCAGCACGAACTGGGTCTCGTTCCAAACCCCCATCATGTCCTGCCGGCCAAGGTAGGCCCTGGCCAGGTCCATGCGAGCCTCGAGGTCGTTGGGGTTCTTGGCGACCGCCGCCTGGGCGCGGGCTGTTTCGGGGTCCTGTGGACTCGACCCCATGCCCGGCACGTTCCCGGTGACCGGGGTGCCCTCCTGCCGCGAGGTCGCCTGCTGGCTCACCAGATAGACCAGGCCGCCGACCAGGAGCATGGACCCGCAGGCCCACAAGAAGCCGCGCAGGGCGGGATTGCCGGCAGGCAACGGTGCCTGCTGGGCCACCGGCTCGGGGGCAGCCAGCGGGGCCTTCGGGCCGGCGGCGGCGCTCCGGTCGAGATCTCGCAACACCCCAGCCGCCGCCAGCTCCAGCGCGTAGCGCTCGCGCGCCAACTGCTCAGGCTCACGTTTGGCGGCGGTGTCGAGCAGCTCGCGGAGCTGGGCCAGCAGGGCGTCGCGCCTGGCCAGAAGGTCTCCGGCCTCTACCGGGGGGCCGGCCCAGACCGGTGCCGCCGGCCGTCCGCGGCGGGTGAGGTGCCAAACCAGGAGCCCACCGGCGGCCAAGCCGACGGCGACCACCAGCAGGCTGGGTAGCCAGTCGACGACCACAGGGTCCATCAGGCCTTCTCTTTCTCGGGTGAGGCTCCGCCCGGCCAGCCGTAGGCCAGCTCGCGAACCCGGAGCAGGTAGGGTCGCAGCTCGGGATCGTCGGGAAGGGTGTCGGGGCCTGGCAGCTCGCTCCCGGGCTCAGGTTCGAGCGCCACCGTGCTCGCCCGCTTGCGCAGGACGCCGATCACGATGGCGGCGCCGGCCAGCAAACCGAGCAGCGGACCGAACCAGACCAGCCAGTTCACGCCGCGCAGCGGGGGCTGGAGCCGAACGAACTCGCCATACGAGCGCTCGAAGTAGGCAAGGATCTGCTCCTGGTCGAAACCGGCGGCCAGCAGGTCCCGCACCTGGCCCTTCATGTTCTGGGCCATGCCCGCGGGCGAGTCGGACACCGAGAGCCCCTGGCAGACGGGACAGCGAAGGAGGGCGCCCACCTGGTAGGTCTTGGCGTCGAGCGCCATGCCGCTCAGGGGCTGGCTGCGCGGAGGACCTACCACCCGCGCCACGTCGCTGGTCTCGGTGGAAAGCAGGGGGAGCGCTTCTGGGGTCTGGCCGGCAACCCCGGCCGGCACCAGCAGGAGGGCGCCGAGAAGAAGGCGGGCCATCGACCTCATGAGGCACCTCCAGCCGTGCCAGCCTGAGCCTCCCTGACCGCCCTGCGAATGGTGGCCTCGTCGAGCGGCTGGGCGTACTTGCTGGTGATGACGCCTTGGGGGCTGATGAAGTAGGTCTCGGGCACACCGTAGACGCCATAAGCGATCGCGATCTTGCCACCGTCGTCGAGGAGCGAGGGGTAGGCGCTGCCCTGTTGCTTCAGGAAGGTCCGGACCCGCTCCTCCTCGTCTTCGTAGACGACCCCGAAGAACCTGACCTCGGGACCCAGCGAGCGGGCCGCTCTTTGCAGCTCCCCGTGCTCCTCGAAGCAGGGAGCGCACCAGGTGGCCCAGAAGTTGAGGACTACCGTCTTGCCCCGCAGGGCGTCAAGGGAGACGGTTTCCCCGCCGGCCACCGGCTTCAGGCTGAAGGGCGGCGCCGGCTTGCCGATCATCGGCGAGTCGACCCGGCGCGGGTCGCGCCCCAGGTTGGCGAGCAGCAAGCCCAGCAACGGGACCACCAGCAGCAGGCCCACCAACAGGACCTTGCGGTTCATCGCACGGCCTCCGCGGCCGCCGTCCGCCGTTGCGGCACCAGGGTCAGCAGGCCGCCTAACGCCATGAGGCCGGTGGCGCCCCAGATCCAACCCACCATGGGGTTGACCAGGGCCAGCAGGCCCAAGCTCTGACCGTCGGGGCTGATGTTCATGACCGACAGGTAGAGATCGTGGAACAGGAAGCTCTTGACGTCGGGGGTGCCGACCGGCTCCCGCTGCCGTTCGTACTGGTTCATGCGCGGGCCCATGACCGCGACCTGCTGCCCGTCGCGGGACACCTCTATGCGCGCCACCACTGCCGTCCGGTGCGGCTCGGTCAGATTCTCGGACTTCAGGAAGGTCAGGGTGTAGGGTCCCAACTGGGCCTGGTCGCCGGGCTTGAGGCTGACCTCTTTCGAGATCCCCATGGTGCTGCTGACGGCTATGGCCACGATCACCAGCATGGCCCCGGTGTGCACCACGTAAGAACCGAAGCGCCGCCGGCCAGCGCCCATCGTGACCTCGGCCAGCGCCGCGGCCAGGGCGGTGCCCCGCTTCAGCCGCTGGGAGATGGGGAGCCACAGCTCACCTAGCGTAACCTGGGCGGTGTAGCCGCCAAACGCCAGGGTCAGAGCGGTCCAGGAGTTCCGCACCCCCAGCACCAAGCCCAGTCCGGCGGCGACCACCGCCCCCAGGAGCGGCGGCAAGAGCGCTTTCTGGACCTGGGCCCCGGTGGCTCGCCCCCAGGGTAGAGCCGGGCCCACGCCCATGAGGAACAGTAGGGCCGCGCCTAGCGGAACCGCCATGCGGTCGAAGTAGGGCCGGCCCACGCTCATCTGCACCCCGCGCACCGCCTCCACCAGGAGCGGGAACACGGTGCCCAGAAGGACCGTGAAGGTGAAGAGCACCAGGAGCAGGTTGTTGACCAGGAACATGGCCTCCCGGCTCTTGCCGTCCTCGATCCGGCCCTCCGGGGCGAGCTTGTCGATGCGGAAGGCCAGAAGCCCGACCGACCACAGCAGGGCGGCGGTCAGGAACGCCAGGATGGTGGGGCCGATGGGGCTCTGGGTGAAGGAGTGGACCGAGTTGAAGACCCCGGAGCGGGTCATGAAGGTGCCCAGGATGGTGAGCAGGAAGGTGGCCAGCACCAGGGTGACGGTCCAACCCTTCAGGATCCCCTTGCGTTCGGTGAGGATGGCGGAGTGAAGCGCTGCGGTGGCCGTGAGCCAGGGCAGGAAGGACGCGTTCTCCACCGGATCCCAGGCCCAGTAGCCACCCCAGCCCAGGACCTCGTAGGCCCACCAGCCGCCGAGCACGATGGCGAGGGTCTGGAAGATCCAGGGCAGAAGCAGCCAGGTCCGCAGGGGCCGCAGGAAGGCGCCACCCAGGCGGCCGGCCAGAAGCGCCGCCGAGGCCAGGCCGAAGGGGATCGTCATCCCCACGAAGCCCAGGTACAGGAAGGGCGGATGCGCCGCCATCAGGATGTGGTTCTGCAGCAGCGGATTGGGACCCGGACCGTCGGCCGGCGGAAACTGCACGGTCGCGAAGGGTTGCGCCGGACCCGCCAGCAGGAAGGAGAAGAAGGCTCCGCAAGCCAGCCAGACGCCGATCGCCCACGGCATGTACTCGGGATGCCGGTTGCGGTTGGCCCAGGTGGCCACCGAGACGTAGACACCGAGGATGGCGCCCCAGAACAGGATCGAGCCCTCCAGTGACGACCACAGGCTGACGACGGTGACCCAGACGGGCAGCGAGCGCGAGCCCACCTGGGCCACGTAGCCGACGCTGAAGTCGTGGGCCAGCAGCGCATACACCATCAGCAGGTTGGCAGCCACCAGGCCGCCGGAGAATGCGAACGCCAAGCGCTTGGTCCAGGCCCAGGAAGCCGGCGAGGGGCGGCGGGCAGTGGCGAAAGCCAGCATGGCCCCCACGGTGCCGAGAAGAAGGGAGAGCAGGATGAGGGCGCGGCCCAGGCCCGGGATCATCGAGTCGCCTTGCCCTCGAGCCCTTCGGTGGTCCTCATGGTCTTCTCCACGTCGGTCGGGTGCTCCTCGCCGGGCACCCGGTACTCGTTGCTGTGGGAGACCATGAGCCGGTGGCTTTCGAAGTGGCCGGCCTTGGTCATGGTGCCCTCCACCACCACCCCGATCTTCTCCCGGAACATCTGGGGCGGGACCCCGGCGCTCTTGACATGGACCTTGGTGCCCTTGCGGTCGATCACGTCGAACTCGACCCCGGAGCTGCCGGCGCCCCTCACGATCGAGTTCTCGACCACCAGACCGCCCAGACGAATGGTGGCCCCGACGGCCTTGTCCCCCGCCGCTTGCAGCTCGGTGGGTCCCCAGTAGTAGACCAGGTTGCTGCCGATGCCGCCCATGGCGATGGCCAGGAAGGCGACGCCGGCGACGCCGAGCGCGCCCAACGCAAACCACTTGGTCTTGCCGGGAGCCAGGCTCCCCGCCGTCCGCGTCGTCTCGCTCATGAGCCCGCCCTCTTCTCTTGCGCCTCTTGCGCCGCCTCGCGCTCACGCCGGGCGCGCTCGGCCCGATAGCGCAGCACGACCGAAAGCGTGTAGCCCACAAACACCGCGGCGCTCACGCCGTAGGCCATCTGCACGAACTGCCAGCCCCCCTGGATTGTTCCGCTCATCGGGCACCCCCCTGGGCTTTCGGGGCCAGCAGCGGCGCCGCCGGCCTTTCCGGGAGCGGCGGGGCCAGCTCACCCTGAAGCCGGAGCCCGGCCACCCGCGAGCGCAACCCGATGAGCCCGATCATCAGGAACAGCACGCCAAACGCGTTGATGCGCAGCGGCCAGTGAAAGGGCGAGGAAACCGTCTGTGGCGTGGACTGCACCTGGTGCAGCGAGTTCCACCACTTGACCGAGAAGTAGACGATGGGCACGTCCACGTAGGCCACGATGCAAGCCACCGAGGACCAGACCGCGCGCTTCACCGGATCGTCGACGAAACGGCGGAGGGCCAGGATGCCGGAGAAGGCGAAGACCAGGACCGCCATGGTGGTGAGCCGCGGATCCCAATCCCACCACACACCCCAGGTGGGCTTGGCCCAGATGGAGCCCTGCACGCAGAGCAGCGCGCAGAACGCGATCCCCACCTCCATCGCCGCCTCCAGGCGGTTGTCCCACTTCCAGCCCCCCTTCATCAGGAAGGCGAGGGCGCAGACGAAAGAGTAGGTGAGCGCCAGCATGGCGTTCCAGGCGGTGGGAACGTGGACGTACATGATCCGCTGCACGTCGCCCATGTAGGTCTCGCGGGGTGCCAGGAAGAGGCCCCAGTAGGAGCCCCAGAGGAGGAACCCGGCACCCAGCGCCATCAGGCCATAGAACACGCCCGGACGTTCGTCGCCCATCAGTCCTCCACCACCCGGTCGAACAAGAAACCGCAGAGCGACCAGTGTATCGCGTCGAAGCACAAGAGGAGCAGAACCCAGTCGCGAACCTGGCCCATCGGATCGCCCAGGATCAGCAGCGACGTGGCCTTGACCGCCGACAACAGCACCGGGACCACCAGCGGAAAGAGCAGGAGCGGCAAAAGCGTCTGCTTGGCGCGGGCCTGCGAGGTCATGGCCGCGTAGAGCGTGCCCGGGGCCGACAGCCCGGCCGCGCCCGCCATGATCACGCCCAGGAGCGCGAAGGGACGAGGCATTGGAGTGTCGTAGAGCACGACCATGAGCGGAATCAGGCCGATGCCCAGGAGCGTGAGCTGCGTCCAGTTGGAGATGGCCTTGCCGTAATAGAGGGCGCGGGCCCCGGCGGGCAGAAGCAACAGGCCTTCGAGGGCTCGCTGCTCCATCTCGCTCTGGAAGCTCTCGGCCAGCGTCAGCGTGGAGGAGAGCATCAGGCCCAACCACAGGAAGCCGGCGGCGTGCTGACGCAGGGCCGAGGAGTCGGGGCCGACGGCGAAGCTGAAGAGCAAGAGCGACGAGGCGCCGAAGATGAAGATCGCCAGGAGCTGCGCCTTGGTCCGCCACTGCAACAGGAGTTCCTTGTGGAGCGCCGCCAGGAGCTGCACCTAGTCGCCCTCCGGAAGGCCGGCGGCGGCCAGGCCGCTCTGGGTGGGCAGATCGGCGGCTCGGCCGGTCCAACTGACCCGGCCCTGCTCCAGCACCATGCCTTGGTCGCAGAGGGCGGCGGCTCGGTCCAGCAGGTGGGTGGCCACCAAGGCTGTGGTCCCCCGCTCGCGGAAAAGGCCGAGGAGATGATCCACGAGTCGGAATCCCGGCGGGTCGAGTTGGCCATAAGGCTCGTCCAGAAGGACAACGGGGGCGTCCTGGAGCAAGACCCGAGCCAGGGCCAGGCGTTTGCGCATGCCCGCCGAAAAGGTCAGAGGGGGATCGTCGGCGCGTTCGGCCAATCCGACCTCTTCGAGCAGCGGGAGCAGCGCGGTCCGTTCGGCCGACTTGCCCAGAAAGCGCGCCGCCACCTGGAGGTTCTCCAGCGCGGTCAGAGCCTCGTAGAGATAGGAATGGTGGGAGAGGATGGCCACCTGCCGGCGCACTTCCTGCGGGTGTGTGCGCACGTCATGCCCTGCCATGCGGGCGGTTCCCCGGTCGGCCCGGATCGCCGTGGACAGAACGCGCAGCAGCGTGGACTTGCCCGACCCATTGCGGCCTGCCACCACGAACACGGCGCCGGTCGGGACCGCGAAGGTCACGTCCACCAGGGCCCAGCGCCGGCCGTAGCGGCGGCAGATAGCGTCCCCCTCCACGGCAAGCGTGCTTCCGCGCATCGGACGGTTCTACCTGCTGGGGCGCCACCCCGTCAAATCGAGCGCGGTGGGTCCCGGGCCGAATCTCGGGCTTTGCCGGTCGTGGGGTCGCCTTCCTCGGGTCTTGCGCTCTCTGGACTCGGAGCGGCCATGGGCGTGCTAGAATCCAGCCGGACGCTAGGCGCTCCAAGAAGCTCCACAGGAGGGACTTAGATGGCGACGCTGCGGCTGGTTCCCCAAACCGGCGCTCCCCTCGAGATCACGGAGGACCGCGCCACCGTCGGCCGCGACCCGGTCTGCGAGCTGGTGGTCGCCGACGGCTCGATCTCGAGACGGCACGCAACCCTGGAGCGCCGCGGCACCGCGTGGTATGTGGTCGATCTGGGAAGCGCCAACGGCACCACCCTGGACAGCCAGAGAATCACCGAGTCGATCCTGCGCGAGGGTCAGGAGCTACGCTTCGGCGGCGTGCCCTACCGCGTGGAGATCCTGGAGGACGAGGAGGGCACCATCCTGACCACCATGCCCGCCGCCCCGGCCGTCTCCTCCGACACCAAGCCGGTTCCGATGCCCGCGATGCCGCCATCGCCAGCGCCGATCAGGGTACCGCCGCTCCACGCAGGCATCCCACCGCCTTCGCCCTCGCGGCCCCAGGCTCCGCCGCCTCCTCCACCGTTTCCAGCGACGGGGCGACCGCCGCGTCCGTCGGGCGCCCCACATCCGCCGATGGCGGGCGGGGGTGCCCCGCCGCCCAAGAAGGGTAAGGGCCCGCTGTTCTGGGTCGGCGGCGGTTGCTGCGGCTGCCTGACCGTCGCGGGCGCGGTGGCAGCGGTGATCTTCGGTCTCGCCTTCTGGGCCACCCAGGGCGTGACGACGACGGTGCGCTCGCAGATCCGGGAGATCAAGGCCGGGAACACCGACGCCGCCTACGCGCGGCTGAGCAGCGATCTCCGGTCCAAGGTGTCCAAGGAGGCCTTCGCCGACTTCGTCAACGGCCAACCCGGGCTCAAGGAGAACGCGGACGCCACCTTCTCCCAGCGTTCGGTGAACAACCGGAAGGGTTCGCTGATCGGCGTGCTGACCTCCACCTCCAAGGACAAGACACCCGCCCGCTACGAGCTCCTGAAGGAGGGCGAGGTCTGGAAGATCTCGCTCATGAACATCGGCGGCCAGAACCTCGAGGAGGCGGCGGCAGCGGCGCAGTTGCAGATCGAGACCGGCTCCGTGCGCAAGACCTCGAAGGGCAGCACCACCGAGGTGGTGATCAAGATCGTGGTCTCCGGCTTCGAAGTGCGGCCCTCGGGGGACGCCTTCGACAAGGACCTGGTGGAGGACGTGGAGACCTTCGCGCCTTCCGGCGAGAAGATCGAGGGCCTCTCCCGCGAGGGCGTGCTGAAGGACCAAGGGCGGACCACCCTGGCCAAGGGAGGCGTTTCCAACTTCTCGACCACTCTCACCCTGGACTCGGGTGCGCCTGACGGCACCTACACCGTGCGCCTGACCATTCACGACCGGGTCGGCGGCCAGGACAAGAGCCACGACGTGACCTTCGAGATGCCGTGAGCGCAGCGGCTCACCCCGAGCCGGTGGAGGTGCGCCACGAGCGGGGCGCCCGGCGGGTGGCGATCGAGTGGGACGACGGTCACCGCTCCGCCTATCCCCTGGACTACCTGCGGAGCTGGTGCCCCTGCGCCTTGTGCCAGGGTCACCAGCCGGTGGCCAAGTACCTGGATCTCCACGACCAGCAGATCGGCCACCTGGAGGCGGTCGGCAACTACGCTCTGGCCTTCACCTGGCAGGACGGCCACTCGACCGGCCTCTTCACCTTCCGCCTGCTGCGCGAGCTGTGTCCTTGCCAGGCCTGCGGCGGCGAGAAGCGGTGAACGCCCCCCCGCGGCCGGCTCAGGCCGGGACCTTCGCGACCGTCTTGAAGCGAGAGCTTTCGCGCGCCAGATCCGCCTGGTGTCGATACTCGGTCGAGGTGAGGTAGGCCTCTAGGCGCGGCGTGAGAGGCGCCGCCATCTCCCCCGGTTCCCAGGCCACCGGACCACCGCCCGGGTCCTGGACCACCCGGCCCTCCTCGAGCGCCCAGGAGGCCTGGGCCACGCCTAGCGATGCCAGATCGCGGGCCAGGGCTTCGAACCGGCCTTGCCGGGCGGGCGAGAGGAAGCGGAAGATCGCGGAATAGAAGAGGGCGTTGTGGAAGTACTCGGGGAAGTTGACCAGGCCGTCCTTGCCCCAGGCCTGCGCCCAGGCCACCATCCGAGCGATCAGCAGCCGGCCCAGACCCAGGCCTGGGTAGGCCTGTCCGGGTAGGCGCAAGCGCTCGGCAGTGAAGTGGCCGAGGGGGTGCTGGAGGGACAGCCAGTGGACCGCCAGGAAGGACAAGACCTCCACCCCCATCTGGCGAGCCAGCGGCTCGTCCACCAGGGCTGAGGCCTCCGCCAACCTGAGATCCATCAGGCTCACCGACCCCCCGTGCGGGAAGACCAGCAGGCGGTGCTCTCCCGCCTCCGTCTCCGTCCGGACCTCAACCTCGGGGTAGCCACGTTGCGCCAGCGCCCTCAGGATCCCGGCCGATGCAAGCTCGGCGCGGAGCGCGGCGAGCGAGAAGCGGCCCAGGAACAGGGCGGCGTCGTGGCTG
>DATECU010000361.1:0-28163 GCA_035286745.1 Vicinamibacteria bacterium | reverse complement strand
ATCCCGCCGGCGAAGGCCTCGGCGTGACGATCCAGGAGCCGCCACACCCGCTGCAGGAACCGATGTGGCCCTTCGATGCCGGTCTCGCTCCACTCCATGGCCATTTCCGGAGGCGCCGCGAACAGGATGTAAAGCCGCAGGGTGTCGGCGCCGTAGCGGGCGATCACCTCGTCGGGGGCGATGGTGTTGCCCTTCGACTTCGACATCACCTCGCCGTCCCGATGCACCATCCCCTGCGGAAACAGGCGCTGCACCGGCTCGTCGAAGGTCAAAAGGCCCAGGTCGCGCATCACCTTGGTCCAGAACCGCGAGTAAACCAGGTGCAGGATGGCATGCTCGATGCCCCCCACGTAGAGGTCGATCGGGAACCAGTAGCGGACCGAGGCCGAGTCGAAGGGGCCGTCCGGCTTGCGAGGCGAAAGGTAGCGGTAGAAGTACCAGGACGAGTCGACAAAGGTGTCCATGGTGTCGGTCTCGCGCCGCGCCCGACCGCCGCACTGAGGGCACTGCGCCTGGGTGAAGGCCGACACCTTCTCCAGCGGATTGCCGCCCTCCCCGGTGAAGGGCGCGTCCTTGGGCAGCAGCACCGGCAGGTCCTGGTCTCTGACGCCCACCACCCCGCAGGCGTCGCAGTACACCACCGGAATCGGCGTACCCCAGTAGCGTTGGCGGCTGACCAACCAGTCTTTCAGCCGGTAGGTGACGGTCGCCTTGCCGAAGCCGCGAGCCTGGGCATGAACGGCCATACGCTCCTTGGCCTCTTCCCAGCCCAGTCCGTCGAACTCGCCGCTCGCCACCAGACGGCCCGGTCCGTCGTAGGCCGCTTCCAGGGTCTCCCCGCTCAGGGCTCCCCCCTCGGGCTGGATCACCACCCGAATCGGCAGCCGGTACTGGCGGGCGAACTCGAAGTCGCGCTGGTCGTGCGCGGGCACCGCCATGATGGCTCCGGTGCCGTATCCCATCAGCACGAAGTTACCCACCCAGATGGGCACCCGCTCCCCGCTGAAGGGGTTGCTGGCGGAGCGACCGGTGAACACGCCCTCCTTCTCCACCTGTCCCGCCTGCCGGGCCCGGCGGTCCTGGCCGTGGAGCCGCGCCACCACGGCCCGGGCCTCCGCGGAAGCGTCAGCCAAGAGCGAGGCCACCAGCGGATGCTCGGGGGCCAAGACCAGGAAGGTGGCGCCGTAGATGGTGTCGATGCGGGTGGTGAAGACGCGGATCGATCCCCCGCCCTCCACCGCAAAGTCCACCTCGGCGCCCGGCGAGCGGCCGATCCAGTTGCGCTGCTGCTGCAGCACCCGCTCCGGCCAGGCGGCAAGCTCGGCCATGTCGTCGAGCAGCTCGTCCTGGTAGGCGGTGATGCGCAAGAACCACTGGTCGAGCTCCCGCTCCTCCACGGCGCTGTGGCAGCGCCAGCACTCGCCGCCCTGCGCCTGTTCGTTGGCCAGCACCGTCTCGCACTTGGGGCACCAGTTGACCGGCGCCTTGGCCCGGTAGGCGATCCCCTTCTCCAGCATGCGCAAGAAGAACCACTGGTTCCAGTGGTAGTAGCTGGGGTCGCAGGTGGCGACCTCGCGGCTCCACGGGTAGCTGAAGCCGAGCCGCTGCAACTGGCGCTTCATCCCCGCGATGTTGTCCCGCGTCCACTTCTCGGGATGGACCCCTCGTTTGATGGCTGCGTTCTCAGCCGGCAGCCCCAGCGCATCCCAGCCGATGGGGTGCAGCACGTTGAAGCCCCGCATCCGCTTGTAGCGGGCCACCACGTCGGTGATGCAGTAGTTGCGGACGTGGCCCACATGGATGTCGCCCGAAGGGTAAGGGAGCATCTCCAGGCAGTAGAACTTGGGCCGCGAGGGGTCCTCGGTGACCTCGAAAGTGCGGCCCTTGCGCCAGCGCTCCTGCCAGCGGGTCTCGATCTCCTCGAAGTTGTATTCGCTCATGCCTTCCAGGACGTTAGAGAGGGGGCATGGTAGCACAGGCCGTCGGTGTGCCAGGCCATCGTCAGGAGGGCCGGCTGGCGGCCAGCACCCGCATCACTTCCCGATCCTCGACGCTGTCGAAGGAGGCGTAGAAGCGACCCACAGCGCCGAAAGGCCAGGGGGTCTCGAGCACCAGAGCCCGGCAGCCGGCGGCTTCGATCTCGCGCAGGCTCCCCAGGGGCGCCACCGGGGCGGCCACCACCACCTCTTTGGGGGCAGCGCGCCTGACGGCTGCCACCGCGGCCCGGATGGTCATGCCGGTGGCGATCCCGTCGTCGACCAGCACCACCACCCGGCCGCCGAGCTCCAGCGGGGGGCGGGCCCCACGGTAGGCGCGATCGCGGCGCACGATCTCGGCTCGCTGCCGGGCCCGTTCGGCCTCGAGGTAGGCGTCGCTGACCTCCAGCCAAGCCGCGGCCCGCGGATCCAGAACCAGGAACTCCCGATCCCCGGCCACCGCCAGGGCTCCAATGGCCAGTTCAGGATTGCCGGGAGCCCCCAGCTTGCGGGGCACCATGACGTCGAGGCCCGCCTCCAGCGCCGCCGCGACCGGCGCCGCCACCAGGACCCCGCCGCGCGGGATGCCCAGGACCAGGACCGCCGCCCCGCGCTCGCTGACGCTCTCCGCCACCCGTTGGGCGAGACGGCGGCCTGCTTCCTCGCGATCGCGAAACATCGAACTCAATGACGGCGCCCCCGGGTCGGCTCGACAGGAAAGCCCCCGGGGACGGGTTCCGGACCTCCCGCCTAACCCTTGGCGGCGAAATGGGCGCGGGCTGCCTCGGTGAGCTTGGGCACCACCTCGAACAGGTCCCCCACGATGCCGTAGTCGGCGACCTTGAAGATGGGGGCATCGGCGTCGCGGTTGATGGCCACGATCACCTTGGAGGAGGACATCCCCGCCAGGTGCTGGATGGCGCCGCTGATCCCGCAGGCGATGTAGAGGGTGGGCGAAACCGTCTTCCCCGTCTGTCCGACCTGGAAATGGTGGTCCACCCAGCCGGCATCGACCACGGCCCGGGACGCGCCTACCGCCGCCCCCATGACCTGGGCCAGCGCTTCGACCAGTTGGAAGTGCTCGGGTCCCTTGATGCCGCGCCCGGCGGACACCACGATCTGAGCCTCGGTCAGCTCCAGCTTGCCGCTCGCCGTCGCCTCGACGCCCACCACCCTGGCTCGGCAGGCGGTGTCGACAGTGCGGTTCACCACCTCGGCCTGCCGCGAGGGGTCGGGCACCCCCAGGGCAAACACGTTAGGCCTGAGGCTGGCCATCTGGCAGTCGCCCTCGAAGCTCAGAGTGGCGTAGGCCTTGCCGGCGTACATCGGACGCCGGGCCTCCACTCGGCCGCCACTCAGCGCCAGAGCCACGCAGTCGCTGGCCAGGCCGGCGCCGACCTTGGCCGCCACCCGCGGAGCCAGGTCCTTGCCCATGGCGGTGTAGGGGATGAGGACCAGGCCGGCCTGGCTCTCGCCGATCGCCTGCGCCAGGGCGCGGGCGTAGACCTCGGTGGCGTACTGAGCCAGCTCCGGCTGATCGAAGAGGTGGACCTTGTCGGCCCCGTAGGCCGCCAGCTCCCCGGCCAGACCGCTGACTCCGGAGCCGATGAGGACGACCTCGACCGAAGCCGAGAGCCCGCCCGACAGACGCCGGGCTTCGGAAACCGCTTCCAGGGAGGGCCGCCGGAGCTTCCCGTCCCGCTGCTCGGCAAAGGTGATGATGGCTGCCATGACTTTCTCCCCTCAGATGACCTTGGCGTCCTGGTGGAGGGCGCGCAGGAGTTCCTGGGCCTGCTGGGCCGGGTCGCCCTCGATCATCCTCACCGCCTGCCGGGCCGGCGGCAGCTCCATGACCTTGACCCGCGTCTTGGGGGCAAGTTCCGCGGCGGTGAGGCCGAGAGCCGCCGCGTCCTTGGTCTCGACCGGCTTCTTCTTGGCGGCCATGATGCCCTTGAGGCTCGCATAACGCGGCTCGTTGAGCCCCTTCTGGGCCGAGATCACCGCCGGCAGGCTGGTCTCCCACACCTCGCGCCCGCCCTCGGTCTCCCGCTCCACCCTGGCCTTGCCCTCGCCCAGCTCGATCTTGACCGCCATGCTGACCTGCGGCAGATCCAGGATCTCGGCCACCCGGCCCGGGGTCTGCGAGTGGTCGCCGCCCACACCCTGTTGTCCCATCAGGACCAGGTCCGCACCCACCCCCTTGAGTGCGGCCGCCAGCGCCCTGGCCACCCCCGAGGCGTCGGCAGCCTCGAAGAGCGGGTCCTGCAGGTGGACCGCGGAGTCGGCTCCCATGGCCAGGCCGCTCCGGATGGCGGTCACCACCCGCTCCGGCCCCAGCGACAGCAACACCACCTCGCCGCCCTTGGCCTCCTTGATCCTCAGGGCCTCCTCGATGGCGAACTCGTCGTACGGAGACACCACCCAGTTGACGTCGGAATCGACGATTCCCCTGCCATCAGCCGCGATCTTGATCCGGGTTTCGGTGTCGGGGACCTGCTTCACGCACACGGCGATCTTCATGTCAGGCTCTCCAAGCCCCCTCCCTCCTCTACCCGGCGGGGTCGGAGACGGGGCCACTGATTACTGAATCATGATTCATTTCCGGGTCGCACTGCAAGCGGCAAGCGGCGCTGCCCGGGCCTACTCCTGGTAGCGGCGGAAGAGGAGCGCCCCGTTGGTCCCCCCAAAGCCGAAGGAGTTGGACAGGGCATAGGTCACGGCGGCCGGCCGGGCCTGGTTTGGCACGCAGTCGATGTCGCACTCGGGATCGGGGTTCTCGTGGTTGATGGTGGGGGCAACCACCTGGTCCCGGAGGCTCAGGGCCGTGATTCCCGCCTCCAAGCCCCCGGCTGCGCCGAGCAGGTGGCCGGTCATCGACTTGGTGGAGCTGATGGCCAGCTTCTTGGCGTGCTCGCCGAAGACCCCCCGCAGCGCCATCAGCTCGACCTTGTCGCCCTGGGGTGTCGAGGTCCCGTGCACGTTTACGTAGTCCACCGCTTCCGGCGTTACCCCCGCATCATCGAGGGCTCGCCGCATCACCCGCATCGCCCCGTCGCCGTCCTCGCAGGGTGCCGAGATATGGTAGGCATCCGCCGACATCCCGTAGCCCACGATCTCGCAGTAGATGCGGGCTCCCCTCCGGCGCGCCGCCTCCAGCTCTTCCAAGATCACGATGCCGGCACCCTCCCCGATCACGAAGCCGTCGCGGTCCCGGTCGAAGGGCCGCGAGGCGCGGGCGGGCTCGTGGTTGCGGGTGGAGAGGGCACGCATGGCGCAGAACCCACCCACCCCCAGCGGGGTGATGGCGGCCTCGCTGCCGCCGGCGATCATGGCGTCCGCTTCCCCGCGTTGGATGATGCGGAAGGAGTCGCCCACGGCGTGCGAGCTGCTGGTGCAGGCCGTGCAGGTGGCCGAGTTAGGCCCCTTGGCCCCGGTTCGGATGGAGACCCAGCCGGATGCCAGGTTGACGATGGCGGCCGGGATGAAGAAGGGGCTGAGCCGCCGCGGACCGTGCTTGAGCAGCGTCTCGTGCTCGCGTTCAATGGTGGCAAAGCCGCCGATGCCACTGCCGATATACACGCCCACCCGGTCCGCGTCGGCTGCCTCCACTCGAAATCCCGAGTCCTGGACCGCGAACTCGGTGGCCGCCACCGCGAACTGGATGAAGCGGTCCATCTTCTTCACGTCCTTCTTCTCCACCCAGGTCAAGGGGTCGAACCCCTTGACCTCTGCGGCGAACTGGGTGGAGTGCTGCGACGCGTCGAAGAGGGTGATGGGGGCGGCTCCCGACTGACCCTGGAGAAGGGCCTTCCAACTGGCCTCGGTGCCCACCCCCAACGGGGACACCAGGCCCACACCAGTCACCACGACTCTACGCTTTGATGTCACTCGTTCGATTCCTCCCGGCCCTTGGCCCCAGGCCACCGACAACCGGGCCAGGGCTCGGCGAAGCCGCTACTTCTTCGCCTTATCGGCGTGTTTCTCGATGTAGTCGACGGCTTCCTTCACCCGGGTGATCTTCTCGGCGTCCTCGTCGGGGATCTCGATCCCAAACTCCTCTTCGAGGGCCATCACCAGCTCGACGGTGTCCAGGCTGTCGGCGCCCAGGTCGTCCACGAAGTGGGCCTCGGCGGTCACCAGGTCCTCTTCCACACCCAACTGGTCCACGATGATCTTCTTGACGCGATCGGCAACAGGCTCCATGAAGCTCCTCCAGGGTTCGCCTTTGCTGAACCCCTTCTCTTGCGACGTTTCGCTCTGGTCGGCCTTTCGATGAGCGATGAGATACCGCTCCCGAGCGGCCCATTCTACATGTGGAAGCCACCGTCCACGGACAGCACCTGGCCGGTGACGTAGGACGCGCCCTCGGACAGCAGGAACGCCACCGCTCCGGCCACGTCCTCGGGTCGCCCCACTCGACCCATGGGAATGGCGGAGGTGATGGCCTCTTTGGCCTTGTCGGTCATGGCTCCGGTCATGTCGGTCTCGACAAAGCCGGGGGCCACGGCGTTCACGGTGATGGAACGGGAGGCCACCTCGCGGGCCACCGACTTGGTGAAACCGACGATCCCCGCCTTGCTGGCGGCGTAGTTGGCTTGCCCCCCGTTTCCGGCCAGACCCACCACCGAGGTGATGTTCACGATGCGTCCGGACTTCTGCTTCAGCATGGGCCGGAGCGCGACCTGGGTGCAGTGGAAGAGGCCGGTGAGGTTGGTGGCGAGGACCTGGTCCCACTCCTCGGGCTTCATGCGGATCAGCAGGTTGTCCCGAGTGATTCCGGCGTTGTTGACCAGGAAGTCGAGGCGGCCGTGACTGGCCAGCAGCTTGGCGAACGCCGCGTCGACCGAAGCCCGATCCGCCACGTCCAGCGCCAGCGGCTCGGCCCGCCCCCCGGCCGCCACGATCTCCGCCACCGCCTCGGCCAACCTCGACTCGTCGCGGGCCCCCATCACCACCGAGGCCCCGCGCGTCGCCAACTCGCGGGCAATGGCGCGGCCGATGCCCCGTGAGGCTCCGGTAACCAGGGCGACCTTGCCGGCGAACTCGGCCATCATGCCTCCCGGGGCGCCGCGGTGAGCGCGGCCAGGACGTGGTCGAGCGAGGCCGGATCCTCGACGTTCAGCACCTGGGCCTCCCTATCGATCTTCTTCACCAGGCCGGAGAGCACGCTGCCCGGCCCCACTTCCACGAAGCTCCTGACACCCGCCTCCGCCAGACGCTCGACCGACTCCTGCCAGCGCACGGCTCCCGATACCTGACGCACCAGGCCGTCCCGGCACTCCTCTCCG
The DNA here is from genome assembly GCA_035286745.1 of Vicinamibacteria bacterium. Classification (GTDB taxonomy): domain Bacteria; phylum Acidobacteriota; class Vicinamibacteria; order Fen-336; family Fen-336; genus DATECU01. Next base: position 20,899 of record DATECU010000361.1, on the reverse strand, counting down.
GTTCGCACCGGCCGAGCGTCCACGTTGTTCACCAGCGGGAACCCGGGGTCTTTGAAGGCAAGGCCGGCGAGGTCCTGCGCCAGGCGCTGTTGGGCCGGCATCATGAGCGCGCAGTGGAAGGGCGCCGACACGGGAAGCCGGATGCCCCGTTTGGCGCCGGCGACCTTGCAGGCCTCGATCGCCCGGTCCACGGCCTCGCGGTGGCCGGCGATCACGATCTGACCCGGCGAGTTCAGGTTCGCCGGCGAAACCACCTGGCCCTGGGCCGCCTGACGGCACGCCTCCTCGACCGCGGGCAGGTCGAGGTTCAGGATCGCCGCCATGGCTCCCTGACCCACGGGAACCGCCTCTTGCATGTACTGGCCGCGCTTGCGAACCGCCCTCACCGCATCGGAGAGGGTGAGCGTCCCGGCCGCCACCAGGGCCGAGTACTCGCCGAGGCTGTGCCCCGCCACCCACGCCGGCGTGACACCCCGGGAGGCCAGGCAGCGGTAGGCGGCCAGGCTGGTGGTGAGGATCGCCGGCTGGGTGTTGGCGGTGAGTCTGAGGTCCTCCTCCGGCCCTTCGAAGCACAGCCGCGAGAGCGAGAAGCCAAGGGCCTGGTCGGCCTCCTCGAAGGCGGCCCGGGCCTCGGCGAAGCCGTCCACCAGGGCGCGGCCCATGCCGACCTTCTGCGAACCTTGCCCTGGGAAGAGGAAAGCCAGGCTCATGGTGCGCCCGCCGGGGCGGTTCCCGCGGCCTTGCGGCTCCCCAGAGTCCTGAGCTCGCTCTCGATGCGCTGGTTGATGCCGGCCCGGAACAGCGCAGCCGCCACCCGGATGCCGTGCTTGATGGCGAGGGCATTGGACCGCCCGTGGCCGATCACCACCGAGCCCTTGACCCCGAGCAGCGGCGCCCCGCCGTGCTCCGAGGGGTCGATGCGCTGCTTGAGGGCCCGGAAGGCCCCCCGCGCCAAGAGGCCCCCCAGCCGTCGCAGCGCCGTCTTGCCCAGCTCTTCCTTGATCAGGTCGACCATGGCCTCGGCCAGGCTCTCGCTCGCTTTCAGAGCCACGTTGCCGGTGAAGCCGTCCATGACGATGACGTCGACATCGCCGGAGAACATGTCGTGGCCTTCCACGTTCCCCACGAAGTTGAGGCCCGAGCCCTTCAAGACCTCGTGGACCTCCTTGGTCAGCTCGTTGCCCTTGGTCTCCTCTTCCCCCACGCTCATCAGGCCCACCCGCGGGTTCTCGACATGGAACAAGGCCCGGGTGTAGAGGCTCCCCATGACCGCGAACTCCTCGAGGTGGCGGGCCTTGCAGTTGGCGTTGGCACCCACGTCCAGGAGCACCGTCCAGCCGCCCAGGTGGGGCACCACGGCCGCCAGGGCCGGCCGGTCCACCTCTTCCAGGGTGCCCAGCGTCAGCTTGGCGACGGTCCAGCAGGCGGCGGTGTTTCCGGCGGAGAAGAAGGCGTCGGCCGCGCCGTCGCGCACCAGTTCCAGGGCCAGGTGAATCGAGGAGCGCTTCTTGAGCGTGGCTCGGGTGACCGCCTCCGCCATGCCAACCACGTCAGGCGCGTCGGCGACATCGATAGGCAGGGCCGCACCGCCCTGCCGCTCAAGCTCCGCCGACACCTGGTCCTTGGGGCCAACCAGGATGGCCTTGACCCCGAGCTCGCGACAGGCGGCCATGGTCCCGGTGACCACGACGCCAAGGCCGTGATCGCCGCCCAGGGCATCCACGGCCACGCGAGGCGAACTGGAACCGGTGTCGATCAGACCTCTCCCACTTCGATCACCGGCTTGCCCTTGTAGAACCCGCAGTGGGGGCAAACCCGGTGCGAGAGCTTGGGCTCGTGGCAGTTGGGGCAGTTGCTGAGCCCGGGGGTCTTCAGGTGGTCGTGGGCGCGCCGGCTGGCGGTGCGGGCTTTCGAGTGGCGGCGTTTGGGATTCGGCATCGTTTTCTCCTCATTCCGGCTCCCGCTGTCGAGGCCCTTGAGGCGCTCGCGGGGGGAAGCCGCGTCCCGAGCGGGACGTCAGTCGGTTCCGGGCTTCGAACCCTTGCCGAGCAGGTCTTTGAGCGGCAGCAGCCGGGGATCGCTCTCCTCCGGCGTGCACGAGCACGGCGTGATGTTGCGATTGCGGCCACAGCAAGGGCAAAGGCCGAGACAAGCCTCGCCGCACACCCGTTTCATGGGGATGGCCAGGAAGAGCTGCTCTCTCAGCATCTCGCCCAAGTCCAAGCGGTCCGCGCTGTAATAGGCCACCACCATGTCGCGGTCGGAAAGCTCGACCTCGTCCTCCTCTTCGACGCCGGCCCCGGCCAGATGGGGCAGGTAGAAGAGATCGAGATCTTGCTTCACCGGAAAGGAAAAGGGCTCGAGGCAACGCCCGCACTCCAGGCCGAGGGCGGCCGCCAGTTGTCCCCGAACGTGCACGGTCTCGTCCTCGCCGCGCTCGATCAGGGCCTCGAGGCACCCCCCTGGAAGCAGCGAGAAGCCCTCCTCGCCGGCCACGTGCAACTCGGCTGGGAGCAGGCTCTCTTTCACAGTCATCCCCTCTTCGGGGATCTTGTTCACGTCGATAGTGAGCATGGTCGGGGCCGCAATCAAACTCTCTATTCTAGGGCTTCCTTCTTCGCTGTCAAGGACTTGGCAGCAGCTCGGTCGGTCCTAGAGCTCGGTCAAGAACGAAGAGCCCGTCTTCAAGGGACCCACCGCGAAGTTGCTGGCCAGGGTCTGCCCCAGATCGGCAAACGTCGAGCGCGTCCCCAGGTTGGTCCCCGGGCGCACGCCGGGGCCACAGACCAGCAAGGGCACGTGTTCGCGGGTGTGGTCGGTGGACACGTCGGATGGATCGCAGCCGTGATCGGCGGTGAAGATCAGCGCGTCGTCTGGACGGAGCGCCCCCATCAGCTCCGGGATCCGCGCGTCCAGGGACTCGAGGTTGGCGGCGTACCCGGCCACATCGTTCCGATGACCGAACAGGGTGTCGAAGTCGACCAGGTTGGTGAAGATGAGGCCGCGGTCGACCTTGCCCATCGCCGCCAGGGTTTGGTCGATGCCGTCGGCGTCGGACTTGGTGTGCACGGCCTCGGTGATGCCGCGCCCGGCAAAGATGTCCTCGATCTTCCCCACCGCGAACACCGGCCAGCCCGCCGCCACCAGCAGGTCCAGCAGGGTGTCGCCCTCGGGCGGCACCGCGAAGTCGCGCCGGTTAGGTGTTCGCTTGAAGTCGGCCGGGCTCCGGCCCACGAAGGGCCGCGCGATCACCCGGCACACTCCGTGTTCCAGGCAAGCGATCTCATAGCCGATCCGGCAGATCCGGTACAGCTCCTCCAGGGGAATCACGTCCTCATGGGCGGCCACCTGAAAGACGCTGTCGGCCGAGGTGTAGAGGATGGGGCTGCCGGTACGCAGATGTTCCTCGCCCAGCTCCTTGAGGATCTCGGTGCCGGAGGCCACCTGGTTCCCCAGGACCTGCCGGCCGATCCGTTCCTCGAAGGGCCGGACCACCTCGGGGGGGAAACCACCGGGATAGGTCCGGAAGGGCTTTACGGTGCGCAGGCCAGCGATCTCCCAGTGCCCGGTCGCCGTGTCCTTGCCGGCGCTGGCCTCCGCCATCCGCCCGAAGGCACCGTCGGGCTTCGGGTTCCGCGCCCCCTCGAAGCTGGGCGTCAGGTTGCCGAGCCCCAGCGCGCGCAGGTTGGGAATGTGCACCTGGCGGGAAGCCAGCACGTGGCCCAGGGTGTCGGCGCCCTGGTCGCCAAACGCGGCGGCGTCGGGAAGCGCCCCCACACCCAGGCTGTCGCAGACCACCAGGACGGCCCGCTTGAACCGCGGGCTCACGACGGTCCCCCTGGCGCTTCCAACCCCCGCCAGGCGTCGGCCAGGGCCGCTTCGGCGCTGCGGTGCCATCGCACCTCGGCCTGGTGGCGGAACCAGGTCATCTGCCGCTTGGCGTAGCGCATGGTGGCGGTGACCATATCACGCCGTGCCGCCGCCTCGGAAAGCCGGCCCTCGATCACCGCCACCGCCTGCCGGTAGCCGATCGCCTGCAAGGGGCGGAGGTCCGGCGCATAACCCTTGGCCAGCAGTCCCTGCACCTCGCTCAGTAGCCCCCGCTGCCACATCTCCTCGGTCCGCCGCTCCACCCGGGCACGCAATTCGCCGCGGTCCAGGGCCAGGCCCACGATCCTGACCGCAAAGCCGGTGAGCCCGCCACCGGCGCGCTGGTGGTGCGCGGTCAGCGGCTCCCGCGTCAGGCGAAAGACCTCCAGGGCCCGGACCACCCGCACCCGGTCCGCCGGCGCGATCCGGTCCGCCGCCGCCGGATCCACCCGGCGCAACAGCCGGTGCAAGGCATCCTGCCCCCAGCGCCCCGCCATCGCCTCCAGCCGTTGGCGCAACTCCGGGTCGCGCGACGGCCCCTCGAAGAGCCCCTCCAGCAGGGCCCGCAGGTAGAGGCCGGTGCCCCCGACCACCACCGGCAGCCGGCCTCGGTCCCGGATTCCCGACAGCGCCTGCCTCGCCAAACGAGCGTAGTCGGCGGCGGAGAAGGGCTCTTGGGGATCCGCCAGGTCGATCAGGTGGTGCGGAACCAGGGCCTGCTCGGCGCGGGTGGGCTTGGCACTTCCGATGTCCAGGCCCCGGTAGATCTGGAGGCTGTCGCAAGACACGATCTCGCCACCGCGGTCCGCCGCCAGCCGCAGGGCCAGCGCGCTCTTGCCCGAGGCCGTGGGCCCCACGATCGCGATCAGCGGAGCGTCCACAGCCTCCAGGCGGTCCAGAGCAGCGCTACCGCCAGCAGCAGGACGGCTCCTCGAACCTGCTGCCGCGTGATCTGCACCCGTGATCAGGGGCGCCGGGGCCTAGCGGTCCCGAAAGGCGCGGACGATGGCCGCCTCGTGCTCGGGCCCCAGGGTGCGCTTGACGGCGAGCAGCTCGGCGTAGAGCAGCTCGTTCAGGGCATCGACCAGGAGCGAGCGGCGAGCCTCCTCGGTCAGCCGGCTGGCGTTGCGCTCCAGGGTTGCCGAATCCAGGGTGCCGTCCTTCTGCAACTTCACCCCGGCGAACACGTCCTTGCGGCCCTCCCGCAGGCCACCCAAGTACTTCTCCAGCACGTTCTCGGCGATGGGGCCCACCTCCCGCACCATGTACCGGAAAACGTAGCTGAACATCTGGTTGAAGCCGTCGATGATGGAGTCCAGGGTGTCGGCCGGCACGAAGTCCTGGTCGAAGGCCCTGACCTTCTTGCCCCGGATCTTGACCAGGCTCCCCGAGAGCAGGGCGTAGAGAACCTTCAGGGTCTCGCTCTCCCCGATCTCGCTCTCTCGGCAGATCTCGAGCACGCTGCGCTCCCCATCCACCAGTCCCAGGATGTGCTGCTCGTACGGCTCCAGGGCCAGCTCGACCGGGGTCGCCATCTCCAGCACCAGATCGGGGGACGGGTAGCGACTCTGGATGCGCCCCTGGGCATCGACCCGTCGCAGCCCGGCCAGGATCAGCGGCACCACGTGGAGTTCGACGGTGATGCGCTCCTTCTCCGGCAGCGTCGACTCCTCGAAGTGGAACTGGCCGTCATCCCACTGGAACACCGAGTAGACGATCTCTTTGACCTGGAACTGGACTCCCTCCCAGAGGTCCTTGGGGGTGAGCGCGCCCATCTCCACCAGCACCCGGCCCTGCCGCTTGCCCTTGGAGATGGCGCGGATGGAGGCGTCGTACTCCTCGACCGTGATCTTCCCCTCGCGCAGCAACAACTCCCCCAACCTATCGTTAGGCAGATTGCTGGCGGCGAACACCACCCGTCCGTCCTTGAGATAGAGCGCCTTCCTGGCCCCGCCGGAAACCAGGGTCAGGATCCCGACCGCCCCCGAAAGGTGGAGGTGTTGCAGCAGCTCGGGCACTGCGAAGTCGGAGAGCTGCCCCTTGAGCCCTCCGGGCACCACGAAGGAATCGAGCCGGCTGGGAGCTACTGTCGCCATGAGACCGCGAGAAGAATACGGCAGGCGGCCGGCTCTCGGCAACGGCCCCGGCTCGGTCCGAGGCGGGGCCTCCCTCTCAGGGGGTCACCTCGGAGAGCGAAATCCCGGTGTAGTAGTGCTTCAAGATCGCCCGGTAGTCGGAGCCCGCCCGGGCCATTCCAAAGGCCCCTACCTGGCAGAGGCCCACCCCGTGGCCCCATCCCTTGCCGGTGAACACGAAGCGCCGCACCGCGCCTGACGCGTCCAGCTCACGGTCGATCACGAACAGGTTCTCCCGGAGGCCCAGTCCCCAGCGCACTCTGAGCCCCTGCAGCAGGAGATCGCCGTCGCTGCCCTGGACCATCAGCTCCACCACCCGGCCGGACACCCCCAACCGCCGGGGCACCAGTTCCCTCACCTGGCCCACCGTCCCGTAGCGAGCCACCGCCTTGCCGACCTCGGCCGGCGACAGGCTCACCTCCCAGCGGTAGTAGCGGGAGCTGTGGTCGGCGGCGGCGCCCAAGCGGGACTCCTCGGCCTCGAAAAACACGATGCGCCCGTCGCGCACCACATAACGCACCTTGTCTCCCATGGCCAGCGACAACTCCGAGGCTGCCAGCGGCAGGCCGTCCAGGGATCGGAACAGGCGGACCTGGGGATCGACCGCTAGCGCCTCCACCGCCTCACCCCGCTTCAAGAGCAAGCCTTCGGCGTTCGCTTCTTGAAACTCGGCCGTGAGCAGCGCCGGCCCGCCCGCCTTGAGTCCGGCCTGGGCCAGGAGCGAAACCGCCTGGGCCCGGCTCACCACGATGTCGGGCCGGATCGTGTTGTCCGGAAAGGGGGTGAGGAGTCCTTCCTGGATCAGCAGCGCGGCCGCCTCCTTCTCGGCGTCCCTCAAGGCCGCACGATCCTCGAGGTGCAGGAGATAGTCGGCGTCGCCGGGAGCCAGCAGCCGTTCGGCGCGCTCCTGCCAGCACAGTGCGCCCACCAGGTGGGCGAACAAGGAACCGCGCCGGGCGAGCGGGGGCTCGACCCCACTGTCGCAGCCCTTCCGGTGGAGGGCGGCGACCAGCTTTTCGGTCCAGCCCCGGACCTCGGCATCGCTGGCGGCGCCTTTCATGGCTTGAGCCGAAAGCTGCTTCGGCTCGAGCACCCCAAGCGAAGCCAGCACCGCGGCATCGCGACCCAGGGTGTCGAACCCCTCAAAGGCCAGCGGCTTGGCCAGGGTCTTGACCGTCACCCAGGCCGACTGCTCGGGTGCGCAGGCCACGCCGCGCAGGTACGGCGTCTCCTCCCCCTCGAAGACGGTCGATCCATCTTCGGTATGGCCGCCGCAGGTCGAGGTGTAGAGAGCGTTGATCAGGCGGCCCCGGTGGCTGGCGGCCTGGCCGCGCGTCTCGTCGACGGCCCGATCGGAAAGCGGGCTCTCCGACGAGCGACCCCGATACACCTGGCAGGCGGGGGTGGCGCAGATGTCGAAGCCCTTGAGCTTGTACTGGCCCAGGTTCCGGAGGGCGTAGGTGCGGGCGGCCACCGCCTGCGCCTTCAAGGCCTCGATCTGCGGATAGGCGTTGGGCGATAGTTCGTTAGGCACCACGCCCTTCAGGTAGTCCTCCAGGTTCACGATGTTGATCACCGTGAGCCCGCCGGTCCCGTTGGCCCGCACCTCCAAGAGGCCCCGGTAGGGGGCCGCCTCCAGGTTGAGTCCGTCTCCCCCCGACGCCGGGAAGAGGGTCGCCACACTCATCGTGTCACCGGTCTCGACCAGCCGCAGGAGATCCGGGTTCTCGGCCACCGGGACGAAGGTGGCCCTCATGACCTTGGTGGCGATCGCCCCGGTCGGGCCGGCGCGAACCACGATTCCGGCATCGGCGCCGATCGAAGCTCGGGTCGCCTCGGTCAAGATCCCCACCCGCAAGAGCGGCGGAGGCACCTGGGCCGCCACCAGCTCCTGTACGGTGGCCACCGGGGCCGCCGGGCGAACGCCAGGTCCGAGCGTGCGGCAGCTCCCGGCTGCCGCACCCAGGCCGGCTGCGGTGAGCAGCAGGTAGAGGCCGCGACGGGAAGGCCTGAGGTGCCAGCTCATGCGTCCCGCGGCTCCTGGTTGTAGTAGAACGTGACCTGGAGGGTGAGGCTGACGGGTGCGAAGTCGACGGGAAGCGGCAGCAACCGCGAGGAGCGCAGCGAGTTCTGCGCCGCTCGATCCAGGGCCGGGGTGGCGGACGACTCGATCAGGCGCAGAGCGCTCACCCGGCCGTCGCGTTCCACGGTGAACTCGAAGCTCACCTGGCCTTTCGCATAGCCGAAGAGCGCCGACTGGGGCACCACCCAGTTGCGGTAGACCTCGTTCTTGAAGTGGTTGATCCAGGCCGTGAAGTCGGCCCCCTGGGGGTCGAAGAAGAGCGGCCCCATCTGCCGCCCCAGGCCGCTCTCAACCCCTGGCGGCCCGCCTCCCAGGCGGAGCCGGCGATCCAATTCGTGCAGCGAGCTCGCGATCGAGCGCTCGGCATGCTCCTCTCCCTGGGGGGCTACGCGCCCGGCCCCAGCGCGGAAGGAGAGGCCCTCCCTGGCTGCCGCCTCGTCGGCTCGTTGCCGGGCAGCATCCCGGGGCTCCGGAGTGCCGGGATCGCCCGGCGGTGCGGCGAGGAGGCTGCGAGCCTCTCGATGGCCCTTCGGCGACGCGGTCAGGTCCTCGTCTCGCCGCAGTTCCAGCGGCCCTCGGGCCCGCAGGATCGAAGGCGCGCCGATGCTCACACGGTCCTTCGGCCTCCGCGGCTCGGGCGAAGGCATCGGGGGAGGCTGGGTCCGAGGCGAGAGCCGGCTCCACGTCCCGGCCGGAGGCAGGAACACCCTGTGGCGCACCTCTGGAGCCTCAGGTTCGGGGCCAGGCGGATTCCTCGGCGGCGACAGGACAGGTACCGACAACAGCACGCTCATCACCAGGAGGTGGAGGATGGCCGAGACCAACAGGGGGGAGCGTCTCAAGCGGCCTCACCTCGCCCAAAGCAAACCTCGAATTCTACCCCAGTCTCGCGCTTTCCGGCCGAAACCGCAAGATCTCGTGGTCCGGGCTCGGAGCGATGTCGATTAGTTGGGGGCAGTCGGCTGGGCCTGAGGCTCAGGCCGGGGTCATCCGAGCCAGGATGGCGTGAGCCAGAGCCAGGGCGCGCCGGCCATCGGCACCCGAGACGACCGGGCGGCCGCGGGTCCTGACCGCCTCCAGGAAGCCCGCGAGCTGGCGCTGCAGCGGTTCTTCCTCCGGAGCCCCTCCCTTGCCGACGGCAATGTCCGGCCGGCCCTCCACCTCGAGCAGCCGGTAGACCTGGGCTTCCCGAGCCGAGAAGTCGGCAGAGATGTAAGTCCGCGGCGCGAAGACCCGGAACTTGCGGACCTTTTCGGCGGACACCCGGCTGGCGGTGAGGTTGGCGATCAGGCCGGAGGCGAAGCGCAGCCGGGCGTTGGCGATGTCGATCTTGTCCGAGAGCACGGGGACGCCCACGGCGTCGATCTGGACCGCCTCCGAACCGTCCAGCGAGAGCAGGATGTCGAGGTCGTGGATCATCAGGTCCAGGACCACGTCGATATCCAGGCTGCGAGGCGTGGGGGGCGCCAGGCGGTGGACCTCAATGAAGCGCGGCGCCCTGACCTCGGCCCTGAGCACGTCCACCGCTGGGTTGAAGCGTTCGATGTGCCCCACCTGGAGGACCGCGCCTCTGGCTTCGGCGAGGCGAATCAGGTCGTCCGCCTCCTCGACCGTCTTCGTCATCGGCTTCTCGACCAGGACGTCCTTCCCCGCCTCCAAGAGGGCCCTCGCCACCCGATGGTGATCGACGGTGGGCACCGCCACCGAGACGGCGTCGGCACTCGCCACCACATCCCGGAGGTGGCCCAGGACCCGGCAGCCGTGACGCGCCGCCACCTCGCCGCCCCGCCGGGCGTCGATGTCGAAGACGCCCGCCAGGGACGCGCCCGGCAGGCTGGCGTAGACCCGGGCATGATGCTGGCCCAGCGCGCCGACTCCGACCACGGCCACCCGAGTCACGCTTCCTCCGCCATGCCCCAGAGCACCAGCCCCCCCTGATCGGCTTCGGCCAGGACGTTCTCGCGGTCGATGAGCAGCGTCTTGCCGGCGTCGACCGCCAGCACCCGCGCACCCGCCTCCTTCATGGTGGCGAGCGTCCCCTGCCCCACGACCGGCACGTCGAAACGCATGTCCTGCCGTGGCTTGGCCACCTTGACCACGGTGCAACCCGCCCCCGCCAGCCGACCCGCACGACGAATGACCTCGTCGGTCCCCTCCATGGCCTCGAGGGCCACCGCCGCCCGTTGCTTGACCACAACCGTCTGCCCCAGGTCCATGCCGGCCAGAGTGAGAGCGATGCGGCGACCGTACGCGATGTCGTCTCGCTCCTGGCCGGACGGCTTGCGCCGGGTCATGGCCCCCGGCACCGCCAACTGGTCGTGGAGGAACCCCACCGACGACAGGAGCGTGATGCCCTCTCGCCCCAGGGCGTCCGCCACCCCGCCGATCAGGCTGTCGGTGTTCTGGAAGGCCAAGCGGGCCAGCACCCCCATGAGCTTCAGGTCCGGCACGATGCCGGAGAAGATCCGCCGGTGCTTCACCTGCCCGGCCATCACCGCCTCGGCGGCACCGCCCGCCGTGAGCGCCTCGATGCAGCGGCCCAGCTGGCCGAGACCCACCCAGTGGATCTCGTCGACCTCATCCGCCAGCTCGGGCGAGGCCTCCTCACGAATGGCCACCGCCACCACCCGCCGGCCCTGCCGGCGGGCCGCCCGGGCCACCAGGATCGGGAAGCGCCCGTTGCCCGCGATCAGGCCCAGCGCCGCTTCGGTCATGCTGGTTCAGGACTCATCGAGGTCCGAGGTTGACCCCTGCCGGCGTCGCAAGACCACCCCACGCTTCGACTCACGAATGAAGGTGACGAGCTCCCCCACCTCCGGGGTGTGCGGTCCTTCGGCCTGAAGCAGGGCCAGCGCCTGCGTGGTGTTGAGACGGCTCTGCACGAGAACCCGGAAGGCCTGCTTCAGGGCCGAGAGCGCTTCCGCAGAGAAGCCGCGCCGGCGAAGCCCGATCAGGTTGAGGCCGAAGATGCGGGCCCGGTTGCCCACGGTCATGGAAAAGGGCAGAACGTCCTTGGTGGCGATGGTGGCCCCACCCATGAAGGCATGCGCTCCCACCCGACAGAACTGGTGGACGCCCGCGAAGCCCCCCAGGGTGGCCCAGTCCTGAACCTCGACATGTCCCGAGAGCGCCGCCGCGTTGGCGAAGATGGTGTGGTTCCCCACCCGACAGTCGTGGGCCACGTGCACCTGGGCCATGAACAGGTTGTCGGAGCCGATGCGGGTAATGCCGCCCCCGCCTTCGGTTCCGCGGTGAACGGTGACCCCCTCGCGGAAGGTATTGCGATCGCCGATCACCAGCTTGGTGTCTTCGCCGTGGTACTTGAGGTCCTGAGGCCGGTGCCCGAGCGAGGCAAAGGGAAAGACCTGGTTGTCCTCGCCGAGGGTGGTGTCACCCGCGATGGTGACCTGCGACTCCAGAACGGTCCGTGTTCCCAGCCGCACCCGGGGACCGATCACGCAGTAGGCGCCGACCCGCACCCCTGGGCCGAGGATAGCCCCCGGAGCCACCCGGGCCGTCGGGTCCACCTCGGGTGCCGCCAGCTCCTCGACTTGCAGCAAGAGCTTGGCCTCGGCCACCCGATGCTCGCCCAGCGTGATCTCGCCCTTGACCCGGCACAGCGCCCCCCGCCGGTGCAGCACCGTGATCGCCAGACGCAGCTCGTCGCCGGGAACCACCGGCCGCCGGAACTTGGCGCCGTCGATGCCGACCACGTGGACTTCCAGCCGGGAAGGATCGGCCGCGGCCTTGAGCAGCCAGATGCCCGCGGCCTGGGCCAGGCTCTCCATGAGCAGCACCCCAGGCATCACCGGGGCCCCCGGGAAGTGGCCCTCGAAGAACTCCTCCGACCCGGTGACGTTCTTGACCGCCAGCAGGCTGGAGGCGTCGTGCGCCAGCACCCGGTCCACCAGCACGAAGGGATACTGGGTGGGGATCTTGCGAATCAGGCCGCCGATGTCGATGGTGTCGGTGGGCATGCGGGCCTCGAAAAAGAGCTGAGCCCGCCCGGATCCGGGCGGGCCCGCTTCCGGCAGGCGCCGCTCAGTCGTTGGGCGACGGCGAGGGCTTGGGGGCTGCCGGCGCCGGCTTCGCCGGTGCGGCAGCAGCGGGAGCCTTGGCCTTGGCGGCGCGCTCCGCATCGTCCGCCTTCACCACCACCTCTTGGGAGATGTCGAACTCCTTGTTGATCAGCATGGCCGCCTGGTTGGCGATGATGATGTCGATCCCCTTCTCCTTGGCCACCGCCTGGATGGGGGCTTCGACCCGCTTCTGGAACTCCTCCTGCCATTCCGCAGCCTGCTTCTGAGCCCGCTGGCGCATCCCCTCCAGCTCGGCCTTGCTGTCGTCCACGAAGTACTGCAGCTCGCGCTGCTTCTTCTCGATCTCGGCGCGCTTGCGCTCCTGAACGTCGGGCGAGAGCAGCGCCTGCTGCTTGGTGAGGTCCTCTTGCAGGGCCTTCACGGCGGCTTCCATCTTCTGGACCTCGGACTGCTTCTTGGTCTCGGTGGCCTTGATGTCGTTGGCCAGGGCCTCCATCCGCGAGGCATAACCCTTGCCCATCAGGCTCTCGTTCCACACCTTTTCGAGATTGATGACGGCGATCCGGGGCGTACGGGTATCCGACTTGGGCTTTTCCGCCGCCCCCTCCTGGGCGATAGCGGCGGTGGCCGCACCGAGGGCCAGTGCGGCAATGAGCGTCTTTCTCATGTCGTCTCCTTAGAAGGTCGTGCCTACTGCGAACTGGAAGTGGGTTTTCGGCTGGAAGGGGTCGCGGTGGGGATTCCAGGCGTAGAAGAGCCGGAAGGGAACGTTGAGGACCGGCATGATGAACCGCAGCTCCATGCCGGTCGAGGTGCGGAACTTGTTCACCCCGATGCCCTCGCCCTCCAGGAAAGACTGGCCGGCGTCGAAGAACGCCAGGAGCCGCAACGGCCCCATCACGTCGATGTAGTACTCGGCGTTGAACAGCGCGTACTTGTTCCCGCCCGTCCCACGCTCGCTGCCGTCCTCCAGCTTCTCGATGGGGCCCACCGTCCGCACCTGGTAGCCCCGAATCTGGGTCTCCCCCCCCAGGTAGTAGCGCTGGTACCAGGCCAGGGTCTTGGTGTCGCCGAAGGGCTTGACGTACGCCACCTCCCCCCGAAGTCCCAGTGCCGTTCGGCGCAGATGAGGTATGTAGATCACCGCCTCCAGGCTCGGCCGCAAGAGATCGACCGTCCCCCCGAGAACACCACCGGTGACGGGCAGGGTGGCGGTGAGCTTCATGCCGCTGCGCGGCGTCCACGGGTTGTCCACCGTGTTGTGGACCCAGGTGGGCGAGAACGTGCTCTCCCGCCGTTTGCCCACCTGACCGTAGTAGAGCGAGTAGGGATCGTTGGTCGGGGTGGTGGGCGTGGTCGCGTCGGAAGGCACCTCGGTCGAGGCGGCCGCCTCCACGTTCTTGATGTCGATGAACTGGTAGGAGTAGTTGGTGAAGAGGCGGGTGAAGCGTCCCAGAGGCAAGCCCAAGACCCAACTGGCGCCGCTCCGGTCCTCGGAGTAGCCGTTCAGGCCGAGGCCGGCGGCGGTCTGGTAGGCCTCGTAGCGCAACCGCCGGCTGAACAGGTCGATGCCGGCGGTGATGGGTCGGTCGAAGAGGTAGGGTTCGGTGACGGCGATCTGGTAGTTCTTGGTGCGCTTGCCGCTCTGCGCCGACACCTGGAAGGTCTCGCCCAGGCCCAGGAAGTTGGCGGTGGAGAAGGAGGCGTTCAGGAAGGTCCCCTCCAGGCCCGAGACTCCGCCCCCGAAGGTGAACTGGTTGCGGTTCTGTTCCTGCACCTTGAAAGCCACGTCCAGCTTGTCATCGCCTAACGGGCTTGGGTTGATCTGGGGCGGGCCCTCCAGCGGCTTGAAGTAGCCGAGCTGGTTGATGCGACGAATGGAGAGCTTGAGGGCCTCGGTGTTGAACACCTCGCCCTCGTTCATGTAGACCTCGCGCCGAATCACCTTGTCGCGCGTGGTGTCGTTGCCCAGGAACTGGATCTTGGAGACGAAGTACTTCTTGTCCTCGTCCATGCGGATGGTCACGTCGACCACCTTCTTTTCCGGGTCGGGCTTCCGGTCGGTGGCCACCGTCCACTGGAAGTACCCTTGGCCGCCGTAGGCGTCGCGCAGCTTGTCGTAGGTCTTCTTGAAGCGGGATTCCCGGTAGAGATCGCCCTGCTTGAGCTTCAGGAGCGGTCGGATGTTCTCTTCCTTGAAGACGGTCATCCCCTCGAACTTGACCTCGCCCAGGCGGTAGCGATCGCCTTCGCTCACCGGGATGGTGAGCGTCATCCGCTTGATGGGCTTCTTCTTGAAGAGGCCCGACAGAGCGTCCTCGTAGGTGATGGTGGGCTCGCCGACGCTGGCGGTCACGTAACCCCGGTTCAGGTAGAAGTCCTGGAGCCGCCCCTTGTCGCCCTTCTGCGCATCGTTCCACTTCTCTTCGGTGTAGGTGCCCTTGCCCCAACTGAGAGGCGAGGTCACCAGGCTCACCACGTCCGTCGACCAGTTGTTGACCTTCAGCGACCGCATGGTCCGGCGCAGCCGGCCGTCCGAGAAGATCTGGTTGCCCACGAACTCGACCGCCTTGAGCTTGGCCTTGGGGCCCTCGTCGACCACGAAGGACACCTGGGTTCCCGCTCCCCCCAAGTTCTTGGCGTCGTGCTTGACGGTGGCGAAGGGGCGTCCCTTCTCCGCCAGCATCTCCCTGATGATGGCCTCCACGCGTTGGGCCTTGCTCGGGTCGTAGAAACCGTCGATCTTGAGGGCGGCGTCCTTCTCCTTGAGCTTGTCCTCGATGCTGCTGGTGGTCACCGTCTTGTTCCCGCGGTAGTCGACGATCTGGACCCGCTTCCGCTCCTTCACCACCAGGGTCACGATCTTGCCGGTGGCCCCGTCGCGGACGTCCACCAGCAGGTCGTCCACGAACTTGGTCTCCCACACCCGCCGGAAGTCCTCCCGCAGCCGGTGCTCGTCGAAACGGTCCCCGGCCTTGGTCGAGACGTAGAAGAGCAGGGTCTCCGGCTTCAGGTACTGGAGTCCCTGGACCTCGATGCGTTCGATCTTGGGGGCGCTCGCCGGATCGGCATCCTGCGCCACCGCCGGCGGAACCAGAGGGAGCAGGCCTCCCAGCATCACGGCCAAGAGTGGCTTCACGAGAGACTCCCCCCACGATCCTCTTGGCTGTACCAGAGCCCCCCATCCCGCACGCCAATCACGATCGGCGCCCGGGGCCGGATCTGGCCCCGAATGAAGGCCTCGGAGAGGGTGTCTTCCACGTGACGTTGGATGGCGCGACGCAGGGGTCGCGCCCCGTATGAGCGGTCCTTCAGGGTCTTCTCCAGCAGCCAATCCACGGCCTCGTCGGCGATGGAGATCAAGATCCCCTTCTCCTTGAGGTTCACGTTCAGCTGTTCCACCAGCAGGCGCGTGATGCGCCTCAGGTCCTCGTCGGTCAGGGCGTCGAAGATGATGATCTCGTCGATGCGGTTGATGAACTCGGGGTTGAAGGTGCGCTTCACCTCCGCCATCACCATCTCCGACACGCTCTGGTTGGTGTCGGCCTCGCCGGAGGCGAAACCCAGCCGCCCTTTCTTCTCGATGAAGCGGGCGCCGATGTTGGAGGTCATGATGAGGATGGAGTTCTTGAAGTCGATGGTGTTGCCCAGGCCATCCGTCAGGTGCCCGTCCTCGAAGACCTGGAGCAGGATGTTGAAGACGTCGGGATGGGCTTTCTCGATCTCGTCCAGCAGCACCACCGAGTAGGGACTCCGCTTCACCCGCTCGGTGAGCTGCCCGCCTTCCTCATGGCCCACATAACCCGGGGGCGAACCGATGAGCTTGGAGACCGAGTGCTTCTCCATGTACTCGGACATGTCGAAGCGGATCAGGGCGCGCTCGCTGCTGAAGAGGAAGGCGGCCAGACTGCGGGCCACCTCGGTCTTGCCCACCCCGGTGGGACCCAGGAACAGGAAGGAGCCGACCGGGCGATGAGGGCTCTTGAGGCCGGCGCGGGTGCGCCGGATGGCCCGAGCCACCGCACCCACCGCGCCCTCCTGGGAGACGATGCGCCGGTGCAGTTCCTCCTCCATGCGCAGCAGCTTGGCCGATTCCTCTTCCTTGATGGCGGCGATGGGAATCCCCGTCCACTTGGAGACCACGTCGTCCACGTCGGCCTTGGTGACCAGGTGGCCGGACTGGCCGCCCACGTCCCAGTGCTCGCGCATGATCTGGAGGTTCTCGCGCTGCGCCAGGTCCTCATCGCGAAAGAAAGCGCCCGCCGGCGGTTCGCCCCGATCCACCACCACCCGGATGGTGCGCGAGAACTCGGGGGCCTGGAGCGCGGCTGCCGTCTCTCGGAGTTTGACCCGGCTGCCGGCCTCGTCCAGGAGGTCGATCGCCTTGTCGGGAAGGAAGCGGTCCGTTATGTACCGGCTGGACTGGTAGACGGCGGCTTCCAGGGCGTCCTGCTTGTACACCACGTGGTGGAACTTCTCGTAGCGATCCCTGATCCCGCGCAGGATCTCGATCGTCTCCTCTTCGCTGGGTGGAGCCACCTTGACCGCCTGGAAGCGCCGCTCCAGCGAGCGGTCCTTCTCGATGTACTTGCGGTACTCGCCGGGGGTGGTGGCGCCCACGCACTGGATCTCGCCCCGGGAGAGGGCCGGCTTCAAGATGTTGGCGGCGTCCAGGCTGCCCTCGGCCGAGCCCGCACCTACCAGGGTGTGCAACTCGTCGATGAAGATGACGATGTTGTGATTCTCGGTCAGCTCCCGCATGATCGTCTTCAGCCGCTCTTCGAACTGACCCCGGTACTTGGTGCCGGCGACGATCAGCGAGATGTCCAGGGCCAGGATCCGCTTGTCGGCCAGGTAGACAGGGACGTCGCCCTGGACGATCTTGTTGGCCAGGCCCTCGACCAAAGCCGTCTTGCCCACCCCCGGCTCGCCGATCAGGACCGGGTTGTTCCGGGTGCGCCGGCACAACACCTGGATCACCCGCGCCAGCTCGTCGTCTCGCCCCACCAGCGGATCCAAGGCACTGCGCGCGGCGGCCTCCGTCAGGTCCCGCGAGAACTCCGAGAGTAGCGGCGTCTCCTTGGCCTTGCCCACGTTGGCCTTCTCGTTCAGGAGCTGCACGATGTCCTCCCGAACGCTGGTCAGGCGAAGCCCTTTCTCCGACAGGAGACCGGCGGCCACGCTCTTCTCCTCCCGCATCAGCCCCAGCAGGATGTGCTCGGTTCCGATGTAGTTGTGGAGCATTCGTTCGGCTTCCTCGGCGGCGTAACCGAGGACCCGCTTCGACTCCGAGGAAAGCGGGATGTCCACCGAGGTCGAGACCTTGTCTCGATAGGGGGTCCGCCCCTCGATCTCCTTGCGGATCGACTCCATGGAGAGATGGCCCTTGCTGAAGAGGCGCGAGGTCAGCCCCTTGCCTTCGCGAATCAGCCCCAGCAGCAGGTGCTCGGTCTCGATGGAGGCGCTGCCCAGTTGGCTCGCCTCGTAACGAGCGAAGAAGATGACGCGGCGGGCGCGCTCGGTGTAGCGCTCGAACATGACGGTGGTGGAGTCCCCTGGCCTCAGGAGCGCCCCGAGCGCTCCAACTGTGGATTCTAGCCCAAAAGGCACCGCCTCCGTCATTCGGGTCGCCTCGCCGCGGCTCCCAGCCTCCCGCCTTCGAGGCGCAGCTCTCGCTCGCAGGAAGCCGCCAGCCGCTCGTTGTGGGTCACCACCACCACGGTGGTCCCTGTCTCCCGATTGAGACGCCGCAGCAGCTCGTGAAGTCGGTCGCCGGTCTCGCGATCGAGGTTGCCCGAGGGCTCGTCGGCCAAGAGCGCGCGCGGGGACTGCACCAGGGCACGGGCCACCGCCACCCGCTGCTGCTCTCCCCCCGAAAGCGCCCCCGGCCGATGTTCGGTTCGGCTCTCAAGACCCAGCTCGGCCAGCAGGGCGCCCGCCCGCCGCCGAGCCTCGGCTTCCGACCGCCGGTCGATGAGCAGCGGCATCATCACGTTCTCCAGGGCCGTGAACTCGGGGAGCAGGTGGTGAAACTGGAACACGAACCCTAACGTTTTGTTGCGAAACCTCCGCAGCTCCTTCTCGGGAAGCCCGAAGACGTCGGCTCCCCCCACTCGAACCGTGCCCGCCTCCGGTCGATCCAGGGTTCCCAGCACGTGCAGCAGCGTCGACTTCCCCACCCCGGAAGCCCCGGTCACCGCCACCATCTCCCCGCTCCCCACCGTCAGCTCGACGCCCGAGAGGACGGGGACGTAGCCGGCAGAGGTGCGGTACCCCTTGACGACCCCGGAGGCGACGATCAGCGGCTCAGCCATGGGCTTCCGAAAAGCAACCACAGAGACACAGAGGCGCAGAGGAGAGAAGAAACCGCCGGCCGCAAGCGGAACGGACAGCGATCAGGCCGCAGGATGAGCATCGAGGTGTCCGACGCGCGACTCGCGAGGCCCGAATCGTGGTCAACTGACAATGGCCGAGCGTCGGAGCGCGGAGCGGCACCTCGATGCCAGCGCGGGCCGGGGCCGGCCAACGGAAGCCACAGGGGTGCCATCTTCGTCTCTGTGCCTCTGGGCCCCTGTGGTCGCTTTGCTGCTGTCATTCGTAGCGAAGGGCTTCGGCGGGATCGAGGCGGGCAGCGCCGCGCGCCGGATAGAGGGTCGCCAGGAAGCAGACCAGGACCGCGCCCACCATCACCGCACCGGCATCGCCCGGCAGCAGCCGAAAGGGAACGAAGGAGATCTGATAGACGTCCACCGGCACTCGGATCAGCTTGAAGTGATCCAGGATCGTGCAGGCCAGCACCCCAAACGCACTGCCGGCAGCGGTGCCCAGAGCCCCGATCACCGTGCCCTGCAGCATGAAGATGCGGGTAATGGCTCCTCGTGAAGCCCCCATCGAGACCAGGATCGCAATGTCCTGGTGCTTCTCCATGACCATCAGGATCAGGGTGGCCACGATGTTGAGGGCCGCCACCATGACGATCAGGCCGATGGTGATGCCGATCGCCATCTTCTCCAGCCACAGAGCCTCGAACAGGCTCCCGTTCATCTGGATCCAATCGTTGAGCACATAGCCCTCGCCCAGGGCGGTCCGTATCGTCTCGCCGGCGGCCCGCACGGCGTAGATGTCGGCGAGCCGTACCTCGACCAGGAACCCCCTGTTCTCCTCCGTGAACAGGCGCTCCGCCGAAGCCAGAGGCAGGTAGGCCCAGCCGGCGTCGAACTCGTAGAGGCCGGTGTGCACGGTGCCCGCCACCTTGAACTTGGTCACCCGTGGCAACAGGCCCACCGGCGACAGCCGGCCCCGAGGCGAGGTCACGGTGACCACGTCCCCCGGGCCCACCGCCAAGTTGCTCGCCAGCTCGCGGCCCAGCAGGATGGGCGGCAGGCCTTGCCCTGGGTCCGTCAGGTCCTCCAGCTTCCCGCCTTGCACCTGCAACCCGATATCGGTCACCGTCCGCTCTTCCGCGGGCAGCACCCCCTTGAGGGTAGCCACCGCGGTGGTGGTGGGGCTGCCGACCAGTCCTTTGCTGTAGACCGCGGGAGCCGCCCCCAGGACTCCGGGCAGGCCCCGCACCTTCTCCGCAACTTCTCGGTGGTTCTCGAAAGGCGCGCTGGCGCTGCGGAAGATGCTCACATGGGCGGTGGCGCCCAGGATCTTGGTGCGGATCTCGTTTTGGAGGCCGGTCATGAGACCCAAGGCCACCATGAGCGCCGCCACCCCCACCACCACCCCCAGCACGGAGATCCCGGAGATCACGGAGATGAAGGCCTGCTTGCGTTTGGCGGTCAGGTAGCGAAGCGCGATGCGCAGCTCGAAGGGCATCAGGTCAACGCAACCACAGAGACACGGAGGCACAGAGGCTCGGAGAAGAAAGGCACGGCTGCGGCTCACCCGGACCGCCGGACACAACTCCCGTTCCTCTCACTCTCCGTGTCTCTGCGTCTCTGTGGTTTCCGTTAGTCGCCATCCTCGCGGGTGCGGCCGCCTTCGGGGCGCATGTGCGGGAACAGGATCACGTCGCGGATGGAAGGCGAGTCGGTGAGGATCATGGTCAGGCGGTCGATGCCCACGCCGCAGCCCCCGGTGGGCGGCAGGCCGTGGGCCAGCGCGCGCACGAAATCCTCGTCCATCTGGTGCGCTTCCAGGTCGCCTTTCTCCCGCTCCTCAAGCTGCTCCTGAAAACGCTGCCGCTGCTCCAGGGGGTCGTTCAGCTCCGAGAAGCCATTGGCGATCTCCATGCCCGCCGCGAACAGCTCGAACCGTTCGGTGATGCCGGGGTCCTGGGGATTGGCCTTGGCCAGCGGCGAGACCTCGACCGGATAGTCGGTGACGAAGGTGGGCTGCCAGTAGGCGGCCTCGGCCAGATCCTCGAAGAGCTGAGCCACCCGCTTGCCGTGGGAGAGACCGCGATAGCGCTCCTTCTCCAGGGGCACGCCCTTGTGGTTGCGGCGGCCGTCGAGGGCACCCGACGCCGCCCACCGCTCCAGATGCCCGGGGTCGTTCAGGACCTCAAGCGTCAGACCCAGGCCTTGCCGGCTCGCCTGCTCCGCTACCGCCTGCTTCATGCTCACCCGGGCGAATGGCAGATCGAAGGATATCTCCCGCCCCTTGTAGGACAGCGGCCGGTCGCCGGCGACCCGGCGGGCGCCGGCAGCGATCAGCTCCTCGGTGGTGCGCATGACGTCCTGGCAGTCGAAGCAGGCGGTGTAGAACTCGAGCATGGTGAACTCGGGGTTGTGCATGGAGGAGATCCCCTCGTTGCGGAAGTTCCG
>DATECU010000360.1:0-8257 GCA_035286745.1 Vicinamibacteria bacterium | reverse complement strand
TGGGGCACTGGTGAGGCGGATGTGTCCGCCCGCCTGCTGGACGATGCCGTAAACGGTGGCGAGGCCCAGACCAGTCCCCTTGCCCTTTTCCTTGGTGGTGAAGAAGGGCTCGAAGAGGTGGGCGCGAGTGTCGGCGTCCATACCCACGCCGGTGTCTTCGACCGTGAGCAGCAGATAGGCGCCGCCCGGGACGCTCTCTCGGGAGCCCGAGAGGGCGACCGCCCCCGTGCTGAGGGTCAACCTGCCTCCGTTAGGCATGGCGTCTCGACTGTTCACCGCCAGATTCATCACGATCTGCTCCAACTGGCCGGGGTCGATCCGGATCGGACCCAGGCCCTCCTCCAGGCCGGTGGCGAGCTCGACGTCCTCGCCGATCAAGCGCCGGAGCAGGGTGTTCATCTCCCGCACCACTCGGTTCAGGTCCACCAGTTGGGGCTCCAGCACCTGCTTCCTGCTGAAGGTGAGGAGCTGCCGGGTCAGTGTGGAGGCTCGCTCGGCCGCTCTCAGGACCTCCCGAGCCTTGTTGCGCTGGGGGGTCGCGTCCGGCAGGCTCTTGAGCAGCATCTCGGTGTAGCCGGTGATCACCGACAGCAGGTTGTTGAAGTCGTGGGCGACGCCTCCCGCTAGACGCCCCACCGCCTCCATCTTCTGCGACTGGCGGAGCTGCTCTTCCAGTTGGCTCTTCTCTTCCGCGTCCCGCTTGCGAGCGGTGATGTCGGTGAGAGCCCCCACCACGGCCACTGTCTTGCCGTCCTTCACCAGCGGGGCCTCGTTCGCCTCCACCCAGAGCCGGCGGCCCCCGCGGCCAACCACCTCGGCTTCGAAGACCGGCTGCCGGATCCCGGTCTCGATGGCGCGCTGCCCCAGCGCCCGGGCCTTTCGGTTCGCGGGGTGATCGGTCAGCAGCTCGCGAACCCGCCCCGGCGCCTGGCCGGGCTCACAGTCCAGGAAGCTGCCCGCCTGCGGGCTCAGGTAGGTGATGGTTCCGTCCGGGCCGTAGGAGTAGAACAGGTTGCTGCTGTGCTCCACGATGTCGCGAAGCCGCTCTTCGCTCTGCTGGAGTTGGCCTCGGGAGGCATCCAGCGCTTCCAGCATGCCGTTGACGGCTGCGGCCAGGCTGCTGAGCTCATCGCTCCCCAGCACTTCGACTCGCGCCGAGGAATCGGCGCGGGTCGCAATGCGATGGACGCTGGCGGAGAGCCGGCTCAGGCGCGCCAGCACCAGGCGCTCCAGGAAGAACAGGGTGACCAACCCGAAGCAAAGACCCACCAGAATCAGTGAGGCCATGAGGTAGGCGAGGCGGCGGCGGCCCTCGGCGAAGATCTGCTGCCGGCCGGTGAGTCTGAGGGCGAGCGCGGGGCGGCCATCGAGGTCCCGCAGCAACGCGTACCCGGAGATCGTACGGCTCCCGCTCCGGAGCACGGCCGGCTTGTCCGCGGTGAGGTTGCCCCAGGCCAGCCTGTCTTCCGGCGTCAAGTCGGGCTGGTCGGCCATCAGCAGGGCTGCCGACCGGCCCGTGCGGTCCTCGATCTGCGTCAGGGCTTGCCGATCCAGGTAACGGCCGACCACCAGCGTGCCCCGGCTGGGGCCTCCTCCGGCGGGAGCGATGGGTCTCATCCCCACCAGCAGGGGACCTTCGGGCAGCATGACGATTCCGTTCAGGCCCGGCCCGGTCTGCCCATCCACACGCAGCGCCGGACCAGCGAGGCGTTCTGCGGTGGCGAGCGGCAGGGGTAGGTCTTCGCCGGCATCCGGGTCCAGCGCCCGCCCCAGTACCAAACGACCGCTGACATCGAAGAGCGCAATGGCGTGCAACAGGATCACCAGCCGGCCAGCGGTCGGCAGGCCGGTTAGGGCGAAGCTCTGGTTGCGGTTCGCCATGAAGGCGTAGGTCTCATCCCAGGAAGCGTACTCCCCTGCAAGCTGGCCGAGACGTTCGGCGTCGGTGGTCAGGACCCGCTGCGCCTCGGTGGTGTGGTGGAGAGCATCCCGCTCCTCGATGCTGGCGAAGCGCTCCAGCAGGAACAGGCGCGAGGTGAGGGCCAGAGCGACCGCTCCCCCGAGCAGCGTGCTGCCCAGGAGCAGCAGCGTCTTGGCTCGAAGCGTCTGCGGTCGCCATCCCACACCACGGCGCTCCGCAAGATCCGTGCCCCGCGTGCCGGGGCCACCCGCCGGCCACTGCGGACCGAGCAGGCGGTCTTCCCGTCCGGATTGCGGACACGTGTCCGGAAGGTGGCGGCCCGAGCGTCCACCAAACCCACACTTTGCGGGGTTTTGCGCTGGTACGCCGCTTGCTCCTTGGGCGGCTGTGCCGCGCCCGCGCCGTGTGCTCCTCGTGGATCCCGATACCGACTGCGGTCGAGCCCTGGCCGCCGTGCTGAGGCACCAGGGGGACCGGGTGCGGGTGGTGAGCACCCGGGCCCAGGCGCTCCTGGCCGCCAAGGGTGAGGACTTCGACCTTGCGGTGGTCGATGTCTTCATGAAGGGCGGGGGGGTGGAGCTGGCGCGGGACCTCTCCTCCCGGGTGGCCGGTCTGGTGCTGAGCCTGGGGGCGCAGTTGGGCAGGGACCGGCTGCTGGAGGCGGCGCTCGGCTTTCCCGTCTGCCGCAAGGCCTCGCTGGCGGTGCTGCTCAGAGGCCGAGGCGCTGCATCCAGCGAAACAGCGTCCGGGGCGAGACCCCGAGGATCTCGGCGGCCTTCTGCCGGCGCCATTTCGCCTGCTCCAGCGCCTGCCGCACCCGTGCCGGATCGGGCAGGGACCGGGCCTCGCGGCCCGACTCCTCGTCCTCGTCTAAGGCCGCCGAGGCGACCGGGCGCGAGTCGGCAGACAGAAGCTCCGGGGGCAGGTCGCTCACGTCGATGACGTCGTGCTCGGCCAGCAGGCCCGCCCGCTCGACCGCATAGCGAAGCTCGCGGACGTTGCCGGGCCAGTCGTGCGCCGCCAGCGCCTCGAGCGCCTGGGGCGAGAAGCGGCGCGGCAGGGCCAGCGTGCGGGCGAAGTGCTCGATCAAGAGCGGGATGTCCTCCGGGCGCTCGCGCAGCGGGGGCACCACCACCTTGACCCCGTGGATGCGGTAGAAGAGATCCTTGCGGAAGCGGCCGGCCGCCACCTCGGCCTGAAGGTCGCGGTTGGTGGCGGCCACCAAACGGAAGTCGGCCCGGCGCTTGCGGGTGGCCCCCACCCGGTAGAAGGTCCCGCTGTCGAGCACCCGCAGGAACTTGCTCTGCAGCTCCATCGCCATCTCGCCGACCTCGTCCAGGAACAGCGTCCCCCCGTCGGCCACCTCCACCAGGCCCGGCTTCTCGCCGGTGGCGCCGGTGAAGGCGCCCCGTTCGTGGCCGAACAGCTCGCTCTCCAGGAGCGAGGCGGCGAAGGCGGCGCAGTTCAGATCGATGAAGGCGCGGGAGGCGCGGGGGGAGACGCGGTGCAGGTGCTGGGCCAGGATCTCCTTGCCCACCCCGCTCTCGCCCTCGATGAGGACCGGCGTCTTGGAAGCCGCCACCTTCTCCAGGGTGCGGATGACCTGCTTCATGGCGTGGGAGCGGGTGGCGAAGTCGGTGGAGAGCCCGCGCTGCACTTGGAAACGGAGGCGTCGGTTCTCCCGCTCCAGGAGCGTTTTCTCCCCGGCCTTGGTGACCCGCATGGCCAGCTCTTCGAAGTTAGGCGGCTTCGTCAGGTAGTCAAAGGCCCCCAAACGCATGGAGCTGATGGCCGAGTCCACGTTGGCGAAGCCGGTGACGATGATGGTCTGCAGGTCCTCGTGCTCCTGCCGCACCCGGGACAGGATCTCGACCCCGTCGGCGTCGGGGAGCTTCAGGTCCAGCAGCAAAACGTCCCACTCCGTCTCGGCCAGAGCCTTGAAGGCGGCCTTGCCGGTCGGGCACACCTTGACCTCGTGGCCTCGCTCCTGGAGGAAACGGGCGACCGTCATGGCGTAGGTGGCTTCGTCTTCGGCGATGAGCACGCGATAGGACGGGTTCATGACCGGGTGGCTCCTGCCTTGAGAGTGACCCTGAACGAGCCGCCGGGGCGCTGGCGCGGGCGCAGCACCAGGTCGCCGCCGCGGCCTCGCACCAGGCTGCGGGCGATGGCCAGGCCGAGGCCGGTGCCCCGCTCGGGATCGGTGGTGAAGTAGGGTTTGAAGATCTGGCTGCGCAGCTCCGGGGCGACGCCGGGGCCGGTGTCGAGCACGTCCAGGTGGATCAGATCGCTGCCGCGGACGGCGCGCAGGGTGAGGGTGCCGCCGCCGGACATGGCCCGGGCGGCGTTCACCGCCAGGGCCGTCACCACCTGCTTCAGGAAATCCGGTTCGATCTTGGCCGGCGGCAGGTCGGCGGAGATGCGCGAGACCACCTTCACCCGCGAGAACGCGGGGTGGCGATCCAGCAACCGGAGGGCGCTCGCCACCACCGCCGCCACGTCGGCGGTGGCTCCCTGGCTGGGGCGGGCGGTGTCCAGGAGCGACCTCACGATCCTCTCGCAGCGGGCCACCTCGCCGCGGATCAGGTCGCGAAACTCGCGGGCTTCGCGATGGGCCTTTCCCGGGCTATGCATAGCGAGTGAAGCTAACGCCTCCGCGCAACCGGCGATGCCGGCGAGCGGGTTCGAGATCTCGTGGGCCACCCCAGCGACCAACTGGCCCAGGAAAGCCAGCCGGTCGGAAGCGATCACCCGCATCTCCAGGGCCTTCTGCTCGGTGATGTCCTCGAACCAGCAAAGGACGTGGGTCACCGTCTTGCCCTGGATCACCGGGATGCGGCGCAGATGGAAGAGCCGCGCTGCCTCGGTTTCGATCGTCTCCTCCTGGGTCTCACCGGTCTCGAAGATTCGGGTGAGGGTGGGCAGCGTGGCCTTGAACCCCTGCGGTCCCAGGACCTCGCGGAGGGGGCGGCCCAGCACCTCGCCGCGAGGGCGGCCCAGGGGCCCCTGCTCGCGCCGGCTGTTCCAGACCACCAGCCTGAGCTG
This sequence comes from Vicinamibacteria bacterium, assembly GCA_035286745.1. GTDB lineage: Bacteria > Acidobacteriota > Vicinamibacteria > Fen-336 > Fen-336 > DATECU01. The sequence goes on along the minus strand of DATECU010000360.1, from coordinate 3,291 downwards.
GCGGTCTACGACGTACAGGCTGCTGGGCAGGGCGTCGATCAACGCGGCCCCCAGGCCGGAGAGGAAGTCGTCTTGTGACGGGAGAGGCCGGCGCCCCACGGGGGGGAGTATAGCGCGGGCTCAGCCGGCGTTGTCCGCCGGCCGAGCAATCAGCGGTCAGCCGTCAGCAACGGCCGAACCCGAGGCTTGAGAGACGGACAGAGCGAAGCAAGAGACCACGTCCCCACGGGCTCACCGCCGTAGCTGAATGCCGAGTGCTGAACGCTGACTGCCGTGACGCCGGCGGTGCCGCTAGCGAAAACGAACCAGCGTGACCGCGAGGGCGCGGACCTGGCGATCGGCGGCGCGCCACTGGACCAGGATCGGACTCTGGTAGCGGCCGCGCACGATGCGAGCCGGTCCACCCATGTTGCCGTCGGAGGCCAGGAAGCTGACGCTGCGCTTCATGCCCAGGAAGCGGCGGGCGGGGATCTCCATGATGCGGGCCAAGAGCTTCTCCACCACCGACTCGTTGAAGCGGAACGCCTCCATCAGCGAGTTGACGACCTGGACGAAGTCGTACTTGGCGTAGTTGATGGTCTTGCCCGGGATGGCCAGCGGGTCGTCCAGCATGTGCCGGCCGCGGAGCGCCGCGTACTTCAGCGGGTTCTTGAGCACCTCGGGCAGGTCGTGCTGCATGAGCAGCGTCTCGTACTCGTTGACGGTGACCCCGGCGTGCCGTTCCTGGGGCGCCAGCGTGATGTCCACCCGGCCTTTCTCGATGCCGTACCGCGCCAGCAGCTCGTTCACCTCGTCCAGGAACCCGACCCGGGGATCGGCCAGGTTGATGGAGTCCACGGGGTGTCGAGACACCGGCACCGGGATGGTGGCCCGATGCACGAACTCCTCCTGGTCGTAGGCCAGGATGCTGGTGGAGCGAACCCTGCGGGTGCCCTCGTTCACGCCGTCCAGCTCGATGAAGTAGACGGGCGTCTCCGGGTCGTTGCGGTAGGTGACGCAGTTCCGCATGCCGGCGCCGATGAAGGTCAGGTGGGAATCGGCGTTTCTGGGCTCGACCCCCTTCTGCTCATCCGACAGCTCGCTGCGCAGGTCCATCTGGTCGTGCTGGTACTCGGCGCCGGGCGGGAACAGGGCGCGGAAAGCCCCGAAGAAGTGGGAGAGATGGTGGCTCTCGTGCCGCAGGCGGGAAGCCAGGCTGTGGTCCAGATAGCCGGCGGTGGTGTGGTGGGAGCAGTAGAGGGCCTTGCGGTAGCGGTCGAGCGCCTCGCCGCACTCGCGACGGACCCGCTTGGTCATGTCGATGAGGTCGTAGCGCGCGGAGGGCGAAACGGTGAGGGTGAGCTCGGTCGGAGGTGTCGCCATGCCTAGTGCCGAAGCCCTACCGTAGCGGACGGAACGCTGTGAAGTCAAGCTCAGGTGGCGCGAGCGACGGGCAGCGATCAGCAATCGGACCGACGGCCGGCAGCGGTCAGCACTCAGCCACGACAGACGGGGAGAAGCTGGGGAGGCAATGAGGTGGGAACAGCGGACGGAACGACAATCAGCCATCAGAATGGCTGGCTGGCCGCCGGCTTCATCCGTTGCTGATGCTGACTGCTGAATGCTGAATGCTGCCGTTCCGTTCAGAGCCGCAGGCCCCGGGCGTCGTCCCAGGCTGCGGGGTCCTGGCCGAAGTAGCCGCGGAGGACTGCGTACAGCTCGCGGTGGCGCTGGCGCAAGGCGAGCGGCGCTTCGAAGAACGCCTCCACCGCCACCGCCAGGAACTCCACCGGATCCTCGGCACCGTAGGGATCGAGGACCGACTTGCCCTTGCGCAACCGCTCCATCTCCTTGTCCACCAGGTGCACCCACTCCTCTGCCGGGGCCCCCGAGAGCCCGCGGGGGATGCCGTCGAAGTGCGTCTGCTCCACATCCAGCAGATGCGCGAACTCGTGAAGGCCGACGTGATAGGCGTCGTCGGGATCCTCGAAGCTCTCTTGAAGCGACGGCGCCGAGAGAATGACCGTCCCCCAGGGGTGAGCCTGGCCCGCCAGGTCGCTGTCCTCGAAGCTCCAATCGCGATCGAAATCCTGCGGGTAGAGGAGGACCTCGGTGAGCTGGTCCCACTCGTAGTCGGGCCAGCCCAGGCTGAGGGTGACCGCGGAGGCCGCGACCAGCAGCCGCAGCTCGTCGCTCAGCTCGACCTCGACACCGGTGATGCGCTTCTCGGTCAGGAAGATGCGCAGGTCGTCCTCGAAGCGCCGGCGCCAGTCGGTAGGTAGCCGCTCGAAGTGGTCGTAGCTCTCCCGCAGGAAGCGACGCCAGGCCTCGGGGAATGGCTGAGCCAAGAGGGCCCGCCGCCGCGAGCTGCGCCGGCGCATAACCCGTGCCAAGGGGAGGGCCGAGAACGCGCCCAGGGCGAGACCGAGAACCCCTCCCCACAGCCCGCCGGTCAGGCTCCCGACGAGCAGGCCGGCCGCTCCCAGAACCATTCCCGCCGCGGGCAGGAAGAGACCGCCCTGGTTGGGCTCGACCTTCACAGGCGCTGGCTGAGGATGCGGGCCAGCGCGCTGGCCTCCAGGTTGCCCCCGGTGACGACGGCCACCACCGGTCCCTCACCAAGCCTGACCCGGCCGGCGCGCAGGGCGGCCACGCCCACCGCCCCCGAGCCTTCGGCGATCACCTGGTCCTGGCTGGCCAGGGCAGCGATGGCGTCCTCGATCTCATCCTCGGTCACGGTGACCACCTCGTCGACCAGGCCGCGGTGCGCCCACAGGATCTCCCCGATGCCGCCGGCCAGGCCGTCGGCGAGCGTCGGCCCCGCGGGATAGTTGAGAAGCGGCCGCCCTTCGCGCAACGACTCGCGCAGAGCCGGCGAGGCCTCGGGCTGAACCGCCACCAGCCGCACTTGAGGTGCGACGGCCTTCACCGCCACCGCCACCGCCGCCAGCAGTCCGCCGCCGCCGACCGGCACCAGGATGCTCTCGACCTCCGGAAGGTCTTCCAGGATCTCGAGGCCCAGCGTCCCCTGCCCGGCAGCCGTCCGCGGGTCGTCGAACGCATGAACGTAGACGGCCCCGGTCTGGGCCGCGAAGGCGGAGGCCAGGGCGAAGGCGTCGTCGTAGGTCGCGCCCTGCACGTGGATGGTGACCGGGTAGCTCCGCAGCTTGTCCAGCTTGGCACCAGGGGCGGTCTCGGGCACGAAGAGGGTCGCCGGGATCTCGCCACCCAGGGCTTCACAGGCGAAGGCCACCCCCAACGCATGGTTGCCGGCCGAGGCCGCCACCACGCCGCGGGCCCGCTCGGCGGGTG
>DATECU010000359.1:0-4738 GCA_035286745.1 Vicinamibacteria bacterium | reverse complement strand
GCATCAGGCGGACGAAGCCAGAGCGGCAGCGTCGCCGTCGACGACGCGGGGGTCAAGGTCCAGACGGAGTCCGGCGAGGTCTCGGTGAGCGCAAGCGGCGTTGTGGCCCGGAGCGGGAGTTCCCGGGCCGAGGTCACGTCGTCCGGGGTGACCGCAGAGAGCGGCCGAAACCGCGCCACCGTCTCCGCCGCGGGCATCGAGGCCGAAACCGAAGACGACGCCGGCGAGGATGCCACCGTCATCAACGGCCTCGGCATTCACCGCACCGTTCGCTGCGGGGGCCGGGGCATCACCATCAACGGTGCCAACCACGTCCTGCGCTTGGAAGGGGACTGCCGGACGGTGACCGTGAACGGCATGGGCCAGCACGTGAAGGTGGAGGCCGCCGGCAGCATCGTGGTGAACGGGACCAGTCAGCGCGTCGAATGGGTGCGCGGCCTCAAGGCCCAGCGCCCGTCCATCCAGAAGAACGGCCTCGGCAACGAGGTCCTGCAGATCACCGCCGAGGAGTTCTCCAAGCAATAGCCATCCGGCGGCTCGGGGGCTCCTGAACCCGCCGAGCCGCTACTCGCCCAGTTCCCTGAGCAGGCCCCGCGCCTCGAGGTAGTCGGGCCGCAGGCGGAGGGCCTCTCGGGCCAGCGATCGAGCCTCGGCCCTCCGGCCCTGCCGTGCCCGCAGCACCGCCAGGTTGAGGTGAGCGCTGGCGCTCCCAGGGTCCAGGCGCAGCGCCTCGACCAGCGCGATCTCGGCCTCGTCGTCCCGCCCCAGCATGGCCAGGGCAAGCCCCAGCTTCTCACGGGCCGCCGCCACCTCCGGCGAACGCGTTAGGCTTTCACCGAGCCAGGCCGCAGCCAGCTGGGGGCGGCCGGCGCCCAAGGCCAACTCGCCCCAGGCCTGCCACCCCCGGGCGCCGGTCTCGGGGGGGATGCGGGCGGTGTCGACGACGGCCGCCGCCCCCTGGTCGTCGCCGGCCTCCAGCAGAGCCCGGGCCAGCTCGAACTCGGCCAGCGCGGGGCGCCAGCCGGCGGTCCGGGAGGCCCGAAGGTGAGGCACCGCCTCCGCGGGCCGGCCCAAGTCCAAGAGGACCTGGCCCAGTCCCAGACGGATCTCGGGCCGATCGGGTTCGGCGCGGTGCGCGCGCTCGAAGAGCCGCACCGCCTCGGCCGCATCACCCCGAACCTGGTAGGCGCTGCCCACCCGGTACCAGAGCCGTCCCCGCGCCGGGTGGTGGGCCTCCAGCCGGGCCAGCCGGTCCTGGGCCTCGTCAAGCTGGCCGTTGTCCACCAGATGAAGGACCAGCAGGGTGGCTTCCTCGGAGCGACCGTCATCGAGGCCGAAGGGCCAGGCCGCCAGCACCGCCAGCGGCAGCAGGCCGGCACCGAGGGCGGCGAGCCGCCGCACCTGACGGGTGCTCCACGCGTGCAGCAGGCGGCTCGCTGCGTGCCCGGTTCCCAGGCACAAGGGCAAGAGCAGGGGCAGGCGGTAGCGGGAGGAGACGAAGAAGGCCACGACCGAGACTGCGTAGACGGGTGCGAAAGCTGCGGTTAGGCGGAAGCCGTCACCGGCTTGGTTCCGGCAGCGATCCGCCAGGCCGACCAGGCCGAAGGGCACCAGCAGCCAGGGGCCCACGATCAGGAAGCGCAGCAGTCCCGGTTCGTCTCGGCTGTAGTAGGCGTAGCTGTGGTTGAGGGCCAGGTCCGTCTGGTTCAGCAAGTAGGCGAGCTTGCGCAGCCAGAGCCTGAGCGCGTCCATGGGGTGGGTGTGGAGCCAATCCAGGGCCAGCCCCGAGAAGTAGGCCGAGACCTCTCCGGTTGAGAGCTGGCGCCCCAGAGCGCTTTCCGCCACCCGCCGCGTGTCCTGAGCCTGCCCGGCCACGTTGGGGGTGATGCCGGCAACGCTCCGGTAGGTGCCGTCGGCCCCGGCGTGGTTGCCGATGTGGAGGTTGAGCCCGCCGTGGGAGGAAATGAGGATCCACTCGCCCGCTACCGCGCGGTTGCGGAGCGAGGCCGGGGCGATGGCCAGGGCCACTCCCGCCGCCACCGCCAGGGCTTGGACCAGGGAGCGGAGTCGGGGTCGCCGCAATGCCAGAAGCAGCGGGAGCACCCCAGCCCACAGCAGCACGTTGGGTCGGTTCAAGGCATGGAGCCCGATCGCCATTCCGCATCCCAAGAACCCCAACGCCTTCGGTGTCTGGAGGGCCCGGGTCAGCAGGAAGAGGCTGAGCGCCGTCAAGAAGGGATCGAGCGCCGACTGCAAGAGGACGACTTCATTGAAGGTGACAACGCCGGTGAGGGCCAGGGCGGCTCCCGCCACCAAAGCCGCGCGGGGTTCCAGCCAACGTCGCGCCGTCAGGTAGGTGAGTCCCACCGCGCCGGTTCCCAAGAGCACCTGGACCAGCTTGGCGGCCAGCAGCGAGCCTCCCGTAGCGCCGAAGATGGCACCCAGGAAGTAGACGTAGAGCGGCGCCACGAAGTAGGGCTCCGGACCCAAGGCCCAGTCTCCGCTCGCCACCCGCCGAGCCAAGTCGACATAGGCCGCCGAGTCCAGTCCACCGGCGGGCTGCAAGAGCGGGTGACGGTGAAGCTGGGCCAGCACCACCGCCTTGGCCACCACGGTCGCCGCCAGAAGCGCCCCGAGGGTTCGGGCGTTGCCCGAGGGACCACCCTGGTTGGGGTCGGCCCCGGCGCTATTGGCGGCTGGCGTCGGCGCGGGCCGAGGCCACTGGCTCTTGGATCGTGCCATGGTGTGATTCGAGCCCCATCAGGGTTCGTGCTACTCTACCTGATCGTCGCTCCCGCGCCGGCCCTGAGCCGGGCGACCCCTCGTGCGGAGAGGTGCTGGAGTGGCTGAACAGGACAGATTGCTAATCTGTTGTAGGGGGTAAACTTCTACCGGGGGTTCGAATCCCCCCCTCTCCGCCAGCCCGCCGAGGCCCGGCGCCGCCCGTTCGCCGCACCCATCGCGGGCGGGACGGCACCATGTCTGAACGCGTCGTGGATCTCGTCGCAGGCGGGGTAGCGCCCCGTCCTGGGCGCGAGTTTCCTCTCGCCGAGCCTCGCCCAGACCAATAGCCGCCGCCGAACCCGCGGCCCCGGCCCCGGTTGAGCGGATCGGAGATGGGGGGGAGCGCGTCTCGGGCCAAGGTCAGATCGAGTGAACCCGGGTCGAAAACACGCGTGCCTTGGCGTAGCGTCAGCGCCGCACGGGTAGACACCGACTGCACCTCGGGGCATCATCCCTCTCTCATGGCCAGGATCCTGGTGGTCGGCTCGGTGGCGCGGGACGAGGTGGTGAGGCTCAAGGAGCCGCTTCGCGCCGGGAGTCACCTGGAGGCGCAGCCGACCCGCTCCCGTCTGGGCGGAGGTGGCGCCAACGTGGCGATCCCGCTGGCTCACGCCGGGCACCAGGTGCGCCTGCTGGCGCCCCTGGGCAGCGACCTCACCGGCCAGGAACTCCTGCGAGAGCTCCTGGCCGAGGGCGTCGACACCTCGGCGCTCTCGACCGTCGCCGGGCTCAGCACTCGCTCCCTGGTGTTGCTTGAGCCTAACGGAGAGCGCACGGTGGTGAACCTCCATCGCTGCCGGGAGGCGTCGCCGCCGGAACGACTCCGATCCCTGGCGGCCGACGCCGTCTACGTCCGCAGCCGCGCCCTCGATCTCACCCCCCTGCTCAGGGAGAAGGTCGAGCACAGCCTGGTCGTCGCGCAGCTCCCGCCGGCGGAGCCGGGCTCGCGGCCGGCACAGGTACTGGTCGCCTCCGAGTCGGATTTCGATGGCGACCTGCTGGCGGACCCCTGGGCGCTCGGTCAGCGCGTGGCGGGGCCACGCCTGCAGTGGGTGGTGGTGACTCGGGGTTCGCGGGGCGCCGAGGCGTTTGGCGCGAGCGAGCACATCGCGAGCACTCCGCTTCCGACCCGGGTGGTCGATACCACCGGCGCGGGGGATGCCTTCGCCGCCGGCTTGCTGCACGCGCTGGTCTCGGGGGCGCCCATGGCGGAAGCCCTCAGGACCGGCGTCACCTGGGGGAGCGCCGCCGTCGCCGGCGAGGGTTCCTACCTGTCGCGGAATGCGCTGACCTCTCTCCTGGGCGTTGCCCCCGCGCGAGGATAGCCCCGCTGATGCGGCGTGGCTTGGGTCTCGGGCTGGCGGCCCTGTTGGCGGCGGGCGCCCTGGCCTTTCAGGAGTGGCGCTTCGCCGACCCCCACGTGCAGTGGGACCGCTTCGAGCTGCCGGCGTTCGACGCCTACGTGTACGTGGCTATGGCCGAGAGCCCGGCCGTCTTCACGGTGGCGCCTTGGGGCTACCGGGTGTTGACGCCATGGCTGGCCAGCCTGCTCCCGGTCGGCCGCACCCCGGTCGGCAACCTGACGCGCGCCTATCGCTACCTGACCTGGGCGGGCCTACTGGTAGGCGGGGTCCTGCTCTTCGCCTACCTGCGGCGACGCGGGCACGCGGCCTGGGCGAGCCTCATCGGGGTGGCGGCCTATGGCCTCTCGGCACCGGTCGGCGGCGCGGTGCAGTATCGCTTCCTGGTCGAGCCGGTGACCTTCGCCCTCGAGGTCGCCTTCCTGCTGGCTCTGGAGAGTGGCGCGGGCCTGGGCGTGCTGGCCCTGATCGCGGGCTTGGGCGCCCTCTCCAAGGAGTTCTTCCTGTTCCTGCTGCCCCTGGTCTACCTGCTGCGGCGGGCCGGGGACGGCGACCGGAAGGCCCTGTGGTCGGCGGCCGCGGTGGCGGCTCCT
>DATECU010000358.1:0-3819 GCA_035286745.1 Vicinamibacteria bacterium | reverse complement strand
CGCCGCACGCGCGCCCCTCGGGCGCGCCGACCACGGGGGTCTGCAGGCCGCTGACGTGGAGGACGCGCAGCGTGCGCCGACCGCCCCGGTCGATCGAATGGAGATGGTCGCACCAGCGCGCCGGCGAGGTGAGCGAGGGGGGTTCAGCGTGGCGCCGCGCCGTCCAAACCAGCAAGCGCCTCGCGGGCGCTGGCGCGGAAACGCTCTGACCCCAGTCGTTCGGCTTCGACAAGCGCCCGCGAGTAGAACTCGCGTGCCCTGACCAGCTCGTGTGCGACGTGGTGGCAGGTTGACCGGGCGAAGAGGGATGGCCGGTCCCCGCCAGTCGAGCCCGGCGGTATCGGCTCCGAGTAGCTCTGCCCCTGATCTGTCGACCGGCGATAGGCTGCCCCTGGCCTATTCGTAGCGGAGCGATTCGATGGGGTCGAGGCTGGCCGCGCGGAGGGCGGGGTAGATGCCGAAGACCAGGCCCACCGTCGCCGACACGCCTACCGAGAGCAGGATCGACCACAGCGTGACCACCGTCTTCCAACCCGCGTAGAGGGCGACACCCTTGGCGATGGAGAGCCCCATGGCAATGCCCAGCAGACCGCCGGTAGCGGTGATGGTGAAGGCCTCGATCACGAACTGGTTGCGGATGTCGACGCGGCGGGCGCCGATGGCCCGCCTGACGCCGATCTCCCGCGTCCGCTCCAGCACGGTGGCCAGCATGATGTTCATAATGCCGATGCCGCCCACCAGGAGCGAGATGCCGGCGATGGCGCCCATCACCACGTCGAACAACCGCTGGGTCTTCTGGCTCTGCTCGAGCAAGGCCTCGGGGACGGTGAGGAGGTAGTCCTTGGCGCCGCCGTGAAGGCGATCGAGCAGGGTGGCCACGATGGCCGCCGATTCCTGCACCGGAGCGGAACCGTCCAACCGCACGATCAGCTCATCTAACGGGCTTTTGAGAGGGTTGCGGTTGAACTTGCGCTGGGCGGTGGTCACCGGCAGGTAGAGGTGGTCTCCGGTTCCGCCCACACTGACGCCCTGGATCTCGCGCTCGGCCCTGGGTGCGAGCACTCCGATGACCGTCAGCCACTGCTCGTTGACCTTCACCGGCTGGCCCAGGGCCGGCTCGAAGCCGAACAGCTCGCGGCGCAGACGTTCGCCGATCACGCACACCTGGGCGAAGCTCTCCTCGTCTCGGCGGTCGAAGAAGCGCCCTTCCCGGACCGCGAGCGCCACCAGCTCCGGATAGTGGTGGGACACGCCGAGGACCCGCGGCTTGGCGCGGCGTCCTGCGGCCAGGACCTTCCAGGCCTCGATCTCCAGCTTGGAGACCACTCGCTCCACCCCCGGCACCGCCTCGGCGATGGCGGTCGCATCGCGCGCGGCCAGGCCCAGGCTCTTGCGCCGCAGCTCCTGACGCTCGTCTTCCCGCTCCGGGTCCCGGGCGGCGATCAGCACGTTGCGCAGGCCCAGGCTCTCCAGGGTGGCCAGCGCCTCGCGCTCCGCGCCCGCACCTATCGAGAGCATGGCGATCACCGCGCCCACCCCGAAGATGATCCCCAGCATGGCCAAGAGGGAGCGCAGGGCGTGGGCGCGCAGGCTCTCGAAGCCCGAGGTCACGGCTTCGCGAACCTCGATCACGGCCGCGCCTCCTTGCCGCCGCCGGGCTTGTCGCGGTCGCCGAAGATGCGTGAGGCGCCGAGCCCGGGGTCGCGGAGGGCGATGCGGTCCCCCGGGGCCAGACCCTTCTCGATCACCACCCGCGACAGGCTGTGGCGGCCCACGGTGACCTCCACCGGCTCGAAGCGATGCCCCCGACGCTTGAACACGACGCGCCGGCCGTCCTTCTCGAAGACGGCCCCCCGGGGGATGGCGATCACCGCCTCGGCCTCTTCCAGGCGGATCTCGGCAGCCACCCGCTGGCCGGGCCGCATGAAGGCGGGGTCGGTCCGCTCCAGGGCCAGGATGGCCTCGAAGTACTTGACCGGCGACTCGCGCTCCCGCGGCTTGGCCATGGCCTCCACCCGAGCCACCGTTGCGCCCAACGAGTGACCGGGCCGCCCCTCGATGGCCACCGTGGCCTTCTGCTCGGCCGCCAGCCCGGCGGCGTCCGCCTCCAGGACGTGGACCCGAGCCTCCAGCGTGCCCAGGTTGGGGATCTCGGCCACTTTTTGGCCGGGCCACAGGCTGTCCCCGACCCGGGCCACCTCGCCTCGCCAGTTGCGGGTCAGGATCAGCAGGCCGTCGTGGGGCGCCTCCACCCGCAGAGAACGCAGCGTCTTCTCCGCTTGCTGCAGCAGCAGCTCGGCCTTGCCGGCTTCGATGCGCCGGAGCGACAGCTCGGCCGCCGCCAGCCGCCCCGAGATCCGCAGCTTGCCGCCAACGGTCTCGGCGCGACGCTGGGCCAGGGCCTTGTCCAGGCTGGACTCGATGATCTCGTGGCGCGAGAAGATGGCCTCGTCTTCGAGCACGAAGCTCTGCGCGCGATCGACCTCGTCCGCCGCCAGCTTCTGGTCCCCGGCCAGCGCGCGCGCGCTCTTCCCCAGCTCCGCCGCGGTCTTCTGCTTCCGGCTCTCGGCGGCTCGGCGATCGGCCTTGCCGTCGGCCGCGGCCTTCTCGGCATCGTAGGGATCGAACAAGACCACCGCCTCGCCGGCCTTCACCGGAGATCCGTCGGGGGCGAGGAAGGCCACCTTCTGGGGTGGGCCCGGGGGGACCACGATAGGCGTCGCCTTCGCCGCACGCAGCCAGCCCTCCGCGGTGACCCGGCGCTCGAAGCGGCCGAGCTGCACGGTGATGGTGGCCACCGAGTCGGACTGAAGCGGCCCCGCCAGCCGGGATCCGCCCACCAGGGCGCCCGCGCCCAATGCGCCTAGCGCAATGACCGCGCCGCGCCTCACGACGATCCCCCTCCGTTGGGTCCGGCGTCCCGCGACTCCGGACTGGGCAGCGCCTGGGGCCGCACCAGGTCCCCGTCGCTGAGGCCCTCCAAGACCTCCACCTGGCGCCGGTTTCGGCGGCCCAGGCGCACCGAGACCTCCTGGAATCCCAGCCCGCGCTTGGCGAAAACCACCGGACCATGGTCGCGCAAGACGATGGCGTCGGGAGGCAACAACAAGCGGCTCGCCAGCCTCGCCACCTCGATCTCGCCGAGGAAGCGCATGGCCGGCCTCATCACCGCGGGGTCGGTGGCAGCCAGCGCGATCTCCACCTTGTAGACCTTGGCGGGGACGCGCCAGGACTTGCGCCTCACGGTCTGGCCCACGGTGCGAACCTCGCCGGCCAGATCGAGGTCCGGCCGGGCCGGCAGCCGCAACACCACCTTCTGCCCGGGTCGCACCTGTCCGCCGTCGGCCTCGTCCACGGTGCCGTCGGCCCGCATCTCGCTGAGATCGGGCAGCGACAGCACGGTGTCTCCTCTCCACACGTCGTCACCCACCTTCTTCTTCTCGTCGCGCCAGTCCGATTTGTGAATAACGATGCCGTCCTGGGGCGCCCTCACCGTCATGCGGGCGATGGCCGCCTCCAGCTCCTGCACCCGGCCTTGCGCCCGGTCGCGCTGGTTGGCCAGGGATCGCAGTTGGGCCCGGGCCGCAGAGAGCGTCGAGTCGCGTTCGGCGCGCAGCCGGCTGTGCGCGGCCTCGCGGGCGGCGAAGTCGAGACGTGCCTTCTGAAGCTCCACCCCCGCCTGCAAGTCGGCGGGCACGTCGGCCCTGAGCCGCGCCTTGCCCAGGTCGGCTTCGGCCTGAGCCAGGCGTTGCTCGAGGTCGAGCGCCTTCATGGTGAGGTCGACCTCCTTCTGGTCCAGCTTGGCCTGGGCCTCCGCCA
>DATECU010000357.1:0-2364 GCA_035286745.1 Vicinamibacteria bacterium | reverse complement strand
TAGGCCGAGGCGCACCCCGCCGTGGGGTGGGGCTGGCTTCTCGGCACCCGCCACCAGTCGCCGGCAGCGGGCCTCGATGCTGTGGACCCGGAAGCGGTCCAGCAGCCGGCCCAGGCCCCCTACCACCGGCCATCCCCGGGCCGTGGTGCGCCGGCCCTCGCCCTCGCGGTAGCCGGTGAGCAGACCCCGCACCAGCGTCTCGGGAGCACCGGTGGCGGTCACCGCGACGTCATCGGCACGCCGCTCCATCTCCTGAACCGCGGCCCGAGCCATCACCTGCACCGCAGGGTTGAAGAAAAGCAGGGCCCGGAGCCCCATCAGGCCCGCGCCCAGCAGCGGGTCGCGTTTGGCGACGTGAGCAACTTCGTGGGCCAGGGCCGCCCGCAGCTCGTCCGGCGCCAGCCGCTCCAGAAGCGCCCGCGAGGCCACGATCCGGGGCCGCCACAGTCCCACCGTCAACAGGAGCGGCCCCTCCGCCCGCACGCAGGCGATGGAAGGGGGCGCTACGCCTAGCGCAAGGGAGATCTCCCGCACCACCTCCACCAGGGCCTGGTCACAGGGTTCTCCGCCGGTATGCCTGGTCTTGCCCCACCGATCGAGCAGGAAGGGGCCGAGGTCGCGCAGAAAGAGCAGGCTCCCGGCCAGCGCCAGGCCACCCCCCAGCCAGCCATCGAGTCCAAGGCCCGCCAAACGCACTTGGGCCAGGCGGCGGGTCGAGTAGAGAGCCCACTCGTCGTGGAAGGCGGCACTCGCACGCTCCGGGGCCAGGAACCACAGGGCCGGGGCCAAGACCGCCGGAGAAGCGAGCGCCATGAGCTGGAAGCGGAGGCGCAGGCCCGGTGGATCGCCGGGCCAGAGGCGAAGCAGCGCGAGGATCACCCCGGCGGCCACCAGGCCGTGGAGGATGGTCTCGCCGGCGCGTTCAGCCATCCCGGTTCGCGGCGGGCTCCGGTTTCTCCTGCGTTAGGCCCAACACCTCGTCAGCTTCCTCGGGAAACAGCCGCGCGTACTCCAGAGGGTGGTCCCGCTTCAGGTGCTCGCGAGTCACCCGGCCGGTGAAGATGCTGGTGTTGAAGGGGAACACCTCGGGTGCGAAATGGACGTTGTAGATGTGCCAGGTGAGAACCACCAGGAACGCCATCAGGCCCTCGTTGCTGTGGGCCACCTTGGCCACCGGTATCAGTTCCCCGGGAAGCCAGCGGGTCACCGCCAGCGGGAAGTAGAGAACGAAGCCGGTCGAGACCATGACCGCGGCGCCGATCACCAGGCCCCAATACTCGAACTTCTCGCGGTAGTCGAAACGGTCGAACTTCGCGCGGGTCTCGGAGAGACGCAGGTAGTAGCGCAGGGTGACGATGGCGTCACGGAAGTCCCGGCGGGTCGGAATCAGCGTCAGGCGCGCCCGGCCGGTGGCGACGGCAACGATGGCGGTGGCGATGTGGACCACGGTGGCGATGGCGAACAAGATCCCCGCGGTGCGATGGATCCAGCGCACGCGGGCAATGCCCCCGATCGCGTCCACGATCCAGTGCGACCAGCTGGAGTCGTAGAACTTCTGAGGGAAACCGGTGAGCGCCAGCAGCAGGAACAGCAGCATGACCACCAGATGCTCCACCCGCTGCCGCCGGCTGAAGCGAACCACCAGGTCCCGAGGATCGCTGTGCCGGCTCATCGGTTCACCACCACCCGCCACAAGTGGAGCAGGATCTGCAGGACCAGGCCCCCGACGATGAAGGGGATGAGCACCTTGTAGAAGAGCTTCACCAGGTAGACCAGGGGGGCTCGCTCCCAGGAGGGTTCGTAGTGGCTGAGCCAGGCTGCCGGGAAGCTCTCGCCCGCGCCGGGGTGGCATTTGCGGCAGGTCTTGACCAGGTTGGCTTGCAGCACCCGGGAGCCGGGGTCCTTGACCTTGGTGATGTCGTGGATGCCGTGGCAGTCGACGCACAGGGCGGCCACCCGCTCGCTCCCCGGCGCCCGCCCCTCGCCAAACGAAGCCGTGGCCCCGTGGAAGTCGGCCAGATAGGTGGAGAGCACGTTGGTGGAGAGCTTGTACTTGGCCATCAGCTTCTTGTCGGTGTGGCACTTGCCGCACAACTCGGGGGTCTTGAGCAGCCAGCTCCGGTTGCGGGGATCGGCGATGTCGTGGGAGTGGTGGCAGTCGGTGCATACCGGGACGTCGCGGTTCCCCTCCTCGATCAGGGCCTTGCCGTGAACGCTCTTGGCGTAGGCGATAGACACGCCCTCGTGGCAGCTGGCGCAGGTCCTTGAGATCTGGGTGCGGGGCAGGGCCGGCCGGGTGATGGCGTGGGAGCCGTGGCAGCCGACGCAGGAAGGAGCGTGTGCGTCGCCGCGAGCCTGCACGGC
>DATECU010000356.1:0-3093 GCA_035286745.1 Vicinamibacteria bacterium | reverse complement strand
GGCCACGTCGACGATCAGGTGATCCGAGAGCGCGTACTTGCCGGTATCGACGAGAGTAGGTTTGCCCCCGGCTACCCGGGCCAGCAGGAGCTGGACCTTGGGATTGGGATCGCCGGCCTTGGGGTAGGGCCAGGTTTCGACTTCGGGGCGAGTGGGAACGTCGTCGACCAGGGTGTAGCGAGGGACGCCGTGCTCGTCCAGGCGCAGCAAGGCGAGGCGGGCGGAATCGGGGCTCCACCAGTAGGCGCGGTAGGTGCCGCGGCCGTAGACCTCCTCCTGGTACACCCAGTCCAGCTTCCCGTTCAGGATCTCCGGACCGCCGTCGGTGGTGACCGCCCGTTCGCGCTGGCTGGCCAGGTCCACCAGATAGAGGTTGTTCCCCCGCACAAAGGCGACCAGGGCGGCATCGGGGCTGAAAGTCGCTTCCTCCTCGGCTTCGGGGGAGAAGGTGAGGCGGAGGAGGCTGTCCGCGCCGAAGGTGTAGACGTAAAGGTCGCCGGCCACCGTGAGCAGAGCGGCCGTGCGCTTTTCGTTCATGGTGTAGGTGCGCTGGTGGGCCAGCCGCTTCGCCTCATCGGCAGTCACCCCCGGGAGCTTGCGGAGTGCAGCTTCCATCTTGGCGGCGTCGAAGAAGGGCGCCGTCTTGCCGGTGGCCGCCTCGACTCTGAGCAGCTCGCTGCTGCGGGTCTTGGGGTCGGTCTTGGGCCAGAGGTAGTGGGTGTCGGAGACCCAGGTGAGGCCGGAGGCTACGGCAGCACCGAAGTCCACTCGTTTGGTGGGATGGAAGATCTCGTCGAGCGTGAGGTCCTTCTTCTCCTGGGCCGGCAGGTTCGCCGGCACCAGCAGGAAGGCGAGGAGCGCGAACCGGACGTGGAGGCGGGAGAGGCCTGCTGCGGCATTCAGTTTCATGGACGTGTCCCTCGGAAGCAAAGCCGGCAGCTTAGCAGAGTCGGGGACCGGCCGCGCCTTGTCCGCCGGGTGCCCAGCGCGCTGGAGCAGGCTACCATCCCTCCCATGGACACCATCACCCAGGGTCTGCTGGGCGCAGCTTGTGGCCAGGCTCTGTACGCCAAGGCCCTTGGCCGGCGCGCCGTGCTGTGGGGCGCGGTGGGAGGCCTGATTCCCGATCTCGACATGGCGGTCATTCCGCTGCTGGGCCCCCTCGCCGAGTTCCGCTACCACCGGAGCGCCACCCACTCTCTTGCGTTCGGTCCCCTGGTCGGGGTGGTTCTGGGTTATCTGGCATATCGACTGGCGGGGCGGCGCCACGGCACCGCCGGCGCCGGCGCTGTCTCGGCCTGGATCGGTCTCTATGTGGTTTCGCTCGTCACCCACCCGTTGCTGGACCTCTTCACCACCTACGGGACCCAGTTGCTGTGGCCACTCTCGCACCGCCGCTTCGCCCTGGATGCGGTGGCGATTCTGGATCCGTTCTACTCCATCCTGCTGGTGGCCGCCCTGTGGATGGGCCACGCCAAACGCGAGCGGCCGGCGCTGGGAAGTCGATCCGCCTGGGCGGCCCTTGGTCTGTCGACCGCCTACCTGTTCTACGGGCTCCTGCTCAACCAGCAGGCGGAGGGCCTGGCCCACCGCCAGTTGGCCCGGGAGGGATCGGTAGGCGCCCAGCTGCGTTCCTATCCGACCCTGCTCCAGCCCTGGCTGCGCCGGATCGTGGTGCGGGAGCCGGCACCAGGCGAGGTGGGGGTGGGCTTCCTGAGCCTGCTGCGACCCGGGAACATCGGCTGGCAGCGATTCAAGCCGGCGCAAGGGCCGCTGGCGGCGGCCCTCCGCGAGACGCCCGAGGGCCGCCTCTTCGAGTGGTTCGCCATGGGCGAAACGGCAGCGCGGCAGACCGAGACCGCCACCGGCACCCTGGTCGAGATCGAGGACCTGCGCTACGGCTACGGCGAGCGACCGGACGAGGGCCTGTGGGGGATCCGTGGCCGCTTTGACGGCGAGCGGAGGCCGCTCGGCGGTGTCGAGCGCTTCACACGCCAGCCCCGCGGCGTGGCCAGGGCCCTGGGTTTGCTCTGGCGCAGCACCTTCGGGCCGTGAGCCTAGCGGAAGTCCTCCGCCAGCTTGTCGATGGCGGAGTTCATGCGCATCTTGGCCAGGCCGATGCTGGCGTCGTTGGTGAGCACCACCACCATGTGAATGTGGGCCTTACCGGGCTGCGAGCGCAAGGGGTCGGTTCCCTCGTTCAGGCAGCGGGCGAGGATGTGCGCTTTCTCCGCCTCGATGTGCACCTGCTGGCCCCTTCCCGTGCCCATTTCCAGCGAGGCCTTCTGGGCGTTGATCAACACCGCGTTGGCGAGCACTCCGATCTCGGCCTTGAAGCTGTTGCCGGGGTTGAGCAGCGCCAGGTTCTCACCCGCCGGCGTGTAGAGAGCGGCTCCCGCGAACCTTCGACGCTGGCCAGATCCTTGAGCTTGTCTTGCGCACTCATGGCACTCTCCTTTCGAGCGTGAGCCCCGGGGGCTCTGTCCCGAGGCGGTTGGTGGTGCTGGGTGGGGGCGGCGGTCGCTGCCCCCACCCTTTCCGGGCCCTCGTCTTGCCGGCGCAGGCTCTCTAGCAGCAGCTCGGCCAGGGGCGAGGTGACGCGCCGGGTCTCCATGGGGCAGTCGCCGGTGATCTCGATTCCCGCCTCCGGCCAGGCCAGCACCTCGAGGGCGGCGCTCTCCCCGCTCTGGCCGTCGGCCTCGGCGTCCATGAGCACGCCCTCCTTGAAGAAGAGGCGGGCTTGCCTTCCCTCGCAGGTCACCTTGAGGGTGCAGGTCTTCCGCTCCACCTCCAGGATCTGGGCGAAGGTGGGCAGGGTGATGCCGCGCACGTGGCCGCTGGCCCCGTGGGCCAGGATGCCGGCGATCTTGCCGGCCAGGGTGTCGAAGTCGATGGGCTTCTCGATGTAGCGATCGACGCCTAGCGAGTGCAGGCGAGCCTCCAGATCCGGGGTGCCGAACGCCGTCATCACCAGGACCGGAAGCAGGGGGAAGCGCCGGCTCAGGTAGGCGAGCAGCTCGAAGCCATCCATCTCCGGCATCTGCAGGTCGGTGACCACCAGGTCGATGGGCTGGCTCTCCAGAAGGCCCATGG
>DATECU010000355.1:0-10558 GCA_035286745.1 Vicinamibacteria bacterium | reverse complement strand
GCGAGCCGAGATGGCCCGGATGCGGGAGCGGCTGCGGCGGGGCGACATCGACGATCTCGCCAAACCCGAGAATCGGACAGAGCGGTACCGCGCACTGGAGCAGCAGTTCGACGCTCTGGTCGAGAAGCAACGGCAGACCATCATCAAGGACCAGCTCGACGAGATCTACACCCGAAACGGGGGCGAGTTCCTGAACGCCTTCACCAACGAGGACATGACCGGCTACTTCGTGCGCTTTCCCGCCAATCGTCTGGAGCTGTGGGCCTGGCTGGAGTCGGACCGCCTCCGCTCACCCGTCTTCCGCGAGTTCTACAGCGAGCGCGACGTGGTCTTCGAGGAACGGAGGCTGCGCACCGAGTCGACGCCGCTCGGCAAGTACGATGAGGAGTTCAGCGCCCTCTTCTGGCAAGCCCATCCCTACAAGTGGCCGGTCGTGGGTTGGGCGTCGGACATCCCCAGCTACACCAAGGCGCAAGCCGACGACTACTTCGCCACCTACTACGCACCCAACAACCTGACCGGCGTCCTGGTGGGCGACTTCAAGAGCGCCCGGGCGCTCTTGCTGCTCGGGCGCTACTTCGGCCGCCTTCCGCGCGGCAAGCGGACGCCACCCGAGGTGGTGACCGAAGAGCCGAGGCAGCTCGGTGAGAAGCGCTACTTGGCGGAGGCCGAGACCTCGCCTACCGTGCGCATCTGGTGGCACGGGGTGCCCTTCGTCCACAAGGACGCGGCCGCCCTCGACCTGTTGACCGACGTCCTGAGTGGCCGCACCGGCCGGCTGTACAAGGGCCTGGTGCTGGGCCGCCAGTTGGCCAACGAGGTCACCGCCTCGGTCGATCTAAAGAAGTACGCGGGCCTGATCCAAGTCGAGGTGGGGGTCAAGGAGGACCAGAGCCCGGCGGCCGCGGAAGCCGCAGTCTACGAGGAGCTCGACCGGCTTCAGCAGGAACTCGTGCCGGAGAGCGAGCTGCTCAAGGTCAAGAACCAGGCCAAGGCCAACGCCTTCCGCCGGCTCCAGTCGCCCACCTTCGTCATGTTCCAGCTCATGCAGTATGAGGGCCTGGGCGACTGGAGCCACATCAACACCTACGCCGAGCGGTTGAACGCGGTCAGCGCCTCCGACCTGATGCGGGTGGCCCGGGACTACTTCACCCGGGAGGGCCGCACGGTAGGCGTGTTCCTGAGGAAACCCGAAGGCGGGAGGAGATAGCCCATGCCTGCCACCCTCGCCTTCGCCGCCGCCTTGCTTGCAGGCGCCGCCGCCATCCAGACCCCGACTTCCAAGGCGACCAAACCGATTCCGGCGCATCCGGACCAGCTCACCTTCAAGCCCATCGTCTACGAGCCACCCAAAGCGGCGGAGCACCGGGTGGTGCTGAAGAACGGCATGGTGGTCTTCATTGCCGAGGACCGCACGCTGCCGCTGGTCAACATCGCGCTGACCGTGCGCTCCGGGAAGCACCTGGAGCCCGCCGGAAAAGAGGGTGTGGCCGAGCTGACGGGCGTCATGCTTCGTCGGGGCGGGACCAAGAGCCTCTCGGCCGACGAGCTGGACGAGAAGCTCGACTTCCTGGCGGCCCAGGTCTCGACGGGCATCGGGGACGCCTCGGCCTCCGCCAACCTGAACTGCTTGGCGGAGAACCTGGATGAGGCCCTCGCTCTCTTCGTGGAGATGCTCCGGGAGCCGCGCTTCCAGGAGGACCGCCTGCGCCTCAGCCAGGAGCAGACGCTCCAGGAGATGAAGAAGCGCAACGACGACTCGGCAGACATCGAGTCCCGGGAGTGGAACGTCTTGCTCTACGGCGAGGACCACTTCACCAACCGCTTCCCCACCGAGGCCTCGATCACCTCGATCGACCGGGGCGATCTCTCGGCCTTCCACCGGCGCGCCTTCCACCCGGCCAACATGGTGGCCGCGGTCTCCGGGGCCTTCTCGCGGGAGGAGATGCTCGGCAAGCTGGAGACGGCCTTCGCGGCCTGGCCCTTTGAGCAGCCGGTGGTGCCGGCGGTTCCCTCCGGCATCGCGCCCCGGACCCCCGGCCTCTACCGAATCGAGAAGGACGTGAACCAGGGCCGGGTGTCGATCGGCCTCCCCACCGTGCAGCGCGAACACCCCGACGCCTTCGCCCTCACCGTCATGAACGAGATCCTGGGCGGCAGCGGCTTCACCTCGCGCATCATGAAGACCGTGCGCTCCAACGAGGGGCTGGCCTATTCGGCTTTCTCCAGCCTATCGCTAGGCGTCGACTACCCGGGACGCTTCCAGGCCGCGTTCCAGTCCAAGAGCCGGAGCGTCGCCTATGCCGCCCAACTGGTCCTCACCGAGATCCGCAAGATCCGAGAGACGCCGGTGGCAGCGGCGGAACTCGACACCATCAAGAAGGGCCTGGTGGAGAGCTTCCCCGGCAACTTCGAGTCGCGGGCCCGCTCCATGGCGGTGTTCGCCGGGGACGAGTTCACCAAGCGTGACCCTGGGTACTGGTCTGGCTATCGCGACCGCATCAGGGCGGTGAGCGTCGAGGACGTGCAGCGGGTGGCGCAGGCTCACCTGCGGCCGGAGAAGCTGCTGATGCTGGTGGTGGGGAACCAGCAGGAGATCGACCTGGGCGACGGCCAGCACGACGTGGGTCTCGCCGCCCTGGCCGGGGGAAAGGTGACGGTGCTGCCGCTGCGCGATCCGATGACGATGAAGGGGCTGGAGAAGTAGCGCTCAGCACTCAGCGCTCAGCGGTCAGCTACGGCCGGGGACGAGGCCCTGGGAGCGTCCGGAGCGTCAAGACCTCGGCTTGGCTGAGCGAGCCCCGGCGCCTATCATTGCAACCGTGGATGCCGAGGGGGCCCGCGAGTGGGAGGCGGAGTTCGAGGCGGCCGCCCGCCGCCCCCTGAAGACGCGGCTGCGTTACGCCTTCATCCACACCTACAAGCCCGTGCTTGACGACGCGGCCTACCGTTCTTTCGATTCCCTGGCCGAGTACCGCGCCTGGTGTGCCGCGGAGTTGCCAGAGTGGCTCGGCTATGGCCCCGCGGTTTGAGTACGCACAAGCCGAGGAGGTGCGCGACGCCTTCGCACGGCATGGCGTCCGCTACCTGTTCATCGGCAAGTCAGGGGCGATCCTCCTCGGCTATCCGGACACCACCCAGGACGCCGACCTCTTCGTTGAGAAGACCGAGGCCAACGGCGCCGCGGCGGTCCGGGCCCTGCGCGAGCTGCGCTTCGAGCTGACCGAGTCCCAAGCGGAGGAGATTGGACGGGGCAAGGACTTCGTCCAGTTGAAGAGCGGGCCATTCGACCTCGATCTGGTCTTCGCCCCCGACGGCATCGAGAGCTTCGCTGAGGCCTGGCGCCGGCACCTCGAGGTGGAGGGGTTCCCGGTCTGTCATCCGGACGACATCATCCGGAGCAAGGAGGCCGCGAACCGCGTCAAGGACCGCGAGTCGCTCCCGCGGCTCCGAGCTTTCAGGGACTACTGGCTTCGGAATCGGTAGGCGCGGCGACCGCGGTCGCCGCTACTTCCTGAATGCCGCGATGAAGTCCTTGAGCAGCAGCGGGTTGTTGCTCTTGATGGTGCCCATCAGGAAGTCCTTGGCCGAGGGGATGTGCTTGCCGCCCCACACGTCCAGGAACATCTGTTTCGAGGCCTTGAAGAAGCAGTCGGCATCGGCGTCGGGCTTGCCCGCCTTGACCTGGCACTGGTCCGGGCTCAGATAGACCGTCCACTTCTCATCGTCGTCCAGGGAGAAGTAGAAGGTGCGCGCGGTCTTCACGTTGGCCTTCTGGAACATCCCGGGCAAGGTCGCGAAGATATCGCCGATCTCGGACATGCTTCCTCCTGGGCCCCGCCGGACGGCGATCGACATCCGGCGGCCACGCCGATCGCCGAAAGCCGATCACTGTCGCTAGGCGCGGGGCAGGGTCTCGATGAAGTCGTTCACCAGTCGCTTCTGGGCTTCCGGGGTGAGCGATGAGGTCACGATCTTGGCGGCGGCGTGGATGGCCAGGTCGGCGACTTGTGAACGAATCTCCTCCAGCGCCTGACGCTTCTCCTGCTCGATTTGCGCCTTGGCCCGCTCCAGCATCCGCTCCGCTTCCGCCTTGGCGTGCGCCTGCAAGTCGGCGCGGAGTTGGTCGGCCTCGCTGATCGCCTTCTTGACGATGTCCTCACGCTGGCGTCCGGCGTCGCGCAGGATCTCCTTGTGTTCGATGAGCAAGGCCTGGGCCTCGCTGCTCGCCTGGTGAGCGCTGTCGACGGCGACCTTGATGCTCTTCTCGCGCTCCTCGATGATGTTCATGAGGGGCTTCCACCCCAGCTTGGTCATCACGAAGGCGAAGAGCGCGAAGAGGACGACGGTCCAGATGGTGAGGCCGAAGTTGATGTCGGTGAGCCCGCCGCCGCCCCCCTCGGAGGCCGAGGCCAGGAGCGCGGCTACGGCCGGATTGGAGGTCATGGCGCTACTTGATGGCCAGCAGGATGGTCACGATCAGGGAGAAGAAGGTGACGCCCTCGATGAGGCCGGCGGCCACGATCATGGCGCCGCGGATGTCGCCGGCGGCGTTAGGCTGGCGGGCGATGCCCTCCATGGCGGCGGCGGCCAGGCGGCCGATGCCGGCGGCGCCGCCCATGATGGTGAGGCCGGCGCCGATGCCGGCAGCGAAGTACGCAAGAGCCTTGGGATCAGTGGGCATGTCTTCGGTTCTCCTTGAGAAGCTCGTTAGTGCGCGGGGTGAGCGTACATCCCGATGAAGATGGCGGTGAGCAAGGTGAAGATGTAGGCCTGAATGAAGGCGACCAGCACCTCCAGGATCATGATGAAGAGCGCCAGGGCGAGGGAGATGGGAATCATCAGAACCCCGAAGGCGGTGCTGATGGCCGCCATCAGGGGAATCAAGAGCAGCAGGGTGGTGACCACCATGTGCCCGGCCAGCATGTTGGCGAAGAGACGGATCATCAGGGCGAAGGGTTTGGTGAACATCCCGATGAGCTCCACCGGGATCATGATCGGCAACAGGGCTTTGGGCATCCCCGGCGGCACCATCCCCAGGAAATGATGGACGACGCCGAACTTGGAGATCCCGCCCCACTGCTGGGCCAGGAACGAGATGAAGGCCAGGCCCAGGGTCACCGCGATGTTTCCGGTGGAGGTGACGCCCGCCAGCGAGAGGTGGCCGGTCTTGAAGTCGTAGGACGGCATGGGGATGAGGCCGAAGAGCGCCGCCACCAGAATGAAGAAGAAGAAGCTCAGGAGGAGCGGCGCGAACTTTCGGCCGTCGTGGCCGATGTTCTTCTCCGCGATGTCGTCGCGCACGAAGACGATCAGGGCCTCGACCGCGGCACCCAGGCCGCTTGGAATGCCCTGCCTGTAGCTCCGCATGGCCAGGCGGACTACCAGGATCACCAGGGCCGCCGCCACCCCGAAGAAGAAGAGGTGCTTGGTGGGGCCCAGGTTCAAGGGGCCGATGACGAGGTCCCCCCAGCGAGAGTCCACCACATGGTGCATGAGGACTTCGGCCGGTCCGACCGCGTGGGGGGCGGCTTCCGCTCCACCGTGCGCGGCGGCTTCATGCGCCGGGGGTTCTGTCGCTGCCGCTAGAGCGGCCAGCCTGCCGAGGATCATCGTGATGTCTCCGCCGTCCTCCGGTGGAGGACGGCCAACTCAATCGCCAGGAAGAGAACGAAGTAGCTGAGGAGGGAGACCGCCAGCGGGACCTTGGGAAGGCCCAGGATCAGGATCAGAGCCGCCACCGCCGCCAGCATCACCGCCATCCGCCCCACCATCCCGCCCAGCACGGCTCTCATGAACACGTTGGCCGAGCGCCCGGCCGAAAAGACCACCAGTCCATAGGCGACCAGGGTGTTGGCCGCCGCCAACCCTCCACCCGCCAAGGTGGCCAGCCAGCCCTCCGGTCCCAGAGTCGGAGCCAGCCAGGGCCAGAGCAGAGCCAAAGACCCGCTCACGATGGCCAGCACAACCAGCGCGTACTTGCCGAGGCTCACCGCTTCTTCACCGCCAGCAGCTTGTAGAAGTGGTAAGCCGCTGCCACCATCCCGAACACGCCACCCGCCAGAAAGCCAAGCGGCTTGGTCCCGAAACGCCCATCCACCCAGTACCCGATCCCGAGACCGGCCAGGACCGTGACCGCGAGGCTGGTTCCGATTCCCAGGTACGGGGCCGCTTCCCGAAGGGCGCGCTCCCAGTCGCCTCTGCTACCCGTAGCTGACAAGGGCAGTGCTTTCCCGGCCGACGACAGCCGCGAAGGGTATCACAGCGGGCAGCGATGGGGCAAGGCAAAGGGGCTCTTCGCCGCCCCCAACCCACGCCCACAAGTCGCTCGCTATCAACGGCATAGGCGCCTTCACTCGGGACGACCTGTCGGCGCCAATTGCGCCTCTGAGAGCACCACCGGTGGAGGGTCGGGTTCTCCCGGACGCGGCGCCCGCAACACGTCGAGCCGGTAGAGACGCAGGGCGGAGAGGGCCAAGGAGAGGATCACCGGCCCCACCAGAAAACCCAGCGGGCCGAAGGCGAGCACACCGCCCAGGATGGAGAGAAAGCCGAGCAGGGGATGGATTTGAGCCGTCCCGCGGAGCAGCAGCGGCTTGATCACGTTGTCGATGCCGCTGATCACCACCGCGCCGTAGATCAACATGGCAAAGCCGCGGGCAGGGCCCACGGTGACGAAGAGGTAGACGGCGGCGGGCACCCAGCCCAGGGGTGATCCCAGGATGGGCACCAGGGCGGCAAAGACCACCGCCACCCCCCACAGCACCGGCGAGGGGACGCCTAACACCCAGAAGGCCAGCGCGGCCAGAAAGCCCTGTGCCAGGGGCACCACCACCATGGCCTGCAAGACGCCCTTCACGGTCTTTGCCAGGTGGTCGGCGATGGCGTCTTCCTGGGCCTTGCTGAGGGGCGATAGCGTTCGGACGTACTCCCGGAGTGCCCGGCCGTCCCGTAGCAGGAAGAAGAGGATGAGCAGGAACAGGAACAGCTCCAGCACCGCAGTGGTGAGACCGGTGACGATGCCCTGGATCGCATCGCGAGCCCCGGAGGCGAGTTGGGACAAGGTGTCGGACACCACCGGAGCCAACTGCACGTCGCCGCGCCGGAGCCACGGCTGAAGCCAGGGCAGGCGGGGAGCCACGCTCTCGGTCCAGGTCTTCTGCAAGGCGTCGGGCTGGAGCTGGGGTCCGAGCCAGGCGAAGAAAGTCACACCCTGGTCCGCCAGCAGGGCCACCGAGGAGAGGACCGGAACCAAGATCACCACCGTGGTCAGAAGGACCAGAAGACCGGCGGCAATCGCCGAACGGCCACCCACCACGCGGGACAGCCGCCGCTGAGCCGGCGCCAGGAAGAGCGCCACCGCAGCAGCCACCGTACAGGTCAGCAGGAAGGGGCGGAAGACCAGGTAGGCTAGCGCCAGCGCGATGACGGCCACGCCCAGCAGGATGGAGAGGATGTCGCGCCGCCGGCGCTCCCGAAACGGCGGTGCCGTCGCGGAGACTAGTTGGCTCAGTGGCCCTCGGGCGCTCGCCCTTCGGGCACCACCCGTTCCTCGTGAACCGGAGTCGTGGGGATGGCCACCGCGGCGGCGGCGGGCGGGCGCAATGCGTTGGGCCCGAACTTCTTGGGCTGCACCACTGCCGCCAGCACAGCCGTCGGCTTGTCCAGGAAGTCCAGGAACGGCTTGGGGTAGATCCCGATCCAGAAGCAGAGGGCGACCAAGGGGATGAGCGTCGCCAGCTCTCGGGCATTCAGATCGGTGAGGTGCCGGTTCTCCTCGTTCGTGATCTTGCCCCAGAAGACCCGCTGGTAGAGCCAGAGCAGGTAGGCGGCGCCCAGCACGATGCCGGAGACCGCCCAGTAGGCCCAGGCCTTGTTGGCGGCGTAGGCGCCCAGCAGAATCAGCATCTCACCCACGAAGCCGTTGAGCAGCGGCAGGCCCATGGAGGCCAGGAAGATGATGAGGGTGAAGGTGGCGTAGACCGGCATCACGTGAGCCAGCCCGCCGAACTGGGCGATCTCCTTGGTGTGACGCCGCTCGTAGATGATGCCCACGATCAGGAACAGCCCGCCGGTGGACAGGCCGTGGTTGATCATCTGCAAGACGCTGCCCTCGATACCCAGCGGGTTCAGGGCGAACATGCCCAGCATGCAGAAGCCCAGGTGGGAGACCGAGGAGTAGGCGATGAGCTTCTTCATGTCCTTCTGGACCAGGGTCACCAGGGCCGCGTAGACGATGCCCACGATGGAGAGGGCCACCATCCAGGGCACCGCACCTAGCGTGGCCTCAGGCAGGAGCGGCAACGAGAAGCGCACGAAGCCGTAGGTCCCCATCTTCAGGAGCACGCCGGCCAGGATCACCGAGCCCGCGGTGGGCGCCTCCACGTGGGCGTCGGGCAGCCAGGTGTGGAAGGGGAACATGGGCACCTTGATGGCGAAGCCCAGGAAGAAGGCCAGGAACACCCAGAACTGGAGATCGGCGGGGACGCCCATTTGGTACCACTCGGTGACGTCGAAGGTCCCGGTGGCGGCGAAGGCGGGCAGGCTCTTGGAGTGGAAGTAGAGGGCCAGGATGCCGAGCAGCATCACCACCGACCCCACCAGCGTGTAGAGGAAGAACTTGATGGCGGCGTACAGCCGGCGGGCGCCGCCCCAGATCCCGATCAGGAAGTACATCGGGACCAGCATCACCTCCCAGAAGAGATAGAAGAGGAACATGTCGAGGGAGCAGAAGACGCCCAGCATCCCGGTCTGCAGCAGCAGCACGAAGACGTAGAACTGGCGCACCCGATCGGTGATGGCGGTCCAGGAGCAGAGGATGGCGATGGAACCCAGGAGGGTGGTGAGCAGGATGAGCAGGGTGCTGATGCCGTCCACGCCGAAGTAGTACTGGACTCCGATCGAGGGGATCCAGGCCGCCCGCTCCACGAACTGGAAGGGCGTGGGGTGGGCCCGGTCGAACCAGAACCAGAGCGGCAGGCTGACCAGGAACCCCAGGACGCCAAACGCATTGGCTACCCAGCGGGTGAGGTTGTCGTCCTTCTTGAAGGCCGGGAGCAGCAGGATCAGGGCCCCCAGGAGCGGGGTGAAGGTCACGATGGAGAGCAGGTGGGCGCGGAGAAAGTCCATCAGGAGCTCCTAGTACAGGCCAAGCAAGAAGCGACCGGCGCCGATGATCAGGAAGACCCCGATCAGCATGGCCAGGGCGTAGCTCTGGATCTGGCCGCTCTGCACCGCCCGGAAGGCGTAGCTGGCGGCGTCCAGCACGAACCCGGTCAGGTTCACCAGCCCGTCCACCACGTAGTGATCCCACAGGTTGGAGGCCTTGGCCACCAGATCGCGTGCCAGCCAGGCGATGCCGTTCACGCCCAGACCCGGACGCACCTCGCCGTCCCCGCCGTCGACCACATAACGGTCGACCGAGTGAAGCGCGTTGCCGCCGCCCAGGGCCAGACCGCGCACGAACAGGAAGTCGTACGCCTCGTCGACCCAGTACTTGTTGAGCAGCAGCCGGTGCAGGCCGGCCCAGGACCTGGCGAGCCGCTCGGGGATCTCCGGCGCCACGTCGTAGAAGCGGATGGCGAGCAGGATGCTCCCCGCCGCCAGGACCACCGAAGCGACCATCAGCCCAATCTCGATGCCATGGCCGGGGACGGCCGCCAGGAAGACCTGCGCCAAGGCGTGGTGGGCAGCGGCGAAGCTCGGGTGCAGGAACTCCTCAATGACATTGGGGAAGCCGAAGGGGGAGCCCAGGAGCGCCGGCACGCCCAAGAACCCTGCCAGGAGTGAGCCCAGCGCCAGAACCTGGAGAGGCACGATCATGGAGGCGGGCGACTCGTGGACGTGCTTCTCTTGCTCGGGTGTGCCCCGGAAGAAGCCGGAGAAGGTGAGGTTGTAGAGCCGGAACATGTAGAACGCGGTGAGGCCGGCGGTCAGGAAGCCGACGACCCACAACAGGCGGCCATAGCCCGCGGCCTTGAAGGCCGACCACAGGATCTCGTCCTTGGAAAAGAAGCCGGCGAAGAACGGGATGCCGGAGATGGCCATGCAACCCACCCACATGGTGCGGTTGGTCCAGGGCAGCTTGGGCCGCAGCCCGCCCATGTTCCGCATGTCCTGCTCGCCGGACATGGCGTGGATCACCGAACCGGAGCCCAGGAAGAGCAGGGCCTTGAAGAAGGCGTGGGTGGCGAGGTGGAAGATGGCGGCGGTGAAAGCGCCTACCCCGCAGGCCAGGAACATGTAGCCGAGCTGGCTGACCGTCGAGTAGGCCAGCACTCGTTTGATGTCGTTCTGCACCAGCGCGATGGAGGCGGCGAACAGGGCGGTGAGGCCGCCCACCACAGCCACCACCATCATCGCCTTGGGGGCGTGGGCGTAGATGGCCGAGGAGCGGGCCACCATGTAGACGCCGGCGGTAACCATGGTGGCGGCGTGGATCAGGGCGGAGACGGGGGTGGGGCCCTCCATGGCGTCGGGGAGCCAGACGTAGAGGGGGAGCTGGGCGCTCTTCCGCGAGTAGCACAGGCGAGTTAGGGATCAGCAACCAAAATAATCC
>DATECU010000354.1:0-22438 GCA_035286745.1 Vicinamibacteria bacterium | reverse complement strand
CCCGCTTCTTGCTCTTGCTGCCCTCGCTGCCTGTCGGTTCCCGCCGATGCAGCAGGTCGGACACCACGAAGCCGATCACGGCGTCGCCCAGGAACTCCAGCGGCTCGTTGTGGCGGGCGGGGCCGCCCAGCGACTCGTGGGCCCGGCTGGAATGGGTGAGGGCCTGGTCCAGGAGGGCCAGGTCGGCGAAATGGTGCCCCAGGCGCGCCTCCAGGGCATGAAGCCGCGACGCGCGCTCGGGGGCTGGGGCCTTCAGGGTCGGTGGCATCGGCGGGACATGGCCATTGTCTCATGAGGACCGACGCTGCGATGCGCAAGTACCAGGCCCAGGAGCGAACCCACGCCGGGCTTCAAGTGGTTAGGTGCCCGCCGGTCCCTGAGTGCGGGCGATCTCGGCCCGGATCGCCCGGTACAACTCACCGGTCCAGGCGGGCAGTCCCGGGCCGCCGTCCACGACTCGGTTGGGCGCGATCACCAGGCGCATCCGCGCCAGGCCGGTGTCGGCGGCGAGCAGGAACAGCTCCTCGATGTTGGCGTCTCCGATGGCCAGGCAGCCGATGGAGACCGCCTTGCCGTGCAGGTAGATGTCGCCGCCCAGCCGGGTGCGCTTGTCGCGGCGGCCCTGCTCACGGTCGAAGGGACTCGGGTAGTCGACCCGGATCGAGAGGTGGTAGCTGCTGTTCGGGTTCAACACCGTGAGTCGATAGACGCCTTCAGGCACCTGGAGATCGCCCTCTCGGAGCTTTGGCCCCGGGCCTCCGCTGGCCGCCAGCACCGGGTAGCTGCGGACCAGCCGGTGGCCGGCCCCGGCCCCCGCCCACACCTCGATCACCCGCTCCTGCTTGTAGGCCAGCAGCACGACCGACGGCGGGGGGTAGCCAACCCCGGCGTCGGAGAGGAGCTTGAGGAGGGCGGGGCGCTTCTTGGGGCCGATCTCGGCCAGGACGGAGGCGAGGCTCCGCGGCCCGGTCATCGACAGATAGCTCGGGTACCAGAAGCGACGCCCCACGCCTCGAGAGTCGATGACGGCCAGGCCCACCAGGAGGAGGGCGGTGGCCACCAGGATCCGAGTCGCCCGGACGCACACCCGAGACGCCTAACGCTCAAAGACGACGCGCCCGCCCACCATGGTCAGGTCCACCGGGGTCGAGAGGATCTCCCGGGGCGGAAGCGCGAAGAGGTCTTTGGCGAAGACCACCAGGTCGGCGAGCCGGCCCGGCTCCAGGGTGCCCTTCTCGGCCTCGGCAAACTCGGCGTAGGCGGAGCCGCGGGTGTAGAGGTCGATGGCCTCCTCCAGGCTGAGCTTCTCCTCGGGCAAGAAGCCACCCGCCGGACCGCCCTCGGGCAGCTCGCGGGTGACGGCGGCGTAGAGGCCGATCCGCGGATCGAGCGGCTCCACGAACCAGTCGGTCCCGAAAGCCACCGCGATGCCGGCGCGGGCGAAGGAGGCGAAGTTGTAGGCGTCCTTGACCCGGTCCTTGCCGATCCGCTTCTCGGCCCAGCGCATGTCGTCGATGCAGTGGGAGGGCTGGATGGAGGCGATCACACCTAATGACTTGTAGCGGGCGAGATCGCTCTTCCTCACCACCTGGGCGTGCTCGATACGGAAGCGGCGATCCCGCGGCCCGTTGGCCCGGGCCGCCCGCTCGAAGGCGTCGAGCACCAGGCTGTTGGCCCGATCCCCGATGGCGTGGACGGCGAGCTGGAAGCCGGCCTGGTCCGCGCGCAGGATCATCCGCTCCAGCTCGTCCTGGGGATAGAGCAAGAGGCCGCTGGTCTTGGCGTCGTCGGCGTAGGGCTCGAAGAAGGCGGCAGTCCCCGCGCCCATGGAGCCGTCGGAGAGGATCTTGAGCGCTCCTAGGCGGATCCAGGAGTCGCCCAGCCCGGTCCGCACCCCGGCTTCGATCAGCGGGGTGAGCGCCGACGCATAACGCCACACGTAGAAGCGCGCGGTCAGCTCGCCCCGCCGCCGCAGCTCCTGATAGACGGGCAGGGCGTCGGTGGCCGAATTGTCCTGGACGGTGGTGACGCCGACCCGGGCCGCCTCCTTGAGCGCCGCCCGGGCCGCCCGCAGGTTCAGCTCCCGGCTGGCTTCGGGGATGACCTTGTAGACGAGATCCATGGCGTTGTCCTTCAGGATCCCGGTGGGCTCGCCCTGGCCGTCGCGCACAATGGTGCCCCCCGCCACCTCCGGGGTCTCCCGGCTGACCCCCGCCAAACGGAGAGCCAGGCTGTTGGCCAGGGCCATGTGCCCGTCCAGCCGGCTGACGAACACCGGGTGGTCAGGCGTCACCGCGTCGATGGTCTTTCGGGTGGGGAGCGCCTTGTCAGGCCAGGCCTCGTGATCCCAGTTCCCGTTCAGGATCCAGGTGCCCATGGGCAGGCCTTGGGCGTGCTCGCCCAGGCGGTGGGCCAGCTCGGCCTGGTCCCGGGCACCCCTCAGATCCACCGAGAGCAGACCAAAGCCGCCGTCCAGGAAGTGGACGTGGGCGTCGTTGAAGCCGGGCACCAGGAGGCGGCCCTTGAGCTCGACCACTCGGTCCTGGGACCGACGAAGGGAGCCATCTCGGCGTCGCTGCCTACCGCCAGCACCCGCTCGCCGGCAATGGCCAGGCCGGAGGCCCTGGCTCGACCCTTGGCCACAAACACCTGGCCCCGGCGGAAGACCCAGTCGGCCTCGACCTTGGAGCGGCTTGCGTCTCCGGCTTCAACCGACATGACGACCCCCAGGAACGCAAGAAGAGCCACGCCTCCAATCGTCATTCATGCCACCTTCAAGAGGACCAGCGTCATGTCGTCGTGCTGAGCGGCCTCGCCGACGAAGCTCCGGATCCCGGCCAGGATGTGCTCCTTGATCTCCTCGGTGCCCCAGGACTCGCTCTGCTCCAAGAGGCCCCGCAGCCGATCCTCCCCGAACAGCTCAGCCTTCAGGTTCATGGCTTCGGAGAGCCCGTCGGTGAAGAAGAGGAACACGTCCCCCTTCCCCATTGGCACCTCGGCCTCCTCCAGGATCTGATCGAACTGGTCGCCCTGCTTGTCCAGGCCCAGGCCCAGCCCGGGCGGGGTGAGCAAGCGGGTGCGCCCGGCCGCGGCGTCGAAGTGGATGATGGGGTTGTGGCCCGCCCGCGCATAGCGCATGCTGCCTCGCACCGTATCCACCACCGCGTAGGTCATGGTCACGAAGGAGCGGGAGTCCATGTTGGCGGACAGGATCCGGTTGGCTTCGCTCAAGAGCCGAGCCGGCGACTCATGGATCCGGGACAGCGAGAGAACCAGGCCTTTGAGCTCCGCCATGTAGAGGGCGGCGGAGGTGCCCTTGCCGGAAACGTCGGCCACCAGCACCCCCAGCCGGGTGTCGGACAGCGGCAGCAGGTCGTAGTAATCCCCGCCCACCTCGGCCGCCGGAAGGCAGAGGGCGGCAATGCGCAGCCCGGGCAGGGTCACCGTCTCCGCCGGCAGCAAGCTCATCTGGATCTGGCGAGCGATGCGCAGCTCCTCCTCCAAACGCTGCTTCTCCGCCTGCTCGCGAATCAGGTCTTGCAGGCCCTGGGCCATGTCGTTGAATGACTCGGCCAGCTCCCCCAACTGATCTCGGCTGCTGACCCGGATGCGGTGATGAAAGTCGCCCGCCCGCAGGCTCTGGGTGCCGAGGTGGAGGGCGTGGACGCTCTTGGTGATGGAGCGCGCCAGGAGCAGGCCCACCAGCAAGGCGAAGCAGTACATGACCAAGAAGACCACGCCCAGGGCCGTCAGCAGCATCATCAGCAGATCCGCCATGCTGCCGTGATCGCTGATCTTGGCTGGAGACAGCCGGCGCACCAGGTCGGCGATCTGGTACTCAAAGGCCAGCGGATGGGTTTCGGTGGCTCC
The DNA here is from genome assembly GCA_035286745.1 of Vicinamibacteria bacterium. Classification (GTDB taxonomy): domain Bacteria; phylum Acidobacteriota; class Vicinamibacteria; order Fen-336; family Fen-336; genus DATECU01. Next base: position 18,568 of record DATECU010000354.1, on the reverse strand, counting down.
ACTCTCCCAGTTCAGCCATTCCGCGAACACCACGAAACCCATCCCCGCCAGGCGCCCGGAACCGCTCTGGCCAACGCCCCCGGAGCCAAGGCGTACCTCGACGCCCTTCTCTTCTCGGCGTTTGGTGGTCACGCCGCTGGTCAGCAGGCGGATGCCGGTCCTCTGGTAGAGGTCGGCCAGCAGGGCCTCATCCAGCGGAGCATCAAGGGCCAGGTAGGCATCGCCCTCGGCCCACACCGCGCGCACAACGTTGGCTCCGCTCTCCGTCTTGACCAGGCCGGCGAAGCCCGGGCCGGTGAACCAGGCAGGAAGGGTACGCGGGCCCTCGCCGGTCGCGCGCAAGAACCTCTTCTTGACGGCCAGCACGTAGGTGACCTTGGGATGGACGCCCTTGGCGGCACTGAGCCGCGTCTCTAGGAGCGCCTCGCTGGGCGCGCTCCCGAGGGGCAGTCCCGCCAGAACCGTGCGGGCCACGTCTTGCAGAGCCTCAGCCTTCCGGCGCACCTCGGAAGAGACCATGTGGGATGCCACCAGGCCCGAGAACAGGATCCCGGCCACGGCAAAGAACAGCGCCAGCAGGACCACCGGCACCACGGCGATGAAGAGGTAGGAGAGAAGGAGCTTGGTGCGGATGCGCCAGATCAAGCGCCGGCTCATCCACGCCAGCGCGCTGAGCAAGCCCCAACTGGCGAAGAGCAGAAGGATGACGGCGTTCGGCACCGCCAGCCAGCCGGGCAGGGGCAGGCCGGCCTTGCCGAGAACGAAGAGGCCGAGACAGACGAGCAGGATCCGACCCAGCCAGCGCTGGAGCAGGAAGTCCTTCCCTCGCGCCAGCACCCCACGGGGCGGATCCGACACCGAACCCGGCAGCATGAACCGGCTGGACATGGCGGACGACGACTATAGCAGAGGGAGGCGGAGCGGCGATGGCGACCCTACCGGGAACGGTCGGCGGGGAACCATCGGGCTATCCACCGTGGGCCGCAGATCCAGCCCAATCCTCGATCTTCAGCCCGGCGATGCGTCCGAACTCGGAGACGTTATGCGTCACCACCACCAGCCGGCGGGCGAGCGCCGTCGATGCGATCAGCAGATCGCGCTCGCCGATCGGCCGACCGCGCCGCTCCAGGTCGAGCCGGACGGTTGCGTACGCCACGGCAGCCGCGGCGTCGAACGGCAGCGCCTCGAAGGGGCGCAGGAAGGCATCCACGGCCTTGCGGGTGGCCTCCGGCCGACTGCTCTTGGCGGCACCGAACCACAGCTCGGCAACGCTGATGATGCTGACGCCCAGATCCTCGGGCGAGAGCGCCTCTAGGCGTCCGATCACTGAAGCGTGCCGCTTGATGGCGTAGACGCAGATGTTGGTGTCGAGCAGGTACCTCACGACTCGTCCAGGTCGTCCAAGCCGGTTCCCGCCGGGAGGGGTTGCGGAGCCTCGAAGTCCGCCGGCACCCTGCCCCAGCTCCGCCAGTAGCCCTTGGGCCACTGGCGCCGCCTCAGCGGTTCCAAGACGACGCGCCGCCCTTCACGACGGATCGACACCTCATCTCCCTCGAAGCGGAACTCCTTGGGCAGCCGCACCGCCTGACTCCGACCGTTGCGAAACAGCTTGGCGGTGATCACCGCTCCCTCCTGATAGAGACCAGTATAGACCAGTTTGACACCTCCCCCGGCCTGGGCTACGTTTCCCCGCCATGTTGGCGGTTGTCGTCCTGCTCGCAGCTCTCGCTCCTTCCCAGAGGGACCTGACCGCCGTGGGGGTGGTGGTCAGCCCCCAGGAGAAAGCGAGCGTGGCGCTCCTGAAATCGGGATCGGTCACTCGCATCGTGGGTGTGGGGGAGACGGCTTTCGGAGGCCGCGTGCTGGCCATCGCCGCCGAGGGCGTGCGCCTCGACTTTGCCGGCGAGCAGGTCTTGCTGCGGCTTCCCGGTGCGGCCCTGGCGGCCCCCGGTGGAACTCCGGCGGGGACGGACAAGCCAAGCGATCCCACCGCCGATCCCTCGGCCGTCAGCCGAGCGATGACGCGCGCCGAGATGGAACGCCGAATCGGTGAGGAAGCCCCCCGCCTGCTGGCGGAAACCGCGCTGCAGCCGGTCACCGAGGCGGGCCGGGTGACCGGCTTCGCCCTGACCCGGGTGCCCGCGGGCAGCCTGCTCTCCGACGCCGGCCTGGAGGCGGGCGACGTGCTGATCAAGGTCAACGACGTCCCCATCGACAGCCTGGCCACCCTGATGGGCCTCTACCCGCGCCTGCAGAACGAGAGCCTGGTCCGGGCCGTGGTGTTGCGCAACGGCCAGCCGCTCACCCTCCATCTCAGCCTGCGCTAGGCGCGAGCACCAAGGAGACAAGAACCGCCGATGTCAGCCCGCCGCCCTGCCGCGCTTCTGCTGGCCGCCGCCAGCCTGCTGGCCGCCCCCGAGCGGGCGGAGTCCTGGGGCTTCACCGCCCATCGCCTGATCAATCGCAAGGCGGCCACCGCGCTGCCCCCGCCGTTGCGAGACCTGTTCGCCGCCAACGCCGACTACCTGGCCGAGCATTCGATCGACCCCGACCTGTGGCGAGCCGCCGGCCAGGAGTCCGAAGGACCCAATCACTTCCTGGACCTGGACGCGTTTGGCAGCTACCCGTTCGCGGGCATTCCCCGCGTCGAAGCCGAGCACCTGACGCGAAATGGAAAGGACGCCCCGTCCAAGGGCCGGGCGCCCTGGCGGGTGGCCGAGGTCTACCGCGAGCTGGTGGCAGCCTTCAAAGCCAAGGACCCGGCTCGGGCCATGGAGCGCGCCGCCGTCCTCGGTCACTACCTGGGAGACATCCACGTCCCCCTGCACGCGGTGGTGAACTACGACGGCAAGGAGACCGGCCAGGCCGGCGTCCACTCCCGCTGGGAGAGCGGGCTGGTGGACCGCTTCGAGCGCCAATTGGAGGCCGCCGTCCTGCCCTCGGCCGCGGTGCCGGTGGGCGACCCGGTGGACGGGAGCTTCGACATCCTGCTCGACTCCTACGCCCGTTCGCTGGAGGTACTGGCCGCCGACAAGGCCTCGGCTGGACCTAACGATTTCGCCGACACCCCGGAGGACGACCGCTACGATGAGGCCTACTACTCCCGCTACTTCGAGCGGGAGGGGGTGCGGCTGGCCGCCCGGCTCTCGACCGCGAGCACGTCAGTCGCCTCCTTCTGGACCCAGGCCTGGCGGGAGGCCGGCAGCCCCTCGCTGCCCGCCTACCGCTTCCCCTACGTTCGCCGGCAGGTCAAAGGCATTCTGGTCAGCCTGGACGGCTCCTCCGCCCCCTTGCTCGACGCGGCGGTGGCTCGCGGCGTGATGCCTAACCTGGCACGTCTGCGCAAGGCGGGAGCCACCGCCACCGGTTCCATCACCTGCCTGCCGAGCAAGACCGCGGCCGGCCACGCCACCCTGTTCACCGGCGCCTGGCCGGATCGCCACGGCATCGCGGGCAACCGGGTGCCGCTCCCCGGCCGAGCGGTCACCGAATCGGTCTCCGGGTACACGTCGGAGCCGCTCCGAGCCGAACCGCTCTGGGCCGCAGCCGCCCGCCAGGGCCTCGAGGTGAGCGTGGTGTCCGCCACCCAGGTCTTCCCCTTCGACCCCTACCTGAGCGAGAAGCGGTTCGGCGGCCACTACGGGCGCAACCTGGCGCTCATGGATGGCTACCAGGCCTTCTCGGTTCCGGGGGCCCTCCACACCGCGAAGGATCTCGGCCTGCGCGAATCGGCGGGCTGGAACGGCCCGCTTCCGGCCCACCGAGGCGAAACCAAGGACCTCGAGCTCACGGTAGCCGGCAGCCGGGTCGACGGCTTGGTCTACGACGATCCCCAGGATCCCGTGGACGGCTTCGACACCGTCTACCTGGGCTTGAACAAGAGCCCGCGAGGCGGCATCACCCTGAAGGTGCCGCCGGGACCCGAGGCGTTCCGGAGCCTCAGCCTGCGGGCGGGAGGGGGCGAGCTCGGTGCCCACTTCCGGCTCTTCGCCCTCTCGCCCGACGCTTCCGAGATCCTGCTCTATCGAGCCGAGAGCAGCCTGCTCCGCAGCAACAAGCCGCTGCTGGAGCCGGCGGCCCTCAAGGCCACCGGGGGCTTCGCGGGGAACGGGGCCGCCCGGCTGTACGAGGCCGGAGGCCTGGGGCCCTCCCTGTGGCAGGGGGGCGACGGCGCCGCCGAGGAGCGCTACCTGGAGACGGTGCGCCTATCGGTGCGGCAGTTCGAACGCCTCTTCGACTTCGGCTTCGACCGCACCCGCTGGGACCTCCTGGTGGCCTACCTTCCCTACCCCGACGAGGCCCTGCACGCCTGGCTGGGCTACCTCGACGCCAGCCTGCCCGGCCACGACCCGGCGCTGGCGGCGCGCCTTTGGCCCTACCTGGATCGGGCGCTCGGCATGGTCGACGGCTACCTCGGCCACCTGGCCCAACGGGCCGGCTCGGCGACCGTGCTGGCGGTGGCTTCCGACCACGGCATGGCCGGCGTGAATCGTTCGGTGCAGCTCAACCTGGCCTTGCAGAAAGCCGGCCTTCTCACCCTGACCCCGGAAGGAACCGTCGACCTTGCCCGCACCCAGGCCCTCTACTTCCCCGGCAACTCCGGCTACTTCCTGGTGAACCGCGTGTCGCGGAGCCAGGGCGTCGTGAAGCCCGACCAAGAGCCGGCGGTCCTGGCCAAGCTGCGGAGCGTCCTTTCGGGGCTCCGCGACCCGGAGACCCGGGCGCCCCTGGTGCGACACCTGATCGACCCCCGTCAGGACGCCGGCGAGAGGGGACTGGGTGGGCCCCAGGGGGGCGACCTCTACGTCTCGCTGGCTCCCGGCTACCAACCGTCGCCGGGGCTGCGCGGTGAGATCGTCAGTCGGATGGCACCCCGCGGGGATCACCTGACGGATCCCGAGCGCCCGGAGCTGCAGGCCGCCTTCACGGTGTCGGGGCCGGGTGTGGCGGCCGGGACCAACCTGGGTGTCATTCGTCAGGTGGACATCGCCCCCACGCTGTCGGCGCTTCTGGGCATCGATCCCCCCGCCCAGTCGGTGGGCAAGACCCTGCGGGGGGCCCTCGAACCCAGGACCGCAGTCTCGATCGGCGAGCGCCGGCCGGCTGCCAATGCGGTAAACTGACCGTTGCCGTGCCTGCGGATCGCCCCTCGGCCGGGTCTCGCGTCTCCGGTCTGAGGTGCGCGTGAGCGAGCCGGCCCCTCCTGAGCCAACGCCGGACCCGCCGAACGACAACCACGGCCAAGTCATCGAGACCGTCTCCCTCCTCCAGTCAACCCTGGAGTCGACCGCCGACGGCATCCTGGTGATGGACCCCCTGGGGAGAATCCTGGCCTACAACCAGCGCTTCGTCGCCCTGTGGCAGATCCCGCAGGAGCTGCTGCTGGCCCGCGACGATGCTGGGATCCTGGCCTTCACCCTGGAACAGGTCTGCGAACCCGATCTCTGCGCCGAACGGGTCCGCGAGCTGTACGCCTCGCCCGATGCGGAGGCGGTCGACGTGCTGGAGCTGCGCGATGGCCGGGTGTTCGAACGTTATTCGCTGCCCCAACGCCTGGACGGCCGGGTGGTGGGCCGGGTCTGGAGCTACCGGGACATCACCGACCGGCGCCGGGCCGAGGAGGCCCTTCGCCGCAGTGAGGAGAGGTACCGCGAGATCCTGGCCAGCATTAGCGAGGGCTACTACGAGGTGGACCTCGGTGGCGACTTTGTGTTCGTCAACGACGCTCTGTGCGATCTCTTGGGCTATTCCCAGGGAGAGCTTCTGGGAATGAACAACCGGCAGTACACGGACCCCGCGAACGCCCGCAAGCTCTACCAGGGCTTCCACAGCGTGTACCTGACCGGGAACCCGGCCAGCTTCCTGGACTGGGAGATCCTGCGCAAGGATGGGACCCCGCGCGTGGTCGAGGCCTCGGTGGCTCTGCTGCGCGACCCCGCCGGCGAGCCGGTAGGCTTCAGGGGCGTGGTCCGAGACGTCACCGAGCAGAAGCGAGCCGAGCAGGCCCTGCGGGAAAGCGAGGAGCGCTACCGCCGGCTGATCGAGCTGTCGCCCGACGCGGTGGCCATCTACAGCGAGGGCCGCATCGTGTTCTGCAGCCCGGCGGGGGCGCGACTGGTGGGATACGACCGGCCTCAGGAGCTGCTGGGCAAGCCCATCTTCGAGATCGTCCATCCCGACTCGCGGCCCCTGGTCGAGGAACGGATCCGCAGGCTGCTGACCGCCGGCCAGCCGCTTCCCTTTGTGGAGGAGAAGTTCCTGCACCGGAGCGGCGCCACCCTGGACGTCGAGGTGGGGGCGGTGCCCTTCACCTACCAGGACCGGCCGGCGGTCCAGGTCGTGGTCCGCGACATCAGCGAGCGCAAGCGGGCCGAGAAGCTGCAGTCCGCCCTGTTCCGGATCGCCCAGGCCACCAGCTCCCTCACCGACATGGCCTCGTTCTACGCCGAGATCCATGGCATCCTGGCCGAGCTGATGTACGCGCGCAACCTGTACATCGCCCTCTACGACCGGGCCAAGGACACCCTGAGCTTCCCCTACTTTGCCGACCAGCACGACCCGACTCCGGCACCCCGGCGCCCGGGGCGAGGCCTGACCGAGTACGTGCTGCGCAGCGGCGAGCCGCTGCTCGCTTGCCCGGCGACAGTCGCCCGGCTCAAGGAGCAGGGGGAGATCGAGCTGATCGGAAGCCCCTCCGTCGACTGGATGGGTGCGCCCCTGAAGCGGGACGACCGCTGCTTCGGCGTGCTGGCGGTCCAGACCTACCAGGAGGCCTTCCGCTTCACGGCCAGCGACCGGGACCTGCTGACCTTCGTCTCCCAACACGTGGCCACCGCCATCGCCAGAAAGCAGGCGGAAGAGCAGATCCGCAGCCTCGCCTACCACGACGTCCTGACTGGCCTACCCAACCGGCTGTTGTTCCAGGACCGGCTGGCGGTGGCGGTCGCCAATGCCCACCGCCGCCGGCACAAGCTGGCGGTGCTCTTCTTCGACCTGGATCGCTTCAAGCTGATCAACGACTCGCTGGGCCATTCGCTCGGCGATCGGCTGTTGCAGGCGGTAGCCGAACGGCTGGGGGGCTCGATCCGAGAGGGGGACACGGTGGCTCGCCTGGGGGGCGACGAGTTCACCGTGCTGTTGCCCGAGTTGGGCCGGAACAGCGACGCCGCCAAGGTCTCGGGCAAGATCCTGGAGGCCCTGCGTTTGCCCTTCGTCTTGGGGGGGCGAGAGCTGTACGTCACCGCCAGCGTGGGCGTGGCCATCTATCCCCACGACGGCCACGATGCCGAGACGCTGGTGAAGAACGCCGACACCGCCATGTACCGAGCCAAAGAGCACGGCCGCGACAACTACCAGCTCTACACCGCCACCATGAACGCCTCGGCGGTCGAGCGGCTGGCGCTGGAGAACGCCTTGCGCAAGGCGGTCGCCGGGCGCAGCTTCGAGGTGCACTACCAGCCGCAACTCGACTTCCGTGCCGGCCGCGTCTACGGGGTCGAAGCCCTGGTCCGCTGGCGCCATCCCGAACGGGGGTTGCTGGCGCCCTCCGAGTTCATCGGCCTTGCCGAGCTCACCGGCCTCATCGTTCCCCTGGGCCTCTGGGTTCTGGAGACCGCCTGTGCTCAGGCCAAGGCCTGGCAGGCGGGCGGCCGCTCCGACCTCAAGGTCGGCGTCAACCTCTCCGCCCGCCAGCTTCAAGCGGCTGACGTGATCGAGCAGGTGCGACGAGTCCTGCGCGAGACCGGCCTGGCGCCGCAGTTCCTGGACCTCGAGATCACCGAGACCAACGCCATGCAGAACGCGGACGCCACCATCGCCATCCTGCGCGAGCTGAAGGCCCTCGGGGTGTCGATATCCATCGACGACTTCGGGATCGGCTACTCGTCTCTCAACTACTTGAAGCGCCTCCCCATCGACACTCTGAAGATCGACCAGTCCTTCGTGCGCGACGTCACCACCGACCCCGATGACGCCGCCATCGCCAGCGCCATCATCGGCCTGGCGCAGACGCTCAAGCTCGCGGTGGTGGCGGAGGGAGTGGAAACCCGCGAGCAGCTGGCCTTCCTGGTCAGCCGCGGCTGCCATCGCATGCAGGGTCGCCTGTTCAGTGACGCTCTGCCCGCCGAGGCTTGCCAGGCCTTCCTGGCCCGCGAGCACCAGGCGAGCGGCCAGGAGTAGGCCGACGGGTCGCACCGGAGGTGGGCCGCTCGGGTGCGACCAGGGGCCGGAAGCGCGTTTGACCGTCCGCAGGCTCCGCGATATCCTGCCCGGCCGATGTCGACCAAGCTCGCCGATCCCGCCGCCCTGCCTCGAGTGGCCGAGAGCGTCCTCGAGATGGTCGGCAACACGCCGCTGCTCCGGCTCACCCGGTTCACCCCTGCCGGGGCCGCCGACATCTACGCCAAGCTCGAGTTTCTGAACCCGGGCGGCAGCGTGAAGGATCGAGCGGCCCTGGGCATGATCGAAGCCGCCGAGGCCGCGGGCCGGCTGGGGCCCGGCGCCACCATCATCGAGCCCACCGCCGGCAACACCGGGGTGGGTCTAGCCTTGATTGGCATCAGCCGCGGCTATCGGGTGATGGTGGTGGTGCCCGACAAGTTCGTGGGCCCCAAGACCGCGGTGATGAACGCGCTAGGCGCGGAGGTAGTGCTGACCCCCACCGAGAGCGGGATGCCGGGCGCCATCGCCAAGGCCAAGGAACTGGCCGCCGCCATCCCCGGCGCCTATGTGCCCCAGCAGTTCGAGAACCCCGCCAACCCCGACTTCCACTACCAGACGACGGCGGCGGAGATTTACGAGCAGCTCGGCCGGGTCCCTGACGCGGTGGTGATGGGCGGCGGCACCGGCGGCACCTTCACCGGGGTGGCCCGCTTCTTCAAGGAACGGGACCCCAAGGTGCGGGGCGTGCTGGTGGAGCCTCAGGGGTCGATCTGGGGCGGTGGGCCCCAGGCCCCCTACAAGGTGGAGGGGATCGGCAACTCCTTCTGGCCGGGAGCCCTCGACCGCAGCGTGGTCGACGAGATCAAGACCGTCGCCGACGCCGACTCGTTCGCCGCCGTGAAGGAGCTGGCCCGCTCTGAGGGTCTGCTGGTGGGCGGATCCTCGGGCACCGCCGCCTTCGCCGCCCGCGAGGTGGCGCGGAGCTTGGGCAAGGGCAAGATCGTGGTCACCCTCTTCGCCGACGGCTTCGAACGCTACCTGGGCAAGGGCGTGTTCGAGAATCTCTGATGGGCTTTTCCACTGACTGCATCCACGCCGGGCAGGAGCCGGATCCCACGACCGGCGCCATCATCACCCCCATCTTCCAGACCTCGACCTACGTCCAGGAGGGGATCGGCCAGCACAAGGGCTACGAGTACGCCCGCACCCAGAACCCCACTCGGCGGGCGCTGGAGAAGAACCTGGCGGCCCTGGAGGGTGGCATTGACGCCTACTGCTACGCCTCTGGCATGGCCGCCACCAATGCGGTTCTCACCCTGGTGAAGCAGGGCCAGCGGGTGGTGGTTTCCGACAACGTCTACGGCGGCACCCACCGCCTGTTCACCAAGGTGCTCGCGCACTACGGCGTCGACTTCGCCTTCCTGGAGGCATCCGACGCCAGGGCCCTGGACGCCGCGGCCGGCAAGTTCGACCTGCTCTGGATCGAGACCCCCACCAACCCCTTGATGAAGGTGTGCGACATCGCGGCGCTGGCCGAGGTGGCCCGCACCCGGGGCGCCCTGCTGGTGGTCGACAACACCTTCATGAGCCCCTACTTCCAGAAGCCACTGTCGCTAGGCGCGGACATCGTGGTCCACTCCACCACCAAGTTCCTGAACGGACACTCCGACAGCGTGGGCGGGGTGGCGGTGGTGAAGCGCGAGGAGCACGCCCGCTGGCTGCAGTTCGTGCAGAACGCGGCCGGCGCCATCCTCTCCCCCTTCGACTCCTGGCTGGTGCTTCGCGGCACCAAGACCCTGGCCCTGCGCATGCCCCGGCACGAAGAGAACGGGCGCCGCATCGCGCCCTTCCTGCGCGATCAGAAGAAGGTGAAGAAGGTGTTCTGGCCGGGATTCGCCGATCATCCGGGCCACGACGTCCACAAGCGTCAGGCGACCGGCTTCGGGAGCATGATCTCCTTCGATCTGGGGAGCCTGGAGGCCGCGGAGCGGTTCCTGAAGGTGGTGAGGCTCTGTTCCCTGGGCGAGAGCCTGGGCGGCATCGAGACCCTCATCTCCCACCCCGCCACCATGACCCACGCCGGCTACACCCAGGCCGAGCGCGACGCCCTGGGCATCGGCAACGGCCTGGTGCGAATCAGCGTGGGCTGCGAGGACGTCGAGGACCTGATCGCCGACCTCACGCGTGCCCTGGCCGCCATCTGACGGAAGGCCACCACAAAGACACAAAGGACACGAAGAACGGAAGGGATAGCGGTCAGCAGTCAGCACTCAGCTGTCAGCAACGGAAAGCTCCCGAGGCTCTGGAGACCAGCGACTCGCGAGGCCCGGAACCTGGCGATCAGCGGTCAGCGACGGATGGCATCCGAGGCTGTGGGTGCGAATCGGCGCGCACTGTGGCTGCTGCCGTCGCTGAGCGGTGACGGCTGGTGCTGACGGCTTGCCACCCGGAGCCTTCCGATGTTACAGCGCGCCCCAACCTCTCGCCGCTCGTCGTAGCTGAAAGCTGATCGCTGATTGCTGACGGCTACACTCTGTGCGGTCGTCAGCGGGAGCGGTGATAGCTCAGGGCGGCGTCGAGGACGGAGAGCGCCCAGGCCGCAAGCAGCACCCCGATACAGGACTCCAAGGTCCCGCCGGCGGTGGCCACCACCTGGTGGGCGATGCGCCAGGCGTCAGCGGGGTCGAGGAACGGCGTGTCCTGGGGGATCCGGCGCAGGGTCTCCCGGAACAGGATGAAGACGAAGGCGGCGCCCGATCCCAGGGCAGCACCCGCGAAGAGCAGCCCCCGCACATAGCGACGCTCGGCAAGCTGACCCAGCCCCGGCAAGACCAGGGCGCTGAGCAGAAGCGGCCTGAGTCGCGAGAGCGTCCTGGCTGCCTCTGCCATCAGCCCGCTTCGGAGACGCTCTCGTCCAGCCACGCCAGATAGGGGGCGTGGCCCCCGGCCACGGGCAGGGCCAGAATCTCGGGCACCTCGGAGGGGTGCATCTTGACGATGGCCTCACGGAGGGCCTCGAAGCGATCGCCTCGGGTCTTGATGACCAGGAGCAGCTCGCTGTCCTTCTCCACCGCACCCTTCCAGCGATAGGTGGAGACCAGTCCCGGCACCACGCTCACGCAGGCGGCCAACCGCCGCTCCACCAGCTCCCCGGCAATCCAGTCGGCGTCCTCTTGCTTGCCCACCGTGCAGAAAACCACCAACCGCTCGCTCACCGGGCACCCCCCGCGGCCAGACTCTCCAGCACCTTGGCCTGGGCCGTGGTGAGAGGCACCACCGACAACCGCCCCTGGCGAACCAAGGGGCTGTCGCCAAACGCGGGGTGGGCCTTGATCTCGGCCAGCGTCACCGGTCGCCGCCAACGAGCCAGCGGTCTTATGTCCACGACCGCCGGCCCCCCAGCCAGCTTCGGATCCGGGTAGGCGGCGCGAGCGACCTCCGCCAGGCCCACCACCGCCTTCTGCTCGCCGGTGTGGTAGATGAGGACAGGGTCTCCGACCTTCATGGCCCGCAGGTTCTTCTGGGCCACCGGGTTCTTCACCCCGTCCCACACCGTCCTCCCCTCGCGCTCCAGATCGTCGAAGGCATAGGTGCCGGGCTCGGTCTTCAGCAGCCACATGGGGTTCCCCTCGGGCTCGATCATACCCCGGGCGGGGAGGCCCGCTTTTCCTCTTGACGCCGACCTGGTGCCTGCGTATTCTTACAGTGCTTTTTGAAGAGCCACTGTAAGACAGGATCGAAATGACGGATCCAGAAGCAATCCGCAAGCGGGTGCTGGGGCACCTGGCCGAGCAACGCGCCCTGGTCGAGCGGTTGCTCGCCCTCAAGGAGCAGCTCCAGGGATCGCTGTTCGCCCGCTATCAGGAGTGCCGCAAGGAGGGCTGCGCCTGCTCGCGGGGTGAAAAGCACGGGCCCTACTACGTCCTGTCCAGCCGCTCCGGCGGCAAGGGGAGCTACGCCTACTTGGGCGAGCAGGACGTGCCCACCGCCCAGGACCTGGTCGCGCGATCCAAGGCGTTTCGCGATGGGCTGCGGCGGCTGCAGAAGGTCAACGCCGAGCTGGTCAGGCTCCTCAAGGACTACCAGTCGGCTTCCGCCCAGAGGGGCGTTCGTCGGCTCGGCCTGCCGGTGCGCGCATAGCTAAAAAAGCTAGATCTGATATGATGTTGAGTGCAATAGCTGAAGTAAAGGATCAGATCAAGGTGAGGGACGACCGGGGACGCGCCGAGTCCGGCCTCCGCAAGAAGGCGGCCACCCTGGGGTCTCTGATCGCCCTGATCGCGCTTCTGGTCGGCTCCCTGTTCGGCGACCACGGCGTGCTTCAACTGCTGAATCAGCAAGCTCGGGCCCAGGTGCTGGCCCAGGACCTCGAAGAGCTGCGTCAGGAAAACCGCCGGCTGGCGGGTGAGATCCGCGCGCTCCGGGCCGATCCGAGGGCGGTGGAGCGCCTGGCGCGCGAGCAACTCGGCCTGGCCAGACCGGGCGAGACGGTGTTCATCATCCGCACCGAGGGCCAAGAGGGACCGTGATTTCTCTCGTGCTTCGCGGTCTTTCGCGGATTCCTGTTGACAGGCAGGAGCAATATCTAGGTAGAATGACGGGCCATTTTCGATGGTCACACTACAAACGGACGCACCCAGAGGAGGATTGACTCGATGGCAAAGCCGATGACCAAGGCGAAGACCGTGGCGGCCCTGGCCGAGAAGCTGGAGCTTCCGAAGAAGACCTCCGCCATGTACCTCGAGGCCCTTGCGGCCATGGCGTACAAGGAGGCCAAGAACGGCTTCACGATCCCTGGGATCGGGAAGCTGGTCGTTCGCAACCGTAAGGCACGAATCGGACGCAACCCACAGACGGGCGAGCAAATCAAGATCCCTGCCAAGCGGGTCTTGAAGTTCGTGGTCGCCAAGGCCGCGAAAGACGCAGTCCTCGGCGCGAAGTAGTTTCCGCCGGAGTCGAAGGCGCGAGGGGGTCAAGCACCAGGCCTCTCGCGCCTTTGCCTTTCGGGCCTCATGACGAGCCGCGTCTTCGGAACGAGTCGGCTGGAACTGATCCGGGGCGACATCACCCAGGAGGCCGTCGACGCCATCGTCAACGCCGCCAACTCCGGCTTGATGGGAGGTGGAGGGGTCGACGGGGCCATCCACCGCGCGGGCGGGCCAGCGATCATCGAGGACTGCCGCAAGATCGTGGCCAGCCAGGGCTCCCTTGCGGCCGGCGAGGCGGTGATCACGACCGCGGGCCGGCTCCCCAGCCGTCACGTCATCCACACCGTCGGTCCCGTGTGGCGCGGCGGGCGGCACGGCGAGCCCGAGACCCTGGCCCGCTGCTATCGCAACAGCCTGGCCCTGGCCGTCTCCCACGGCCTGTCCTCGATCGCTCTCCCCAGCATCTCCACCGGCGTCTACGGCTACCCGGTGATCCTGGCGGCGCGGGTGGCGCTGGGCACCATCCGCGAGGTGTTGGCCGCTGGCTCGCCGCTGGCTCTAGTGCGTTTGGTGCTCTTCAGCGACGCCGATCTGGCGGAGTACGAGAAGGCGCTGGCGGAAGGCGAGGCTTTGGGGTCGTAGCGGAGCGGCGGTCGAGAAGGCAAACCACAGAGGCGCGGCAGACGCCCAGGGACGCGGCCACGGCTGTGCAGCCCCGCCGGCCTCGTTGCCCCCGGGCTACGGGGTCGTTCGGAGACTCTGCAGGCTCTTCACCGCGGCGTCGTAGACGAGACCACTCGCTTCGTTGCTGCCGACGAGCAGCTCGTCGGTTTCCTGGTGCAGGAACTCGCTGCGCTGGTTGTCGCCCTCGATCAGCAGCTTGAGAATGGCCGCCGCGCTGGCGCGGTCGCCGAGTTCGCCGAGCAGCACGGCCTGGCGGTAGAGGATGTCGGGGAGCCTGCCGACGTGCTTCCTGGTATCGTCGAACGGCGGAGTGCCCGCCTCCCGCAGCGCCAGGGCGTAGACCTGGAGGGCGCGCTCCGGCAGGCCCGCGAGCTTGAAAGCAAACGCGGTGCGTAAGGCGAACCGGAAGTAGGCGGTGTGGTAGCGGCCGGCCTTGAGGGGATGACCCAAGTCCACCACCCAGCGCTGAAGCTCGCGGAAATAGAACTCGGCCTGCTGCCTGCGCCCTTCCGTGTTTCGGATGGGTTCCTCGGCGATGTAGAAATCGCTGATGGCGGGAGGCCCTCCCCCATAGAGCAACAGCCGGCCACGCGCGACGATGCCCGCCAACCGCTCTTCAGGCTCCCGAGATGCCAGCCATCGATCCGCCAGACGGTTCAAGGTCTCCGCGTCCTGCGTCCCGAGCAGCACCTGCGTCGCCACCATGCGCTGCTGCCAGTCGCTCCCGCCGCCCTTGGGCGCCCCCAGCTCGAGGTAGCGGCGTCCGATGATCTGCAGTGTGCGGATGTGCTCGGGATTCTGCGTGCGGAGCCGCGCCGCGCGGATGGTCGTGGAGGCAGGCAGGCAAGCGGCGGTGCGGCTCTTCGCCGGCAGTCCTGCGAGAGCCTCCTCGAGGTCGCGGCCATGCTCCCAGGCCTGCTGCGGCGGGGACACCCCCGCTCCCTGCTCGCCATGGCTCGCGAGGATCAGGCTGTCGTGCAGCTTGCGCTTGCGCAGGAGGCCGTAGCACTCGTTGGTCACCGCTCGGTGGATCCAGGCGCCGAGCGCCCCCGGGTCTCGGAGCTGGGCTCGGCAGGCCCATGCGCGACACAGTGCCTGCTGGCAGGCGTCGGCCGCGGCGGCCTGGTCGCGGAGGATGCGGTAGGCCACCAGGAAGAGGCGACGCCCGTTCTGCCGTATGTGCTCATCCCAGGCAAGACGCTCGTTCAAGGGCTCGCCCCCGCTCCAGGTCGTCAATCTCTGCCCTCAGCCAGTAGATGCGCGAGCGGCCTCCGTTTTCGGTTCAGCAGCGGAATCCGTGTTTGCCCTCCCGGATCGGGGGGCCGCCATCGCCTCTTCGGCCTCGCGCCATGGGGCGGAAAGGGCATGCCCACAGTGTGTGAAAACGCCTGGACGAAGGGAAACCACAGAGGCACGGAGGCACAGAGCGCCGGGGCCAACGACAGGATTCACGACAATGGCACACAGGACACCAAGAACGGAAGCGGAACCCGCGGCAGGTCACAGCGCGCCCCAACCTCTCGCCGCCTGTGTAGCTGAAAGCTGATCGCCGATCGCTGACGGCTACCAACGTGTAGCGCAAGGCCGCGCGTCGGAGCGCGGAGCGGCACCTCGATGCCGGGGCGGGCCGGAACCGCAGCCGCCATCAGCTACGGCGAGGTACGAGACTGGGGAGAGGACGAGCAGCGGCCGGAGGTTGCCGCTCCAGCCTCTCGCGGCTGTCGTAGCTGAGCGCTGATCGCTGTTCGCTGAATGCTATCGTTCGGCCCCGGGGCCGCCGATCATCCGGTTTCTCTGCTACATTGCCACCTCCATGAGCGCGTCCCCCGGCGACCCGGCTGCCCTGCACGACGTCGAAGCCCGGGTGATCGAGGTGGTGCGAGTCTTGGCTGGCGAGACCGGCGGGGCCCGGGCAGCCCGAGCGGTGTCGCCGGAGGCTTCGCTGGAGCGCGATCTGGGCCTGGGCAGCCTGGAGCGCGTGGAACTGCTGGTCCGCCTGGAGGCCGCCTTCGGCCGCACCCTGGACGACCGTTGCCTGGGCATCGACACCCCGGCGGGCCTGGTGCGGGCGGTGATCGAGGAGGCCCCTGGCGATGCCGGGCCGCGCCGCGAGCGCTCCGCGAGCCTGGGCGCCGCCCTGCCGCTGCCCGCGGCCAAGACCGTTCCCCAGGCGCTGTGGCGGCGCGCCGAACGTGAGCCGGAACGGCCCCACGTCTTCTTGCGGGAGGACGACGGCACCACCACCACCCTCACCCATGGCCGGCTGCTGGGCGAAGCCACGGCGGTGGCGGGGGGCCTGGTCGAGCGCGGCATCGCCAGGGGCGACACGGTGGCGCTCATGCTCCCCACCGGGCTCGATTTCTTGCGCTCGTTCCAGGGCATCCTGATCGCCGGGGCCATCCCGGTTCCCATCTACCCGCCGGTGCGCCTGGACCGCCTGGAGGAGTACGCCCGGCGCCAGGCCGCCATCCTGGCCGACGCGGGCGTGCGGTTGCTCATCACCTTCGACCGCGCCCGACCGGTGGCTGCGGTCCTGAAGGCCGCCGTGCCCAGCCTCCAGCACCTGGTCACCGCGGAGGAGCTTGCCCTCGCCGGCCCCCTATCCTCTCCCCCCGGGGGCTCCGCTGAGGACCCGGCTTTCATTCAGTACACGTCGGGCAGCACCGGCCAGCCCAAGGGCGTGCTGCTCACCCACGCCAACCTGCTGGCCAACATCGAGGCCATCGGAGAAGGCGTGGGCGTGCGGCCCGACGACGTGGGCGCCAGTTGGCTGCCGCTCTACCACGACATGGGCCTCATCGGCACCTGGCTCTTCTGCCTGCACCAGGGCATCCCGCTCTCTCTGCAATCGCCGCTATCCTTCCTCTCCCGGCCCGAACGCTGGCTGTGGGCCATCCACGAGCACCGGGTCACCCTGTCCGGCGCACCTAACTTCGCCTACGAGCTGTGCGTCCGGCGCATCCCCGAGGAGGCCCTCACCGGCCTCGATCTCTCCTCCTGGCGCTGCGCTCTGAACGGCGCCGAACCGGTGAGCCCCGACACCCTGGAGCGCTTCGCCCGCCGCTTCGCCGCCTACGGGTTCAGGCGGGAGGCCATGTTCCCGGTCTACGGCCTGGCCGAGAACTCGGTGGCCCTTTGCTTCCCTCCGGTGGGCCGCGGCCCGCGGGTGACTCGCGTCAAGCGACACCTCTTCGAGACGGCGCGGCGAGCCGAGCCGGCGGACCCTCTCGATCCGGCGGCGCTCCGTTTCGTCTCCGTGGGCACGCCGCTTCCCCGCCATGAGGTGCGGATCGTCGACGACGCCGGCCAGGACCTCCCCGAGGGCGGGGTGGGCCGCTTGGTGTTCCGCGGGCCCTCGATGACGCCCGGCTACTTCAGGCAGCCGGAGGCGACGGCCGCCATCAGCCTTCCCGGCGGTTGGCTCGACAGCGGCGATCTGGCCTTCCGCCTGGAGGGCGAGATTCACATCGCCGGCCGCACCAAGGAGCTCATCATCAAGGCCGGACGCAACCTGGTGCCCGCCGAGATCGAGGAGGCGGCGGCCGGAGTGCCGGGGATCCGGCGCGGTTGTGTGGCGGCGTTCGGCGTAGAACAGGAGGGCCTGGGCACCGAGAGCCTGGTGGTGGTGGCCGAGACCAAGGCCGACGACTTGGCGGAGCAGGAGCGCCTGGTCGCCGGGGTGGTGGACGCGGTGGCGGCCGCGGTCGGCGTGCCCCCCGACTCGGTGCGTCTGGTGCCGCCCGGCTCGGTGCCCAAGACGTCGAGCGGCAAGATCCGCCGGGGGGCCACCCGGGAGGCCTTCCTGCGGGGCGACCTGGGCCAGCCGTCCAAGACCTCACTGGGCCGGCGTCTCCACCTGCTGAGCAGCCTGGTCTGGCACCAGGGGCGCCTGCGCCTGCTGCGCCTGGTCCGGCTCGGCTACACCGCCTATGTGATGGCGGTGCTGGCCCTGGTCGGCTTGGTGCTGTGGCCGCCCGCGGTCCTTCTGCCCGGCCGTCGCACCTCGCTGGCAATCGCCCGACTGGGGGCGCGTTTGGTGGCCTGGTTCTCCGGGATTCGGCTGTCGGTCGAGGGCGTCGATCACCTGCGGGCCGCCGGGCCCTTCATCCTCGCCTGCAACCATGCCTCCTACGCCGATGTGCCGGTGCTGATGGCTTTGCTGCCCCGGCCCTTCGTGTTCGTAGCCAAGCGGGAGGTGCTGGCCTGGCCCTTCGTTGGCCGCTTCATTCGCAAGACGCAGCAGCCCACGGTGGACCGCTGGGACAGCCGGGAGAGCGTGACCGACGCTGCCAAGACCTCCGAAGCCGTTCGCCGGGGCGACTCCGTCCTCTTCTTCCCGGAGGGCACCTTCACTCCGGACGCCGGCCTCCGGCCCTTTCGGCTGGGGGCCTTCACCGCCGCGGTGGAGACCAAGACCGCGATCCTGCCCCTGGCCCTCCGCGGCACCCGCCGAATCCTCCGCGACGGCGCCCTCCACCCCCGGCCGGGCCGGGTCCACCTCTGGATCGGCGCACCTATCGCACCCGAGGGCGACGACTGGCGGGCGGCGGTGGCCTTGCGGG
Organism: Vicinamibacteria bacterium; assembly: GCA_035286745.1. Lineage (GTDB taxonomy): Bacteria > Acidobacteriota > Vicinamibacteria > Fen-336 > Fen-336 > DATECU01. Next base: position 234 of record DATECU010000354.1, on the reverse strand, counting down.
ATCGGGTAGCGGAAGCGGTGGCCGCCCACTGCGGCGAAATCCGGCTCCACCTTCTGGCCGGCGGCCCGCCCCGCCCCGCAGACCCTTGAGCCCGCGCCCGCTCTCCCCGGACGAGGTCTCGCGAGCTCGCGAGGTTTTGCGGCGGTTCCTTCCCAAGTCGCCGCTGCGCCGCTCTTTCGCAGTTGGCGGCGAGAGCCAAGCCCGGCTCAAGCTCGAGTGCTGGCAGCCCACCGG
>DATECU010000353.1:0-16825 GCA_035286745.1 Vicinamibacteria bacterium | reverse complement strand
CACCGAGCTGGGAAACCAGCCGCGCGTCGACGCCGTTCGCCAAGAGCCCCGAGAGCTGCGTCAGGCGCCCGGCCAGGTCGCGTTCCAGGTCGGCTCGCAGTCCGCCGTAGATCAGCAGGCCGACCAGCAGCTCGGCCAGGCCCAGCAGACCCAGCAGGCCGAGGAAAGCGCGCGTGGTCGCTGCCGACACCGTCAACTGCGATAAGCTCCGCCCGCGGCCGGTACCGATCGCGATCGCCGCCTACCGTATCGGCCGCAGCTCGCCAAAGCAGCGGCCGTCCTTGACCAGAGGGTACGAGGGGTCGGGATCCGTCCAGATGATCCCGGTGTCGTCCGCACAGAAGCGGCGGTTCCCGGTCTGGCCGCGCGACACCGGCTCGGCCGTGTAGGCGAAGCTCGCGAGCCCGGTCCCGGAAGCAAGGCCGGGGTGGAGCTTGAACACGTACCCCTCGCGGGTTCCCTCCACGGAGTCCGAGAGCCCCCAGAACGAAGACCCGTGGTAGTCGGGGAGACAGGTTGCCGGCTTGGTCAGGCACTCGGCCGGGGCAAAGGCGCCTTTGCTGAAGCTCTGGTAGGCGGCCTGGGCCGACACTAGGGTCCGCAGGGCGCCGATAGCCCGGGACTCGTTGGTCGCCACTCGCGCTCGCAGGAGACTCGGAATCCCTATCGCAGCGATCCCACCCAGGGCCAAGCAGGGAAGCACCGTGAGGGTTGCAGTGGCCAAGCCCAGTTTGGAACTCGTGGCCGCTTCGAGAGCTTGACGCTCCTGCGCGCTGAGGGTGGCTGCGCGCCGACCCGAGAACAGGATCACCATGCCCGGCTTCAAGAGGTACATGAAAGCCAGGATCGCGGCCGGCAGGGTCACGATCCCCAGCACTCCAACGCCTGCCAGGACCAGGGTGATCACACGGCCGTAGCTCTTGAGGGTGAGAAGTCCGACGCTGCTGGCGAGGTACAGGAGGCCGAGGACTGCAAACGCCCCGACGATGGCGACCAGAGGGGCGATGACCCTCAGCGGGGCGGGGGTCCGTCCAAAACCCTCTTGCACGACCGTAAACGTGCCGCCAAAAGCGACAAGACAGGCGAGGCCCGGCAGAATGTTCGCGACCGCCAGCGCCGTGATCCCTCCGGGGCGGCGGAACTTACCTCCGACGCTGCCGGCGCTGGAGGGCGTGGAGGGGCGAGCCACCGGCCGCGAGGGAAGTGGCGTGGGCCGACTGGTGGCGGCCCCACTGCTCCCCGGCGCAACCACGCGCTTCCGGCAGCGATGGCAGAAGGTGTTGCCCGGAGCCACCTCGGCTCCGCAGTGGGGACAGGTCATCGCCGCCTCCTTCGTGGAGAAGCTTGGCGGCGGAGTCTATGGCCGACCGGCTGACGGGTCAACCGGCGAGGCGCGGTCGCGCGGTCGCCGAGTCCGAATGGAGAGCATGCCCGATGAATCTCTGCCTCGCTTCGCCACCGACCTTCGTCCTTTGGGCCTTGGTGGATCGACCCTTCGCCCGACGGAACGAGCTGCCGCAGCCTTGATGATTCGGCGACCATCGGTCGCGCGCCAGCAGCCGGCATATGATGCGGCGGTGGCGCTCACCCCTGTCATCCTCCTCGTCCCCTCGCAGGCTGCCGCAGTCGAGCTACCGCGGAGGCTGGCCTCGACCGGTCGTGCCATCGCCGGGTTCTTCCCCTTCAAGGTGCTCGACCTGGCGCGGGTTATCGCCGAGCCGGCCCTGCTGGGCCGTGGGCTCAAGGCCTGGGACTTCGGTCACGATGCGCTGCTGGCGGCGCGCCTTCTGGACGACGTCGGCGGGCCCTGGGCCGATCTGCCTCGGGGTTCGCTGGCCAGCGCCCTGGCCCGCTCGCTGTCGGCGTTGCGGCGAGCCGGGCTCCTCCCCGAGCGCGTCGAGCGTTTGGCGATGGAGCGGGACCCCGGCTCTGCGGACGCCTTCCGCCTGCAGACGGTGGCCCGGCTCTATCGCGGCTTTCACCGGGCGCTGGAGGGCCGCTTCGTCGATCCGCCCACGCTGCTGCGGGCCGCCGCGGAGCACCTGGGCCAGGCTCGCTGGTTGCAGAACGCTCAGGTGCTGGTCGATCCCGGCCTGGAGCTCGATCCGCTAGAGAGCGAGTTCCTGGCCGCCCTCGCCAAGGCGCACCCCACCCGGGTTCTGCGGCGCCAAACGATCGACGCCCTGCCCCGTTGGGCAGAGAAGCCCGGGATCGGGCCGGTGGCGCTGGCGGAGACCCTGCTGGCTCCCATAACGGACCCCACGCTTCCGGCCGGTCTCTTGCGACTGCGGGAGCAGCTCTTCTCGGCTCCGTTAGGGGTACCGGTTAGCGACTCTGCAGTCGCACTCCTGACCGGTCCCGGAGAAGCGGCCGAGGTGCGCGCCATCGTGCGGCGGCTGCTCCGGGAGGCGGCCCGCGGCGTCGCTTTCGAGGAGATGGGTGTGATCCTGCCCCGCCCTCAGGAGTACGCTCCGCTCTTCGCCGACCTTCTGGACCGCCTGGAGATTCCCCACCGCCTCCATCCCTCGCTGCCGCTCCGCTTCGGGCGTGCCGCTCGCTCACTGTTGCTGCTCTTCCGCTGCCGTGGTCTTCCCCGCAGCGCGGTGATGGAGTTCGTCACCTTCGCGCCTATCCCGTTTGCGGAACTGCTGGGTCCAGACCGGACGCCGCGGCCGGCGCAGTGGGACGCTCTCTCCCGGGATGCCAAGATCGTCTCCGGCTTCGAGCGCTGGATGATCGGTCTTCGCGCCCAGGCGGAGACGGAGCGGGACGGCGCTGCGACCGAGAAGGACGACGAACGCCGGGACCGGCGCCGGCGCCGCGCCGAGGATGCGGAGAGCCTGCTTCAGGTGGTGGAGGTGCTCTCGGCCACGCTGGACGCGCTGGCCGGCGAGGCCGATTGGCCCGAGTGGTCGCTGCGGCTCAAGGGCGTTCTCGACCAGTGGGTGGGGCCGGAGAGCGACCGGGAGGCGGTCAGCGAGGTGATCGCCGACCTCGCCGGCCTCTGCGCTCTCGAAGCCCGGGCACCGTGGTCCAGGGTGCAGGAGGTGATCGAGGCTCGCTTCGAGTGGGAGCGGATGCCCCTCGCACCCTTGAGCCAGGGAGCCATCCACGTGGGTGCGTTGGACGCGATGGCGGGTCTGCCCTTTCGCGTGGTGGCCATCCCTGGTTTGGTGGAAGGCGGCTATCCGGGCGTCTTCCGGCCCGACCCCTTCCTGCTCGACGCCGAGCGCGAGGCCTTGATGGCATCGGCCGGCGCGCCGCCGCCGCCGGCGCTCATCCGTAAGGCGCCGCCAAGGGCGGTTCAACTTGCGCTCTTCGAGGCGGCCGAGCCCCCAGAGCCTGCTCCGCCGGCGCCACCTGACGCGTCAGAACGCCTGCTCCCGACCACCCAGGATCGGCTGCAGGAAGCGCGCCGTCTCTTCCAGCGGGCGGTGAGTCAGGCCCAGGAGCGCCTGATCCTCTCCTACCCGAGGGCCGATCCTCGTTCCGGCCGGGAGCGCTTGCCCTCGCTCTTCCTGGTGGCCGCGGCCTCGGCGCTGGCGGGCCGACCGGTCAGCACCCGGGACCTGGACCTCATGGTTGAGGAAGACGATCCGGACGCACTGGCCCTGGAGGACGCCCTGGACCCCGGAGAGCGAGATCGCTTTCGCGTTCGGCGCGGAGGTCGCGAGGCCACACTGGCCATCGCCGCCGGCTCGCTCTTCTTCCGCCACTCCCACCTGGCTTCCGAGGCGCGATGGTCGAATCGCCTGTCGCCTTACGACGGCCTGGTGGCCCCCTTGCCCGAGGGGCTGGCGGGCAGGCTCGACCCGACCGCCGGCCAGTGGGCGGTCTCCGCCAGCCGGCTGGCGACCTACGCCCGCTGCGGCTTCCAGTACCTGCTCCAGTACGTGCTGCGGCTGGCCCCCGCGCTGGAGCCCGAGGAACGCAAGCGGCTGGACCCGCTGGAGCGGGGCTCGCTCTTCCATGAGGTCGCCGAGCGCTTCCTGCGCGAGAGGCGTGAGAAGGGCGAGCTGCCGATCGCCGACACGCCGGAGATGCGAGCCCGGGCCTTGGCGGTCGCCGACGAGCGGCTGGCCGCGTTCGTCGAAGACTGTCCGCCGCGGTTCGCTTTCCTGTGGGAAAAGGAGAAGCAGAAGTTTCGAAGCAGCGTGCTTTCCTGGCTGGAACGGGAGGTCGACGCCGGAGAACGAGCCATTCCCGCCTACTTCGAGGTCAGCTTCGGCCTGGGGCGACAGGCCGGCGAGGGTGAGCCGCACGCCTCGGAGCCCCTGGAGATATCGCTAGGTGAGGGGCGGGTGCTGCGAGTCTCCGGCCAGATCGATCGCATCGACCGCCGGCCGGAGGGCGGGCTCTTGCTGCGCGACTACAAGACCGGCAAGGCGCCCAAGGACGACGGCGGCGTTTTCCGCGGCGGCAAGCAGCTTCAGATCCCGTTCTACATCCTGGCCGCGGCCCGCCTGTTTCCCGGCGAGCCGGTGGTCGAGGCCTTCCTTGACTACGTGGACGGCGGGCGCCAGGTGGCGCTTGACCCGACTCGGGTCACCGGGGAGGAGTTCCGCAGCTTGCTGCGCAGTCTGGTGGACCTGATCGCGCAGGGCGTGTTCGCCCAGGAACCGAGCTCCTGCGACTTCTGCGACTTCAAGGTGGTGTGCGGCCCCAAGGGCCTGCTGGAGAGGAGGCGGCAGCACAAGATTGGAGACCGGCTCTTGCAGCGGGTGCTGCGCCTCAGGGACATCGCATGAGGTTCACTCCGGTCGACCAGGAAGCACGCGAGCGCGCCCGCCACGACCACGCCAAGAGCTTTGTCCTGGAGGCGGGGGCCGGCACCGGCAAGACCACCCTCCTGGTCGACCGCATCGAGTGCCTGATCCTGAGCGGCCATGCCCACCTGGAGGAGATTGCCGCCGTCACCTTCACCGAAAACGCCGCCGCCACCCTGAAGCTCCGGCTGCGGGAGCGCCTGGAGCGGGCGCGCGCGGGGCCCGACCTGACGGCCGCGGAACGGGAGCGCGCCTGCCGAGCGCTGGACGTGATCGAACGCGCCCAGGTGTCGACCATTCACGCGCTCTGTGCGGCCATCCTCCAGGAGCGGCCCTTGGAGTGCGGGGTGCCGCCGGGCTTCCGGGTGGCCGACGAGGCGGAGACCGACCGGCTCTTCGCCGAAGCCTGGAGCGAGTGGCTGGACATGCGCTTGGTGCACGGCGATCCGGTGCTGGCCGAGGCCCTGGACCGCAACCTCCGCCTGGAGCCGGAGTCGGATTGGGGAGAACGGACCTCGCTGCGCGGCTTGGCCCGAGTCCTCCTGGAGCAGCGAGACTTGACGCCCCTGGTTGCCGAGGTGCCGGCGGCCGAAGCCCTGCGCCAGGAGCTGGCGCAGCAGGCGGCGCGGGCCCGGGATCTGGCCCGGCAGGCCAAGCCGGGTGATGCCCTGGCCGCACGGCTCACGGCCCTGGGCGTTTTCGCCGACCAGTCGCGGTTCGTGGCCGAGCCCGACTTCGCGAGTCACCTGGCCCGGCTCCCGGAGATCCCCAAGAGCTTTGGCAACAAGCAGCGGTGGCCTTCGGCGGAGGTCCTGGCCGAGGCCAAGGAGGTGGCGGCGTGGACCCAGGCGGTGAGGGCGCGCCTGGGCGTTCTCTTCCACAGTCGTTTGGTGACGGAGCTTCAGGAGGTGGTGCGCATCTACGAGCGGAAGAAGCTGGCCGAGGGTCTGCTCGACTTCCTGGACCTCTTGCTCAAGACCCGGAACGCGCTCCGGGACGATGCTTCGCTCCGGCGCTACTTCCATTCTCGGTTCCGCTTCCTTATCATCGACGAGTTCCAGGACACCGATCCCTTGCAGGTGGAGATCGCGGGCCTGCTGGCCGGCGACCATGCCGGCAGCCTGGTGGTGGTGGGCGACGCCAAGCAGTCCATCTACCGCTTCCGGCGAGCCGAGGTCTCGCTGTTCCGGGAGGCGGCGGAAGCGGCGCGCGCGACGCCAGGACGAGCGGTGTTGCACCTGACGCAGAACTTCCGCTCCCGGCCGGCCATCCTGCGCTTCGTGAACCGCGCCTTCGGCAACCTGATCCGGCTCTCGGTGGAAGCCGGCCAGCCCGACTACGAGGCCCTGGTCCCTCCGCCCGGGCTGCCGGGCGACCCGGCGGTGATCGGCCTTCGCTTCAACGCCCCCGGCTACGCGCAGGGTCAGGACCTGCTGGCGGCGGAGGCGGGGGCACTGGCCGCCCTGATCGCGCAGGCGGCCGGAGGACGTTATGCGGTACGCGATCCAGGCAACGGTCGTTCCCGGCCCAGCCGGGCCGGGGATGTGATGGTGCTCACCCGACGCCTGAGCCAGGTGCGGCATCTGGAGGAAGCACTGGAGCACGCCGGCCTGCGCTTCGTGGTGGAGGGGGGCAAGTCCTTCTTCGACCGCCAGGAGGTCCATGAGGTTCTGGCCGCGCTCCGCGCCATCGACGACCCTTCGGATCGGGTCTCGCTGGTGGCGGCCCTGCGTTCGTCCTTCTTCGGCGCCAGCGATCGCGACATCGTGAGTTATGTGCTGGCCGGAGGGGCCTTGTGGCTGGGCAAGGCGGACCCGGACAAGCCCGGGGGACCGGTGCTCCTGGCCGCGCTCGGTCTGCTGGACCAGCTCAACCGGCTGCGCACCCGGCTTTCGGTGCCCCAGCTCCTGGAGCGCCTCTACCAGGAGTCGCGGATTCTGGCCGCGCTCAGCGGCAGTCGCCGCGGCGAGGCGCGCATCGCCAACCTGGAGAAGGTGGTGGCCTTGGCCCGCCGCGCCACCGAGATGGGGGTGCTGACCCTCCGCGGCTTCGCCCGCCTGCTGGAGGAGCGGATCCAGGAGGCGCGCGAAGAGCCGGATCTCCCGGCCACCCGGCCCGGGGATCCGGGGACCGTGCGCGTCCTCACTATCCACCGGGCCAAGGGCCTGGAAGCGCCTATCGTTGCCCTCTTCGACACCGCCGACGAGCTCTGGATCCGAGCCGACGCGGTCCCGCTGTGGGCGGAGGGGAAGATCGCCATCGGCTTTCGCGAGGGTTGCCAGCCGCCGCAGTGGGACGCGCTCAGGAGCAAGGAGGAAGCGCGGACCCGCGCCGAAGCCCGACGCCTGCTCTACGTGGCGGCGACCCGAGCCCGGGACCTGCTGGTGGTGCCCAGGCCGCCGAAGGATGCCCGGGTGGGGGACTTCTGGAGGGACCTGATCGAGCACTTGCCCGCCACCTCCGACGCCGATGTCCTGCTGCTGGACGCGGATACGCTTCCGGTGCCGCAGGCCGGGCCGGCGGAGAGCGACCTGCGCGCGGTGGCGGTGGCCGAGGGCGGCGATCCGGTGGCGACGCGGTGGGAGGTGGAGCGCAGCGAACGAATCGAGGCGGCCGGGCATCGTCCGTTCGTCCCCATCTCGGTGACCCGGGCAGCCCGGCGCCGGGCGCCAGCCGCCGCGTCGGCCGCCGGCAGCGGCGGCGGGCGCGACTTCGGCAGCCTGGTCCACAAGCTTCTGGAGTGGATTCCCTTGGATCCGACCGGGGTCGAGGCCGCCCGGGCCGCGGCACGCGCGCTGGCCCCCGCCTACGCGCTGGAGGGGGACGGAGCGGAGCGGGCGGTCGAGACGGTGATGCGGGTCCTGGAGCTGCCGGTGATGGAGCGCGCCCGCCAGGCTCCCCGCCTGTGGCGGGAGCTGCCGCTGTGGTTTCCCGAAGGGACCGAGCTGCTGGAGGGCTCGGTCGATCTGGTCTTCGAGGAGGACGGCGAGCTGGTGGTGGTCGACTACAAGACCGACAGCATCGCCGCCGAACACGCGCTCATCCAGGCCGCTCACCATGCGCCGCAGCTTCAGCTCTACGGCCGAGGCCTGGCTCAGGCCACCGGGATGAAGATCAAGGAGCGACTGGTGCTGTTCACGACACTCGGCCAGACAGTTCCCGTCTAACCTAACCCCGCACTGACCCGCCCTCGCTTTGGGGCGCCCGGCCGCGATGGGAGCAGGGTTCAACCCGGGTCGCCGGCTCCGCGATCGGCGGCGGTGGCCTCCCAGCTCGCCTACGTATTCGTCGTGTTGAGGGTATGGAACGACATTGATGTCGGCGTGCGGCGGGGCCCCCGCCGGCAGACAGGGTCACGCGATCGCTCGCTATCCCCCGACCTGTCAGCGACCTGCCGCCGCGACGCGACCGTTCCCCGACCCTGGCACCGCCCTTGCAGCCCCTTCAGCGGGCGCCAACCGGCGGCCGGCGCGCTGCGCTAGGCGCACCAGATCGGTGGGGGCATGAAGCAAGCAGAGCGGCTGGTGGTGGTGGGCAACGGGATGGCGGCCCTGGCTTGCCTGGAGAAGCTGATCGAGTGGGCTCCCCAGGCCTTCGCCATCACCGTCTACGGAGAGGAGCCGTACCCCAACTACGACCGGGTCCGGCTGCCGGCGGCGCTGGCCGAGGGTCTCGCGCCGGAGGAGCTGATCCTGAATCCGCTTGGCTGGTACCGGGCTCACGACGTCGACCTGCGCCTGGGGGTGCGGGCGTCGGCGATCGACCGCGATGCGCGCGTGGTCGAGGGCAGCGACCGGAGTCGCACGCCCTACGACCGGCTGATCCTGGCGACCGGTTCGAGGCCGATCCTGCTTCCGCTACCCGGCATCGACAAGGATGGCGTCTACAGCTTCCGGACGCTCGACGATTGCGAGCGGCTACGAGTCGGCGCTGAGCGCTCGGCCAGAGCGGTGGTTGTGGGCGGAGGCCTGCTGGGCCTGGAGGCGGCCGCCGGCCTCCGCCGGCTGGGGCTCGAGGTGACCGTCGTCCACTTGCTCGACGGGTTGATGGAGCGACAGCTCGATCTCCCGGGGTCACGCTATCTGGAGCGGGCGCTTGCCGCCCAGGGCATCCGCATCCTGCTCGGCAGGACGGCCGCCGCCCTGCTGGGCAACGGCAGGGTGGAAGCTCTGGCCCTGGCGGACGGAGAGGTGCTCCCGGCCGAGCTGGTGGTGATGGCGGTCGGGATCAGGCCCGACCGCGAGCTGGCCCAGCGGGCGGGGCTTGCCTGCCGGCGGGGCGTCGTGGTCGACGACCGGATGGGCACTTCCGATCCCAGAGTCTACGCATTAGGCGAGTGCGCCGAGCATCGAGGGATCTGCTATGGGATGGTGAAGCCGCTCTACCAGCAGGCGCGGGTGCTTGCCGCCCGGCTGGCGGAGGTGGCCGTCCCAGCGTATCTGGGTTCTCGGGTTTCCAGCCGGCTCAAGGTGTCGGGCATCAAGGTCTTCTCCGCCGGGCAACACCTCGAGGCGGCCGGCGATCAGGTGGTCCGCTTCGAGGATGCGGGCCGCAACGTATACAAGAAGCTGATCTTGCGGGAGGGTCGGCTCCTGGGCGCGGTGTTGGTGGGGGACGACTCCGAGGCGGCGGATCTCGACGACCTCATCGAGAACGGGCAGCCCGTCTCGCTGGCTGGCCCGTTGGCGGGGCCCAGCCGGGCCGCCCAGGCGAGCGCCGGCTGTTCGGAGTCACCAGACACCGTGATCTGCGGCTGCAACGGCGTGAGCCGGAGAGCCATCCTGGAGGCCGTTGAGGCTCATCGCCTGACCACCCGGGCCGATGTGGCGCGCATCACCGGGGCGTCGCGCGCTTGCGGCGGCTGCGGGCCGCAAGTCGATGCCCTCCTTCGTCTAACGGTGGAACAGGCGGGGCCGGCCGGACGGCCGCTCTGCGCGTGCACGCACCTCACCCGTCAGGAGGTCTTGGCGGCGATCCGAGGACGCCGGCCCCAATCGGTGCCCGGGGTCATGAGGGATCTTCGCTGGAGCGGAGATGGCTGCTCCGCCTGCCGGCCCGCCCTCGCCTACTTCCTGACCCTCTGCTGGCCCCAGCATCCAGGCGACCTGGGCGCCTCGCGCCACGTCAACGAGCGCGTCCACGCCAACATCCAGAAGGACGGAACCTACTCGGTGGTGCCTCGCATCTACGGCGGCGTGACCACGCCCGGAGCCCTCATCCGCCTGGCCCAGGTGGCGGAACGCTTCGAGGTCCCGCTGCTGAAGATCACCGGCGGGCAGCGCCTCGCCTTGCTCGGCGTGCGCAAGCGGGACCTGCCGGCGGTGTGGGCCGCGTTGGCCATGCCCTCAGGCTTCGCCTACGCCAAGGCCGTGCGCACCGTGAAGACGTGCGTGGGCAGCGCCTACTGCCGCTTTGGCACCCGCGATTCGCTCGACCTGGGCATCCGCCTGGAGCGGGCCTTTGAGGGGTTGTGGATGCCGGCCAAGGTCAAGATGGGCGTCGCCGGCTGCCCCCGCAACTGCGCGGAGTCGCTGATCAAGGATGTGGGGCTTCTGGGTACAGAACGCGGCTGGCAGATCCAGGTGGGCGGGAACGGGGGCACCGAGGTTCGTCAGGCGGAGCTTCTGGCCTCGGTCGAAGGCAATGAGGAGGTGGTGGAGCTGGTCGGAGCCTTCCTGCAACTGTACCGTGAGCAGGCGGACTACGGCGAACGGACCAGCCGCTGGTGCTCCCGCCTGGGCATCGAGGAGATCCGGCGCCGGGTGGTGGAGGACGTCTCGAATCGCCGGGCCCTGCTGGCACGACTGGAGCCGGCCCTGAGCAGCCGCGTCGACCCCTGGCGCGAGCGGGTCCAGGGCTTGCGGACGCGCGAGTCTGGCGTTCGGCGGGAGTACGAGAGGCCACCCTCGGTGCCAGGGATGGTTGACGGGGAGACGGTCGGCTCCGAGGCGGCCTTCTGATGGCCGGCGACTGGCTGCCCGCGGGGGAGAGCGCGGACATCGAACCCCGCCGAGGGGTGCGGCGATGCGTAGAGGGGAGGGAGGTCGCGCTGTTCCGAACCGGCGAGGGCGAGCTGCTGGTCGTGGATAACGCCTGCCCGCACCGCGGAGGGGCGCTCTTTGAAGGCCTGGTGACGGGCCGCACGGTGGTCTGTCCCCTGCACGGGTGGGGGATCGATCTGGGCAGCGGCCGGGCGGTTCCACCCGAGGAGGGTGGGGTGGCGACCCATGCGGTTCGCGAGCATGAGGGTCAAGTGGAGGTGCGCCTGGCGAAGAGCGTGAAGGACCCCACCGAGGAGCGCTAGGCTCGGAAGCGGTCGGGGTCGATGGCGTGCTTTCTCACCGTGTAACGAACGATCCGCTCGGTAGAGCCTAACAAGCGCGCGGCCTTGGCCTGATTGCCGCGGGAGACCTTGAGGGCGTCAAGGATCAGGTCCCTCTGGTAGGCGGTCATGGCCTGCTCCAGCGTCTGGCGCGGCAAGGTGCCCGAGACCTGGGCGGTTTGCAGCGTGGGCGGCAGGTGATGGGCGTGGATGACACCGCCTTCGCAGACCAGCACCGCGCGCTCCATGCAGTTCTCCAGCTCCCGCACGTTGCCCGGCCAGTGATAGCTCATCAGCATGTCGATGGCGGAGGTCGCGATGCGGCGCACGTGCTTGCCGTGGGCGGCTCCGTGCTTCTCCACGAAGTGGTCCGCCAAGAGCGGCAGGTCGGCGCGACGCTCGCGCAGAGGCGGGATGAAGAGGGTGAAGACGTTCAGGCGGTAGTAGAGGTCTTGGCGAAAGCTGCCGTCCCTGAGCGCTGTCTCCAGGTCCTTGTTGGTGGCGGCGATCAGCCGGACGTTGACCTTGATGGGCTGCACGCCACCCAGGCGCTCGAACTCGCGCTCTTGCAGCACCCGGAGCAGCTTGATCTGGGTGCCGGGGCTCAGCTCGCCCACCTCGTCGAGGAACAATGTCCCGCCGTTCGCCAGGTCGAAGCGGCCCTTCTTCTGGGTGCGGGCGTCGGTGAAGGCACCGGGTTCGTAGCCGAACAGCTCGGCTTCGATCAGGCTCTCGGGGAGTGCCGCGCAGCTCACCTTGACGAAGGGCTTGCCCGCCCGCGGCGAGCCGTAGTGGATGGCGTGGGCCACCAGCTCCTTGCCGGTCCCGGACTCGCCGCGGATCAGAACCGTGGTGTGGGCGGGAGCCACTTGGGCCACCTGCTCGTAGACGCGCTGCATGGGCCGGCTGGTCCCCACCAGGTTGCTGAGGTGGTAGCGCTCCCGCAACTCCTGGCGGAGTTTGTTGTTCTCGTCGAGCAATCGGCGCCGCTCGGCCTCCACCAGGCGGTGCACCCGTACCGCCTGCCCGATCATCGAGCCGACCACTCCCAGGAACTTCACCTCCGGCTCGTAGCTCCGCTCTCGCCGGTAGGGGAAGGCGACCCCCAAGACGCCCACGCAGCGTTGGGCCGAGCGGATGGGGACCGCCAGAAACGACATCTCCTCCCGTGGCGCGCGCTTCAGGATCCCGCTCCGATTGAGCAGCAAGGGCTCCCGGCTCACCTGGGGCACGGTAACCGGCTTGCCGCTCTGGGCCACTCTCCCGGTTATGCCCTCACCTAACCGATACTGGCCGCCGAGAGCGGGCGCGCTGGCCCCGCTCGCCGCCTCCACCAGCAGATGGCCGGCCTCCTCCTCGCGCAGCGCGACCATGCCCCCCAGCGTGCCGTGGTGCCGCTCCAGGATCTCCAGGACCTCGGAAAGAGCCGAGCGCAGGTTGAGGGAGGCCCCCAGCGTCTGGCTGACCTCCAACAGGTCGGAAAGGTTGCGGACTTCCAGCGGGCGGGCCGGGCGGGTCACCCCGGAAACCTACATGATTGTCGGTTGGTGGTCAAGGGGAGACCTTGTTGTCGGCTTGTTGCGAAGGGCGCCGCAGGCTGACGCAAAAAGGCGTTGACAGGCTCCGGCCGGATGCCGATAATCGCCCCCATGTCGCGCACGGCCCAGGCCACCGTCACCCGCACCCTGGGCCGAGGTGCGACCCACACCCCGGTAGCGCTGGTCCGAACCAAGCGCATTCGCAGCCGCCGGGGACCCGGGGGTACCGCCTAGCGCAAGACCAAAGGCGACCCCCAGCAAGGCCCTCGGCGAGCAAGCCGAGGGCCTTTTGCTTTTTTGGGGTGGCCTGGGAGAGACCATGGACGCCAAATGCCACCGACCTCAGGAACCACCGCGGAGACCGGTCACCCGGCCGCCGGACCTGCCGCCCAAGACCGAGGCGGCGGCCTGCGCCATCGGCTTTCTGGCCTCGCGCAAGGGGGTGGCCGAGCGTCGCGTGGTCGACGTCGCCCTGGCCTTGTGCCGGCAGTTCGATCACCGGGGCGCCCCCGGGCATGGCGCCGGGATCCTGCTCGACATCCCCTGGGCCCTGCTGCTCGAGCGCTTCCCGGAACACTCGCGGGCGATCGCCAATCGCGAGGTGGCGGTGGGCATGTTCTTCTTGCCCTTCGACGGAGCCCAGCGCGCCCACTGCGTCGAGATGGTGGAGGATCTGGCCTCGCTGGCCGGCGCCGACGTCCTGGGCTGGGCCGACGTGCCGCTGAACCTGGAGGCGCTGCCCCCCGGTTCGGCGGCTCGCCGCACGGCTCCGGTGGTGCGTCAGGCGCTCTTCCGCCGGCCGCTCGGTCTCAGCGAGGACGGCTGGTTCGCCTGCCGCTACCTGCTCCGTTTGGCGCTGGACGAGGTGCTCTCCGAGGCCATGGGCGACCACTTCGCGCTGGCGAGCCTTTCCAACCGAACCCTGGTCTACAAGGGCCTGGCCGAGCTGAGCCACATCGCCGAGCTTTACCCTGACCTGCGCGAGGAGCACGTGGTTTCCCGCTTCGTGCTCTTCCACAGCCGCTACTCCACCAACACCACCACCGCCTGGCGCCGGGCCCAGCCTTTCTGGGCCCTGGCCCACAACGGCGAGATCGCCACCATCCGCGGCAACGTGGCCTGGATGCACGCCATCGGCCAGGACCTCATCAAACGACTGGCGGAGAAGCACCCCAGCCTGCGGCGCATTGCCGCCCGGGTGCGCTCCATCGTGTGTGCGGGCGGGTCGGACAGCGCCAACCTCGACGACATGCTGATCGCCCTCATCGCCGGGGGCTTGTCCTTGCCCCAATCGCTCATCGCCCTGCTGCCGGAGGCCCCCTCGGTGGCCCGGCTGCATCCCACGCTGGCCGCCTTCCACGAGGCCATGAGCGCCTTCCTGGGCGCCTGCGACGGGCCGGCGGCGGTGGTGGCCTGCGACGGCGACGAGGCGGTGGCCCATCTCGATCGCAACGGCCTGCGCCCGCTCTGGATCATGACCACCGCGGACTATGCGGTCGCCACCAGCGAGCTGACAGGGACCCTGGACTCCCTCGGCCGGGTGGAGACGCAGCGGCTGTTCGGCCCCGGGGAGACGGCGGTGGTTCGGCTGGGCACCGGCGAGGTGCTCCTCACCGAGCAGGTGCGGTGTCTGGTGGCGAGCCAGCGCTTTCCGGCGCCGTCGGGCCGAGTCGAGGGGGGCGGAGCCGAGGCACCGCCGCTGCCGGGGAGCGATCTGCCGCGGCTGCAGGTGGCGTTCGGCATGACGCGCGAGGACCTGGAGGTGGTGCTGGCGCCGCTGATCGCCGGCGGCAAGCTCGCGGTAGGCGCAATGGGCGACGACACCCCGCCGGCCGCCCTGCTGGACCGTGACCCGCGGCGGCTGGAAGACCACTTCAAGCTGCGCTTCGCCCAGGAGACCAGCCCGCCGATCGACCCCATCCGCGACGCCTGGGTCTTTGAGACCGAGGTCTCGTTGGGCGATCGGTCCGGGCTGTGGGGTGAGGCGACCAAGCCCCACTTCGTGTTCGCCGAACGCATCCTGTCCCAGAGCCAACTGGGCTGGCTTCACGGTCGGCCGCAGGTCGTCCTGCTGGATCTCTCCTTCCCCGCGGTCGAGCAGGCCGAGGGCCTGGAACGGGCGCTCGACCGCCTGTTGGCGACCGGCCTGGAGCTGGCGCGGGAGGCGGCGGTGCTGGTGCTGAGCGATCGCGGTGTGAGCGCCGAACGCGCCGCCATCCCGGCCCTGCGGGCGGTGAGCCGGCTCCACGACGCCATCGTGCGCGCCGGCTTCCGGCACCGGGTGGGCCTTCTGGCCGATGCCGGGGTCTGGGACGTGCACCATGTCGCCCTGCTCATAGCTCTGGGCGCCGACGCGGTGTCGCCCTGGCTGGGCGCGGCCACCGCCGGCGAGCGGGAGGCGAACTACCTCGGGGGCTTGCGGGCCGGCTTCGTGGAAGCCATGTCGATGATGGGGGTGACGCCGGCCTCCGCCTACTGCGGGGCCAAGCTGGTCGAGGCCCTGGGGCTCGACCCCGACTTCGTCGCCCTCGAGTTCCCCGGCGTGGCCGCTCACCTGGGGGGCATCGGTCCGGAACAGCTCGACGCCGAGTGGCTCTCCTTCCATGGCCAAGCGTTTGACATGGCGTGCCAGGGGCCGCGGGAGGTCGGGGAGTACCGCTACCGCCAGGGCGGCCGGCCCCACTTCAACAGCCCCCAGGTGGTGCGCTCGCTGCAAATGGCGTCCGGCTTCACCGGGAAGACCGGCGGGCTCTTGCCCGGGTCGGCCGAGGCCTACGCGGAGTTCAGCCGCGTGGTCGCGGAGCGGAGACCGGTGACCATCCTGGACCTGCTGCGGGTCAAGAAGCAGACGCCCATCCCCCTCGACCAGGTGGAGCCGGAGGAGGACATCCTGTGGCGCTTCATGGCGGCCGCCATGAGCGAGGGCGCCCTCTCGGAGCCCGCCCACCGGGCGGTCGCCCGGGGCATGAACGCGCTCTACCGGCTGTGCCGGTGGCGCTTCCGCCGCGCCGGCCGTCAGGCGCCGCCGGGGATCGGCCCCGTCGCCGTGAGCGGCGAGGGCGGGTTCGACAAGAGCCGGGTGGGAGGTCGCGACGGCAACCGCAGCATCCAGTATGCGGGCGCCCGCTTCACCGTCACCCCCTTCACCGCCGCCACCGCCGACGAAGCCGAGGTGAAGTTCGCTCAGGGCGCCAAGCCCGGCAAGGGAGGTCAGCTTCCCGGGCGCAAGGTGGCGCCCCGCATCGCGCGGCAGCGGGGCTGCGAACCGGGATACGAGCTGGTGTCCCCGCCGGTGAACCACAACCTCTACTCCATCGAGGACGTGAAGCTGATGCTGGAGAGCTGGCGCCACCTGAATCCCCGGGTGAGTTGCGCGCTCAAGTTCGTGGCCACCGACGGCGTGGAGCTGGTGTGTCTGGGCGGGGTGCACGCCGGCGCCAATCGCCTGCATTTGTCCGACGGCGCGGGAGGCACCGGCGCCGCCAAACGCATCGACCAGAAGCACGCCGGTCTGCCGGTGGTTGCGGTCTTGCCCCTGGTCCAGGATCTGTTGGTGGAGGAGGGCGTCCGCGAGCGGGTCGAGCTCAGCGTCGATGGAGGGGTCCAGACCGGCCAACAAGCGCTGGCCCTGGTGCTGCTGGGTGCCGACCGGATCGGCTTCGGCACCGCGCTTCTGATGTCGTTGGGCTGCGCCATGCTCCGGCAGTGCCATCTCGCCGGCCCCCAGCCCGGCGACGCCAGCGGGCGGCGCCGACTCGGCTGCACGCTCGGGGTGGCCACCCAGGACCCGCTGCTGGTCGCGCGTTTCGCCGGCCGCAGCAAGCAGGCGGCGACCTACCTGCGCCATGTGGCTCGCGAGGTGCGCGAGTGCATGGCGGAAGCCGGCATCCGCCGACTGGCGGACGTGGTGGGCCGGCGCGACCTGCTGGAGCGGAGGCCCGACCTCCAGGGCAAGGCCGCCCTCATCGACGTCAGTCGCCTGGTGAGCGCCCCCGCCGGGCGGGCCCCCCGCCGCGACTTGGCACGCCAGACCCAGCTCCATCTGCCCCCGCCACGGGTGCGGGAGATCGAGGCCTGCGAACGAGCCCTGGAGGGCGGCACGGTGGAGATCCAGCAACGCCTGACGAATACCGATCGCGGCGTGGGGGTGGTGGCGGCCGGTCTGCTGGCGCGTTGTTTCGGCGATGCCGGCCTGCCCC
>DATECU010000352.1:0-3790 GCA_035286745.1 Vicinamibacteria bacterium | reverse complement strand
GCATGGGCGCGGTGCAGCCTTCGAGGTAGCTCACGTAGCTGCCCTTCTCGGCGATGATGAGCGTGCGCTCGAACTGCCCGGTGGCCGACGCGTTGATCCGAAAGTAGGTGGACAATTCCATGGGGCAGCGCACCCCCGGCGGAACGTACACGAACGAACCGTCGCTGAACACCGCCGAGTTCAAGGTGGCGAAGAAGTTGTCGGTGTAGGGAACTACCGAGCCCAGGTACTTCTTGACCAGCTCCGGGTGCTTCAGGACCGCCTCCGAGAAGGAGCAGAAGATGACGCCCACCTCCTCCAGCTTGCCCTTGAAGGTGGTGGCCACCGAGACGCTGTCGAACACCGCGTCCACTGCCACCCCCGCCAGCCTGGCCCGCTCGTGGAGCGGCACGCCTAGCTTTTCATAGGTTTCCAGCAGCTTGGGGTCCACTTCGGCGAGGCTCTTGGGGGCGGTCTTCTTCTGCTTGACGGCGGCGTAGTAGATGATGGCCTGGTAGTCGATAGGCGGGTAGTGGACGTTCTGCCAGGTTGGCTCGGTCATGGTGAGCCAGTGGCGGAAGGCCTTGAGCCGGAACTCAAGCATGAACTCCGGCTCGTTCTTCTTGCCGGAGATGAGCCGGATCACCTCCTCGGAGAGGCCCGGCGGGATCGTCTCCTGCTCGATGTCGGTGACGAAGCCGGCCTTGTACTCCTGCTTCGCAAAGTCCTGGGCTGTCAGGTTTTCCACGCTCATGCTGGCCTCGTCCGGGGCGGCTTGCCGCTCGGCTCCAGGGGATCGTAGGCAATCCGGACAAAAAAGTCAACATTGAAGCGGCGGGCGACCGCAAGGGGTTCGGCACCAGTCGTCTGGGTCGGGGCAGGGGTATAAGATGCCGCGGTGCCGACCGCTACCGAGCCTCGCGTCCTGGTCGTCGACGACTCGATCGTGGTCCGCCGCATCTTGTGCCTCACCCTGCGCCAGATTCCCGAGTACATGCGGGCCCAGATCGACGAGGCCGGCAACGGAGCCATCGCCCTGAGCCGTCTGCGCGAGCACCGCTACGACCTGGTGCTCTCCGACGTCCGCATGCCGTATCTGGACGGGGTGGGGCTGGTGCGCCGGGTCCGGACCGAGCTCAAGGACCTGAAGACACCCATCTTCCTCATCAGCACGTTAGGCTCGGAGGAGGACGTGCAGCGCGGCCTCGCCGCCGGGGCTACCGCCTACATCCTGAAGCCGCTGTCCCCCCACGTGATCATGAAGGCGCTGCAGGAGTACCTGGCCCAGCAGGCCAAGTTGCGGCGCGAGACGACGCCAACTGCCGATGGCCCCGAGCGGTGAGCCTGGCGCACCGGAGCAACCCCATGCCCGCTGATACCCTCATCCTCTTCGACATTGACGGGACCCTGCTCTCCGCGTCCCGAGTTCCGGCTCGCATCCTGGGCGAGGTCTTGACCGAGGTTTTCGGGACCCAGGGCTCGATCACGAGTTTTGACTACTCCGGCAAGACCGATCCCCAGATCGTTCGCGAGCTGATGCGGGGGGCTGGCGTGGCCGAAGAGCGGATTGCCAAAGCCCTGCCCGAGGCCCTGTCTCGATACGTTGAGCAACTGGACGCCCGCCTGGCTCCGGAGCACGTCAAGGCCAAGCCCGGCGTTGAGTCGCTCTTGGAGCGTCTGGCGGCCGACCCGCGGGTGACCCTGGGCCTGCTCACCGGCAACCTGGAGCCGGGGGCCCGCATCAAGCTGCGCCCCCTCGATCTCGATCGCTACTTCCCCTTCGGGGCCTACGGGTCCGATAGCGAGGATCGCTACACGCTTCCGTCCCTGGCGGTGGCGCGGGCTCATGCCTGCACCGGCGTGAGGTTTGAAGGCAAGAGGGTGGTGATCGTGGGCGATTCCGTCCACGACGTCCTCTGCGGCCGAAGCATCGGTGTCAAGGCGGTTGCGGTGGCCACCGGACCCACGCCCAGGGACCGGCTCCTGGCCTGTGGCCCCGACGCCTTGCTCGACGACTTCTCCGACACCGAGGCCGCGCTCACCGCCTTGCTCGACGGGATCGGCGCATGAGCGACCTCATGGCCGCCCGATCCCAGATGGCCATGTCGCTCGCCTTCCACATCCTCTTTGCCGTGGCGGGCATCGCCATGCCGGTGCTGATGGTGATGGCCGAGGCCCGCTACCTGAAGACCGGGGAGGCGGTGTTCCTCACCCTCGCCAAACGCTGGTCCAAAGGAACCGCCATCCTGTTTGCGGTAGGCGCGGTCTCCGGCACCGTCCTCTCCTTCGAGTTGGGCCTGCTCTGGCCCACCTTCATGGCCTACGCCGGGCCCATCTTCGGCATGCCCTTCTCGCTCGAGGGCTTCGCCTTCTTCCTGGAGGCCATCTTCCTGGGCATCTACCTCTACGGCTGGGACCGGGTGTCGCCTGGCAAGCACCTGGCGGCCGGAGTGGCGGTGGCGGTTTCCGGGACCCTGTCCGGGGTCTTCGTGGTGATCGCCAACGCCTGGATGAACACCCCCACCGGGTTCCAGGTGGTGGCCGGCCGGCCCGTCAACATCGACCCCTTTCGCGCCATGGCCAACCCGGCGGCCTTCACCGAGACCCTGCACATGACACTGGCCGCCTTTGCCTCGGTGGGCCTGGCGGTGGCGGCCATCCACGCCTCGCGCCTGCTCCGGGACCCCACAAGCGCCTTCCACCGCCACGCCTACGCTCTGGCCCTGCTGCTGGGGGGCGCGGCCTCGCTGCTGCAACCGCTGTCGGGCGATCTCTCGGCGCGGCATCTGGCTGAGCACCAGCCGGTGAAGCTGGCGGCCATGGAGGGCCAGTTCAAGACCGAGCGGGGCGCGCCGCTTCGAATCGGGGGCTGGCCGGACCAGGACCGCCAGGAGACGCGTTTCGCACTTGAGATCCCCTATGCCTTGAGTCTCCTGGCGTTCCACGATCCCCACGCCGAGGTCCAAGGGTTAGATGCGGTACCCCCCACCGACTGGCCGCCGGTGGCGGTGGTGCACCTGGCCTTTCAAGTGATGGTGGCTTGCGGCACGGCGATGGCTGCGGTATCCGCGATCGGTGGCTGGCTGTGGCTCAAACGCCGCCGCCGCCTGCCGGATGCTCGCTGGTTCCTCCGGCTGGTGGTCCTCACGGGACCGCTGGGTTTCCTGGCCCTGGAAGCCGGTTGGACGGTAACCGAGGTGGGCCGCCAGCCCTGGGTCATCCGCGGCGTCATGCGCACCGCCGAAGCGGTCACCCCCATGCCTCACCTGGTGGTGCCCTTCACCGTCTTCTCGCTGCTCTACCTGGTGCTGGGGTTGGTGGTGGTTCTGCTGCTGCGGCGCCAGGTGTTCGCGAGCCCGGACGGGGCGGGGGAGGCACCCTGATGCCCCTGGAGCTGGCGCTGGCCGGGGTTCTGATGGCCGCCCTCGTCATCTATGCGCTAGGCGGCGGGGCCGACTTCGGGGGTGGGGTGTGGGACCTCCTGGCCAGCGGGCCGCGGGCCGCGTCCCAGCGCCGGACCATCGAGCAGGCCATCGGTCCCATCTGGGAGGCCAACCACGTGTGGCTGATCCTGGTGATCGTGGTCCTCTTCGTGGCCTTCCCGCCGGGCTTCGCGGCCCTGGGCACCGCGCTCCACATCCCGCTCGCCCTGATGCTGATCGGCATCGTCTTGCGCGGGTCCGCCTTTGCCTTCAGGAGCTACGGCGCCGCCAGCGACCTGGAAGCCCGCCGCTGGGGCCGGGTCTTCGCGGTGGCCAGCCTGGTGACGCCGCTGACCCTGGGATGGTCGGTGGGGGCGGTGGCCTCGGGA
>DATECU010000351.1:0-5221 GCA_035286745.1 Vicinamibacteria bacterium | reverse complement strand
ATGGTCTCGGGCTTCGGGCTTTGCGGCCTGCCCGAGAAGCTGATCCTGGCCCTGCGCGACAAGGGCAGCCGGAACCTCACCTTGATCAGCAATAACGCCGGCACCAACGACTTCGGCATCACCTTCCTGCTCCAGAACGGGCAGGTGAAGAAGATGGTCTCGACCTACGTCGGTGAGAACAAGGTCTTCGAGAAGATGGCCCTGAGCGGCGAGTTGGAGGTGGAACTGAACCCCCAGGGGACTTTCGCGGAACGCCTGCGCGCCGGGGGTGCCGGGGTCCCCGCCTTCTTCACCCCCACCGGCTACGGGACCTTGATCGCCGAGGGCAAGGAGGTCCGCTGGTTCGACGGCCGGCCCCATGTGCTGGAGACGGGGCTCAAGGCCGACTTTGCCTTCGTCAAGGCGTGGAAGGCCGATCCCTTGGGGAACCTGGTCTATCGCCGGACCACCCGGAACTTCGCGCCCATGATGGCGACCGCCGCCCGCACAACGATTGCCGAGGTGGAGGAGCTGGTGCCCGCGGGCGCTCTCGATCCCGACCTGGTGCACACCCCCGGCATCTACGTGCAGCGGGTGTTCGCGGGCCAGGGCTATGAGAAGCGCATCGAGAGGCTCACCCTGCACGGCGAGGGCGGCCTCGAAATCGATGCCAAACGCGCTCGGATCGTCCGGCGGGCAGCTCAGGAGATGAAGGACGGCTTCTACGTGAACCTGGGGATCGGCATGCCCACCCTGGCCTCGAACTACATCCCGGAAGGCGTCGCCATCGTGCTCCATTCGGAGAACGGGATGCTGGGGGTGGGACCCTATCCGGAGCCGGGGGCGCAGGATCCGGACCTGATCAACGCGGGGAAGGAGACGGTGACCGAGCTGCCTGGCACCTCGTACTTCTCGAGCGCCGATTCCTTCGCCATGGTGCGGGGCGGCCACGTGGACCTCACCATCCTGGGCGCCCTGCAAGTCGACCGCGAGGGCAATCTCGCCAACTGGATGATCCCCGGGAAGATGGTGAAGGGCATGGGCGGTGCCATGGACCTGGTCTCCGGCGCCAAGCGCGTGGTGGTGACCATGGAGCACGCGGCCAAAGACGGCTCGCCCAAGATCCTGGAGTCGTGCACGCTGCCCTTGACCGGGCGGCGCTGCGTGAACCTGATCGTGACCGAGTTGGCGGTGATCGAGGTGACGCCGCAGGGATTGGTCCTGCGCGAGATGGCCCCCGACACCACGCTGGAGCAGGTGAAGAAGCTCACGGGCACCGAGCTTGTGGTCCCGGGGGACGTCAAGACGATGGCGTAGGGCCAAGACGATGGCGTAGGGCCGCCGCGGGCTGCGTCCGGCCCGACGGTCTTGGTGGCGTCTGAGGTTCTTGCGTTGTGCGTTTGGGGGTGGTAGCTCCCCGCTTCATAGCGGCGACCGAATTCACTTCGGGCGCCGCGTAACCTCCGGAGTGATGCCATGAGCAACGAGGTTGTGATTCTCTCCGGCTGCCGCACGCCTATCGGCAGCTTTGGCGGTTCCCTCAAGGACACGCCGGCCCCGGAGCTGGGGGCCCTGGTGGTGCGGGAGGCGGTGGCCCGCGCCGGGGTCCGGCCCGACCAGATCGACGAGGTGATCCTGGGCTGCATTCTCCAGGCCGGCCTGGGTATGAACGTGGCTCGCCAGGCGGCCCTCAAGGCGGGCTTGCCTCAGACGGTCCCTGCCCACACCGTGAACAAGGTTTGCGGCTCGGGGCTCAAGGCCGTGATGCTGGCGACCCAAGCCATCAAGGCCGGCGACGCGGAGCTGGTGGTGGCGGGAGGCACCGAGAACATGAGCCGGGCGCCCTTCCTGCTCCCCGGGGCTCGCTGGGGCGAGCGGTTGGGCCACGGCCAGATGCTGGACCACATGATCCACGAGGGCCTGACCGACGCCTTCGACGACGTGCACATGGGAATCACCGCCGAGAACCTGGCCGAGAAGTACGGCATCGGCCGCGCCGATCAGGACTCCTTCTCCGCACAGAGCCAGGCGCGAGCCGAGGCTGCGATCAAGGAGGGCCGTTTCAGGGAGGAGATCGTGGCCGTGCCGCTGCCCCAGAAGAAGGGGGAGGCGAAGCTCTTCGACACCGACGAGTACCCGCGGGCCGGCGCCACCGCCGAGAGCCTGAGCAAGCTGAAGCCCGCCTTCAAGAAGGACGGAAGCGTCACCGCCGGTAACGCCAGCGGCATCAACGACGGGGCGGCGGCGCTGGTGGTCGCCAGCGGAGCCCGAGCGAAGACGCTAGGCGCAAAGCCGTTGGCCCGCATCGTGGGCTACGCCTCGGCGGGCGTCGATCCCAAGATCATGGGCATCGGTCCGGTGCCCGCGGTCAGGAAGGCGGTGGAGAAGGCGGGCCTCAGCTTGGATCAGATCGACCTCTTCGAGCTGAACGAGGCCTTCGCCGCCCAGAGCCTGGCGGTGCTGCGGGAGCTGGGGCTCGACTCCTCACGGGTGAACCTCAACGGCGGCGCCATCGCCCTCGGTCATCCGATTGGTGCGTCAGGCGCGCGGGTGCTGGTGACGCTGCTTCACGCCATGAAGGCCCGAGACGCCCGGCGCGGCGTGGCTGGTCTCTGCATCGGCGGTGGCCAGGGAGTCGCCGTCGTCGTCGAGCGGGTCTGATCACCAGCCGGCGTCGATCGGCGCCATGTCTGACCGGGCTCTGCCGGCCCCGAAGGGCGATCCCTCGATGCCAGGCCCTTGACCGCGGCGACCCATCTGCCTGTGCGCCACCAAGGTTGACAGCAGGAGCGGCTTTCCACTATCTTCAGGGCATCCGTCCACGCGGAGCGCTCGCGCAAGCTTCGCTCCTCTCGCACTCATCTCCTTCCAACGAGATCGATCATGTCCGAAGAGCAGTCGTCTTCCCCCAAGCCCCCGCGGCGCAGCCGGCCCAAGGGTGAATCGACCAAGGTCAAAGCGGGCAATGAGGCCCCGGACGCGGAGTCCAGCGCGCTGGCGGCGGTGGCCGAGCCGGAGCCCGCCGAGGTCGCGAACGGAGACGCACCGGTCGGGGCTTCCGTGGAGGCCCTGGAGGCGTCGGAGGCCGCTGAGCCAGCGAAGGCTGCGGAGCCCGCCAAACCCGAGGCGAGGATTCGGACACCGTGGCGAGCCGAACCCGGCGAAGGCGGCCCCGAGGGCGACGGCGAACCGCGCCTGGATCTGGCCGACCTCAAGGAGATGAGTGCCCAGAAGCTGGCGGGCGTGGCCAAGGCCCTGGCCATCCCCGGCGCGGCGACCATGAAGAAGCAGGAGCTGGTATTCCAGATCCTGCGCGCGCAGGCCGAGAAGGAAGGCCTCATCTTCTCGGAGGGCGTGCTGGAGATCCTGCCCGACGGCTTCGGCTTTCTGCGAGCTCCCGAATACTGCTATCTGCCCGGGCCCGACGACATCTACGTATCGCCTTCCCAGATCCGGAAGTTCGACCTCAGAACCGGCGACACCATCAGCGGCCAGATCCGCCCTCCCAAGGACGATGAACGCTACTTCGCGCTGATCAAGGTGGACGCCGTCAACTTCGAACCCCCCGACCGGGCGAAGGAGAAGATCTTCTTCGACAACCTGACGCCGCTCTATCCGCAGGAGCGCATCCGCCTGGAGACCAGCCCGGACACCCTGTCCTCCCGGGTGCTGGACCTGATGGCGCCCCTGGGCAAGGGCCAGCGCGCGCTGATCGTGGCCGCGCCCCGCACCGGCAAGACCATGCTCTTGCAGGCGATCGCCAACGCCATCACCACCAACCACCCCGAGATCATCCTGATCGTGCTGCTGATCGACGAGCGGCCCGAAGAAGTGACCGACATGCAGCGTTCGGTGCACGGCGAGGTGATCTCCTCCACCTTCGACGAGCCCGCCGACCGGCACGTCCAGGTCGCCGAGATGGTGATGGAGAAGGCCAAGCGCTTGGTGGAGCACAGGAAGGACGTGGTGATCCTACTCGATTCGATCACGCGTTTGGCGCGCGCCTACAACACCATCGTGCCTCCCTCGGGCAAGGTGCTCTCCGGGGGTGTGGACAGCAACGCCCTGCAGCGACCCAAGCGCTTCTTCGGAGCGGCCCGCAACGTGGAGGAGGGGGGCAGCCTCACCATCATCGCCTCCGCCCTGGTGGAGACCGGTTCCCGGATGGACGACGTGATCTTCGAGGAGTTCAAGGGCACCGGCAACGCCGAGATCGTGCTCGACCGCAAGTTGACCGACAAGCGCATCTTCCCTTCCATCGACATCCTGAGGAGTGGTACCCGCAAGGAAGAGCTGCTGGTGCCCAAGGAGGAGCTGAACCGCGCCTGGATCCTGCGTAAGGTGCTCTCGGCCCTGTCTCCGGTGGAGGCCATGGAGCTGCTCCTGGAACGCCTGGCCAAGAGCAAGAGCAACAAGGAGTTCCTGGAGGGCATGTCCAGCGGGGGGTAGCGCGGAACGGCTTTGTGGTGAATCCTGCGCTGCTGCCGCGAATGGCCGACACGCTGGCGCGGATGTCAGCGCTAGGGTGTTCCAGCGGGCCGGGTGGCCATGGCCTATGCGTACGGCGACATGGCTACCAACCTGATCCAGCCCTTCTGGGCCATCCCCCTGCTCTCGGTCGCGCGCCTCGAGTTCCGCGACATCCTGGGCTTACGACTCGACCTCACGAAACCCCGGCTTGACGGTCAGGCGCAAGGTTTGGACGACCAGGGTGCGGCCGGCGCGGCGGAAGGTCGCCTTGACGTTGTAGGTGCCGGAGCGCCGGAACTCGTGCTCTGCCGTGAAGCGCCGCTCGATCTTCATGCCCAGCTCGAAGGGGGCGCAATCGGACTCGGCGGTGCTCTTGCCGCCGTCGTCCCAGTCCCACTCGATCTCGGGGCAGTAGTACTCCTCGACTTCGTCGCCGCCGACCAGTTCCGCGGTGAAGAGGACGTTCACCGGGGAAAAGGCCATGCGGGGGGAGGCCCTGAGGTCGAGGCGGGGGCGTTTGGCCTTGGCTTCGGGCTCCGAAAACGCGGGAGAAGACACCGACAGGATCAGCAGCAGGCCTAGAACGCCGTGGGTCATGGTTCTGCTCCTTGGATCGGACCATTCTAGCCCCGGCCGGCGCGAGGGCCTACAATCAAGCGTGGCCGGCTCCAGTCCGTTGACGCTTCGGCCGGCGCTTGCCGTCAAAGAGCGGCGTCTGGCCGCCTTGCTCGTCGAGACACCTGTCCCCGCGGCCGATTTGGCGCGGCGGGTG
>DATECU010000350.1:0-12514 GCA_035286745.1 Vicinamibacteria bacterium | reverse complement strand
AGTCGCCGTGCTCGGCGGCCTCCCGCCACCACTCGACCGCCTGCCCCAGTTCTCCGCTCCGCCGGGCCCGCTCCGCCATACGCAGGAGTGAGGCGTTGCGGACCGGGCTGGCGGCGCTGGCGAGGACCCGGCGGTACTGCGCATCCGAGCGATCGTGCAGGGCCACCCGCTCGAAGACCCGGGCCAGGCTGTAGGCGTCCCGCGGGTCGTCGGCGAGCCCGTCCTCCACCCACTGGCAGGCCAGAGCCGAAAGGGCGGCCAGGGACAGGACATCGATCCGGTTGTGGTCCAGGACCCGGGCCAAAGCCCGCCCATCGCGGGTGCGAACGTAGTCGAAGTAGATCTCCGGGATGTCCTCGCCGGGCACGTCGCCCTGCCGCATCACCCCCAGAAGCGCGGCCTCCAGCGACTGCAAGCGACACGACTCCAGCCGCTCCTTCCACAGCCGCCGCGCCGGGGGCAGGAGATCGAGGTGGAGCGCTTCCGCCAGCGGAAAGCGATCGCGGTTCAGGCGGTAGCGCGCCTCGAGCAGCGGGATGTCGAAGATGCGGCCGTTGAAGGTCACCAGATGGCGGAAGCCGCGGATGTCCTCGGCCAGGCCCCGCAGGAGCGCCGCCTCCTCGTGGTAGTCGCGCATGAAGTACTGGCGCAGGCGAAAGCGGTCGTCTTTCACATAACCAACGCCCACCAGGAAAGCCGCGGTGCCGGTGCCGCCGGCCAGGCCCGTGGTCTCGGTGTCGAGGAAGACGGCTTGCGCGAGATCGAACGAATAGAACTCCGAATCGCCGGTCAGGATGAAGGGGCTCTCCGGGGCCACCGCCTGGAAGCGGCTGAGCGAGACCCCGCCGTGCCGGAAGTCGAGGTGAAGGTCGGCCTCGACCAGGAAGAACTCCCCTCGCTCGTTCTCCACCCGTTCGCCTTGGATCAGCTCCTCGATGGGCACCGGCCGGCGCGAAGGGGGCCGCTCGGCGGTCCCGGCGCGGCCCCGGGCCGCCACCGACACCAAACGCTCCAGGCGCTCCTTGAGCGGAAGCCCGTGGCCGCTGGCACCGGTGAGCGAGCGTTCCAGGCTGGTCAGCTCGTCCATGGGAGTCGAGGGCTGAGCGGCGCCCGGAGCCGTGGGCCCGGCAGCGGGGCCCGCTTCAGGCCGCCGCAGCCCGGCCAGCCGATCCTGGAGCGAGCGGCTCACCGGGCGAGATCCCGGCGCTTCCCGCCGGTGAAGACGGGTTCGACCATGATGGCGTCGAGCAGGGCCAGCGCCACCTCCTTGCCCCGGCTCCCCACCTCCCCCACCGGCCCCACGCAGGAGGGACAACCGTCCCGGCAGGCGCAGGCGGCGATCAGCCGCCGGCTCTCGGCCAGCAGGCGAGAGTGCAGGCGGTAGAGCGGTTCCGACAGGCCGATCCCGCCCGGGTAGTTGTCGTAGACGAACACGTTTGGTTCATAATCATCGTCAGGGGGCGGCGGAGTGAATCCGCCGCCCCTCTCGAGCTGGGGGGGCTTTCCGGCCCCCCCAGACCCCCCGTCACGGCCGCCGCTGGCCGGGCCCCGGGCCCGCCGGAATCCCCGCTCCACGCGGGCCTCGCCCTGGCCGTTGTCCCCCAGCGCCACGCCCAGGTCGTGCCGATCGCACATCAGGAACAGGGCCGCCAACTGGCCCAGGCTGTAGGAAAGTGCCACCACCCCGTCGCGCCGCTCCTCACCCGAGAAGGGCAGGGACGCCATCACCTCCCGGGGCACGGTGAGCCAGTAGGCGGTGGTGTGCATCTCGTTCTCGGGCATGGTCAGCTCGCCCGAGCCCACGTTCTCGTTGGTGTAGAACTTGATCTTCTTGAACCCCACCACCTGGCTGGTGACGTGCACCTCGCCGTGGTTCCGGCGTGCGTTCCTGACCGGCTCTTCCTGGAAGCGGTCCAGGATCTTCACCTTGGTGTTGGTGATGGCGTCGGTGTAGTAGTCGACCTCGGCTTCGCGGACGTGGACCCGGCGTTCCTTGTGGTCGTACTTCTCCACGAAGTAGGTGCGGCCCTCCAGGATGTAGACCGCCTTCTCGTGGACCATGGACGGGGCCGAGTCGAAATCCACCTCGGCGATGATCCTCGGTTCTTGGGTTATGTCCTGCACCAGGAAGTTGTCGGAGGAGACGCTGCGCAAGCTCACCGCGTCGGCGGGGTAACTCTCGCTGGTCCAGTGCCAGCGCCCGCCCGAACGATGGAGCAGCCGCTCGCCTTCCAAGAAGCTCAGGATCTGGCCGAGGTCCTCCCGACCGAAGACCTCATCGTCGGAGAAGGGCAGCTCGAAAGCGGCGCACTTGACGTGGTTGACCAGGATCTGCAGGTTGTCGGGGTTGATGCGGGCCTGTTCCACCGGGGAGCCGAAGAAGTAGTCGGGGTTCTTGGCAATGAACTGGTTGAGGGGCGTCGAGTTGGCGACCAGGACCGCGACCGAAGTGCCCTGCCGGCGTCCCGCCCGGCCCGCCTGTTGCCAGGCGGAGGCCACGCTCCCCGGATAGCCGAGCAGGATGGCCACGTCCAGGCTGCCGATGTCGATGCCCAGCTCCAGGGCGTTGGTGGACACCACGCCTAACACAGATCCCTCGCGCAGTCCCCGCTCGATCTCTCGACGTTTCAGGGGCAGGTAGCCCCCACGATAGCCGCGGATCACCCCTTCCGAGCCGGGCCGGGTCTCCAGCGCCTCCTTGAGGTAGGTGACCATCACCTCGGTGGACAGTCGCGAGGGAGCGAAGACGATGGTCTGCAGGCCCTTGCCCAGGAAGGAGAGGGCGATGTCGCGGGCGCAGTTCAGCGCCGAGCGGCGGATGCCGAGCTGGCGATTCACCACCGGCGGGTTGTAGATGGCGAAGTAGCGCTCGCCGCGCCCGGCGCCGCTCTGGTCGAGAAGGGTCATCTCCCGCTCGGTCAGCGCTTCGGCCAGCTCCTTGGGATTGCCGATGGTGGCCGAGGAACAGAGGAACTGGGGATCGGAGCCGTAGAAGCGGCAAAGACGCGACAGCCGGCGCAGGATGTTGGCCAGGTGCGAGCCGTAGACCCCGCGACTGGTGTGCAGCTCGTCGATCACCACATAACGCAGGTTCTCGAACAGCTTCACCCACTTGGTGTGGTGGGGCAGGATGCCCTTGTGCAGCATGTCGGGGTTGCTGACCACCACGTGGGCCCGGGAGCGGATGGCCTTGCGGGCGTCCTGCGGGGTGTCCCCGTCGTAAGTGAAGGTGGCAATGTCGGCGCCCAGCGCCTCGATCAGGCTGTAGAGCTCGGCCAGTTGGTCCTGGGCCAGAGCCTTGGTGGGAAAGAGGTAGAGGGCCCGGGCGTCGGGGTCCTTCAGGATGCGGTCCAGGACCGGCAGGTTGTAGCAGAGGGTCTTGCCGGAGGCGGTGGGCGTGACCACCACCGAGTTGCGGCCGGCCCGGGTCTGGTCGAAGGCCTGGCGCTGGTGGGTGTAGAGCCGCTCGATCCCCCGCGCCGCCAGGACCTCTTTGAGCTTGGGGTGGAGGTCGTCGGGGAACTCGGAGAACTGGGGCGCCTCCGGGGGGAAGCGGCGCAGGGCCGCAAGCACCGGCTCGGCCCCCAGCGTCTTCTCGATCTCCAGGCCCTTCAGGACCGCCAGCATCGCCCCCTCGTCGCTGTCCCGCCGCGGCACCAGTTGCAGGCTCATGGTCGTCTCTCCCCTCCTCGTGAGTCGGCCGAGTAGGCCGGCTCCACTCTGCCTCAAGACGGGGGCGCAGGGGGTCCGAACGTGCTAGCTGGTCAAGGCCTCGCTCTACGCGCGTTTCGGTATCCCGGAGTACTGGATCGTCGACGTCGGCCGGGAGCGCGTCGAGGTCTACCGGGACCCCGACGCCGCGGCGGGGCGCTACGCGAGGCAGGAGACGGTGCAGGGAGACGACAGGCTGGTGCCCTCGCTCCTGCCCCAGATCGACATCCGGGTGGCCGACATCTTCGCCTGAGCAGGCGCCGAACGGCAGCGATCAGCAGTCAGCGGTCAGCCGTCAGCTACGGAAGGCGGTCTGAGCCCTACGGCTTCTTCCGCGCGGCCTCCAGGCTCGCGTCCAGCTCGGCCAGCCAAGCGGCCGCCGGCTGATCCTTCAGCCGGTCGAGTCGGGACGCCGCCAGCACCAGCTTGCGGAGCGCGGGCTCCACCGCCAGCTCCAGCTCCCCGCGTGGGATCCGCGCCGCGCTCAGCAGGCGCTCGGCCTGCTCAAGCCACTCGGGGGATGGCGCCTTGGCGGCCCCGATCGCGTCCAGGGCGGCGAGGCCAAGCCCCCCGACCGTTGAGAGATCGCGGGAGAGCGAGCGGATCTCGGCCAGCTTGGGTACGGCCGCTACGGTGGCGTCGAGCGCATCGTGGTTGTCGCGCCAGGCCAGCAGCGGACCTCGAATCCGCTGGTCCGCGCCAAACGCCGGCGCCGAGGCCAAGAACCGGTCCACCTCCTGACGGAAGGCGCGCGCTGCATCGCTTTCCGGCCGGGCCGCGTCCACCAAACGATCGAGGGGGGTCTCCGTGGTATAGAGGCGGGTTCCGGCTCGCAGGTAGTGCTTCACCGGCTCCACCACGTCGGCCAGCACCTTGAGCGGCGCCACCGGGCGACCGCCGGCCAGCCGCTCCAGCATCGGTAGGTACGACGCGCGGTGAGTGAGGCCCAGGACCTCGAGCCTCCGGCTCAGCCGATCCAGACGCCGGTAGAAGTCGGGAACCTCGCGGGTCTCGGCGGGCGACCACAGCCGCTCCGCCACCGCGGCGGCCCGGGGCCAGATCCGCGAATCCACGTTCTCGGCGGTCACGAACTCGCTCCACATGCAGGCCTCACCGCCCAGCACCCGCCCGCCCGGCGCCGCCGTTCGTTTGGCGTCGGCCGACAGCGGATCGACCGCGTAGTGGAAGGCCGCCGGCTGCATGTGATCGAGGTAGTAGCCGTGGGAGAGCAGGCCGTCGAAGCCGGCCTCGGCCGCCTTGGCCAGCGAGGCGGCCCCGCGCCAGGACTGCACCAGCGTCCCTTTGGGCAGATCGGGATGCAGGATCTCGTCCCAGCCCACCATCTTCTTGCCCAGTCGTCCCAGGATGGCGCTCAGGCGGCCGTTGAAGTAGGCCTGAAGCGCGTGGTTGTCGCGCAGGCTGTTGGCGTAGAGGAACGCCTGGATCCGGGGGTTCTCGTTCCAGTCGCGGCCCCGCACCTCGTCGCCGCCGATGTGGAGGTACTCGTCGGGGAAGAGCTGGGCCATCTCGGCGAGGAACGTCTCGAGGAACGCGTACACCTCCTCCCGGGTCGGGTCCAGGCTGACGTCGAAGACCCCCCACTTGCGGATGGGCTCGAAGGGCCCCGCCGAGGCCGCCAGCTCCGGATGGCCCAGCAGCCAGGCGCCGGTGTGGCCCGGCAGGTCGAACTCGGGCACCACCCGGATGCCCCGCTCCCGAGCGTAGGCCAGCACCTCGCGCACCTGGTCCTGGCTGTAGAACTCGCCTTGAGAGCCCTGCTGGTGCAGCCGCGGGAAACGGCGGCTCTCGATGCGAAAGGCCTGGTCCTCCGTCAGGTGCCAGTGAAAGACGTTCATCTGGACCGCCGCCAGGGCGTCGAGATTGCGCTTCACCACCGGCAACGGCATGAAGTGCCGGCAGGAATCCAGAAGCAGGCCACGCCAGGGGAAGCGAGGCGAGTCGTCGATGGTGACGGCAGGAACCGAGGGAGCGCCGTTCCCGGTGTGCACCAATTGGAGCAGGGTGGTGAGCCCTCGCAGCACGCCCAACGGATTATGCGCAAGCAGGCGAGCGCCGGCAGGCGTCACCTTCAGGGCGTAGGACTCGTCCTCGCCCAACGCCTGCACCCGCTGGCCGGGGGTGGCCGCCTCGATCAGCAGCGTGGCTGCCCGCGCACCGGGCGCAGGCACCCCCATCTGCATCAGCTGCTCGGCGGTCCTGCGCAGAGCGGCGTCGATCCGCGGCTCGGCCGGCCCGCGCCGCGTCAGCCTCAGCCCGCCGCTCAAGTCCAGGCGGCCCGCCTGCCAGGCGATCCGGGCCGGCGCCGGCAAGAGGTCGTGGGCCGGGGCCTCGGCGGAGGCGGCCCCAGGCACGGTCGCGCAGACCAGGAGAGTGGCGGCGAAGATCGCGGCGGCCTTCATCGGCGTGCCTCCTTCGGCTTCCTGGCCCCGATGCCGCGGGGCGGCCGGGGCGGCGGCAGCGGCGCCCAGTCTACACCCGAGGGCCGAGGGCCGACGCCCACGGCGTGGAGCACCGATTCGCTCACCCCGTCCAGGCCCAGGTCCTGCTCGATCTTGGTGTCGGCGAGCGCCATCGAGCAGAAGGGTGCCAGGCCCAGCCAGGTGGCGACCAGCAGGAAGGTCTGGCTGAAGTGGCCGGCCTCCAGCAGCACCGCCCGGTAGGCGCGGGGGAACTCATAGCGCCACTCGCTGCGCGCGAACACGGCGGTCAAGACGATGAGGGCCGAGGCCCGGCTGTACCACCACTGGGCGGGCACGTAGTCGGCGATCTGCCGGGGCGTGGCGGTGGCCTTGAGGGTCTCCAGGCTGTGGCTGTCGGGGGCGTAGTGGTAGAGGCCAGACGGCAGGCCCTTGACCCGCGCCGCCAGAACGTAGGCTTCGAGCGGATGCCGGGCTCCACCCGAGGGCGAGGTCTTCAGGATGACCTTGCCCGCCTTCTTCTTCCCGGGCCAGAGACCCGGCAACGGCGTCCAGCGTTGGATGCGGAAGGTGAGGCCGAGCAGGGTGGCCAGGGCCGAGATGTCTAGCGGCTGCTCCGCGAACCGGCGCCAGCTTCGCCTGGCCAGCAGGACCTGGGGGAACTCACCATCGACGCGGGGTTCGGGCAGCGGTCGCCGGGTGGCCCGCGGATAACGTTTGACGGCAGGGGGCATGGGCACTCCCTGCGCCTTCTCCAGCAGGTGATCCTCGGCCTCCTCGGGCTCGGCATAGGGAACGTCTTTGGTGGTGAAGTGGAAGAAGCCGCCGGCCGGGTTCCAACTGGCCCAGGACTCCATGGCCTTCTCGATGGAGCGCGGGCGGTCGGAGCGCTCCAGGAGCGAGCGTTTCTCGAGCGCTTCTACGACCCTGGCGAGGAGGGGGCGGTCGAAGCGGCCCAGCCGGCGGTAGAGGTCGTCCACCGAACGCCAGTCGTCGAAGAAGTCGAGGATCTCGACGGCCAGCGGATCGCCGCCGGAACGAGCGTCGGTGGCGAAGTTGTGGAGGAGGAAGCCCTGGTCGGTCCAGTAGCTCACGACGTTGGGCGAGCGGCGATAGCGGATACGGGGCTGGGGCATGGAGGAACCTCGCCGTGCCGAGTGGTAAGCAACCAGAGAGGCACAGAGACACCGAGATGGACGTTGGGGGAAGTGGGTCAGGACGGAACTCGCGGAGGCTTGGCCTGAGGACCGCTAACCACGGTGGCGGCCCCCAGGCTTGCGACGACGTAGACCTAACGAGATTGTCAGGGCTTCGCGGGGACGGCAGCGCGACTCACCGCCTGCGAATCCTCGATCGGCCACACCGACCAGACCTTGGAGCAGACATCCGCCGTTGTCGCTCGCACGGCTTCGAGCCTCTTGATGGTTGCGTCGATGTGCTTCTGCTCCTCTTCGGTCGCTCCCCGCAAGGCCCCCTTGAGCTTCTTCTGCACGGCCTGGATCTCCCGATTGATGCCATGCAGGTCAACGCGTTCGGTCTGCCTACTTCTTGGATCGAGCCTTGGTGGCGCGTTTCTTCTTGCCCCCTCCGACAGCGGTGCGCCTGGTGCCGGCGGTTGGCCACACGCCGTAGGCCTTGGGGCAGATGGCCGTGGTGTGACCGTGGACCTCTTCCAGTCTCTGAATCGTCTTGTCGATGTGATCCCGCTCTTCCTCGGTGGCGCTGCGACGCGCCGCTTTGAGCCTCTTCTGGACGGCCCGGATCTCCTGACTGATACCGTGCAGGTCGATGCGTTCACCTTGGGCCATTCCGCCTCCTCTCAACGAATTCGGTGAGCAGATTCTAGGGTCCCCAGGGCCTCAGTCAAGAGGGCGAAGTGAGTGAGGGAGCCGGCACTTGGCGGCGAGAGCCCTCACCCGAGGCCCAGCCGTTTGAGCAGGTCCTGGAAGCGCTTGTCGGACCGCAGGGGGTCAAAGCGCGGGTCTACCTTGAGCCAGACCATGCCGGGCGACTTGTCGCGGTAGGCGCGCTCGAGCAACACGAACGCCTCAGCCTTGTGGCCCAGGGCGCCGTGAACATGGGCCGCCTGCTCCTGACGGACGAACCCGCCGCGGGTGAGCTGCTTCCAGCGTTCGAGTATCCTCAGCGATTCCCGTGCATTGCCCGCCGCCGCGTAGGCGTGAGCCAGATCGGCCAGGATGGAGGGGCTGCTGGGAGCCAAGGCTAGGGCCTCCCTCAGGTTGGCGATGGCCTGCTGAGCTTCGCCCTTCTGCAAGTAGAAACGGCCCAGGCCGTACCGCGCCACCATGAAACCGGGATTGAGGTCGAGTGCCCTCAAGTTCTGCTCGATCGCCTCGTCCGTTCGGTGCGCATACATGAGGATTCCGCCGATCCCCGCGGTGATCATGGCGGACAGGGGATCGAGCTCTCTGGCGCGCTTCATCTCCGCCAGGGCGGGCTCGGTCTGGCCTCGGGCCGCCAGATACCAGGCGTACTCCTCATGGGCCCTTGCCGAGCCGGGGGCCAGTTCCAGGGCCTTCTTGAAACCGGCCTCGGCCCCGGCCCAGTCCCAGTCCAGGACCAGCTTGGCAAAGGCGAGGGAGGAATGGGCCTCCGGCAGGTTGGGATCCAACTCGAGGGCCCGGCTGGCGGCCGCCTGAGCGCGCGCGTAGCCCTCGCGAGGATTCAGCCGGTGGTTCGAAGCTAGCAAGGTGTGCACGTCGGCGACCCCGACGTAGGCGAGGGCGAAGCTATCATCGCGGGTCAGGGCGCGCTGGAACTCGTCCAGCGCTGCCGCCAAGTCCCGTTCTTCGGCCGTGTTGTACAGCTTGTAGCCCCTCAAGTACGCTTCGTAGGCCTCGGGATCGAGGGCCCGGGGGCTGGCCAGCCGGACCCGTTCCTCCGGCGTGACCTTGGCCTTCACCTCCTGGGCGATGGTGGCCACCATCTCGCCCTGGAGCGCCAGCACGTCCCTGATCTCGCGCTCGTAGCTGTCGGACCAGAGCAGGCGATCGCTGGTCGCGTGGATGAGCTGGGCGGTGACCCGCACCCGGTTTCCGGAGCGGAAGACCGACCCCTCCACCACCGCGTCGACGCCTAACTCACGGCCGATCTCCGGCAGCGGCTTCTTGACCCCCTTGAACTGCATGGCCGAGGTGCGGGAGATGACCTTGAGGGAGCCGATGCGCCCCAGGTCGGCGATCAAGGCGTCGGTCATGCCGTCGGCGAAGTACTCCTGGCCCGGATCGCCAGAGCGGTTCTCCAGGGGCAGGACGGCCAAGGATTCGATAGGCGCGAGCAGAGGAGCCCGCACCGATCGTGCTCCGGCGCCCGAGCCTCCGCCCAACAACACGGTGACCAGCGTCACCGCCGCCATCGTCACCCAGGTGAGGCGCCGGTGGGCGGCGGCCAGGGGCACGGTGGGGGGAAGGACTTCGAGGGGCGAAGGGCCGTCGAGGCGCAGCAGGTCCGCCAGCAGCTCGCGGGCCGACTGGTAGCGCCGCTCCGGGTCCCTCGCCATGGCCTTGACGATGATCTGCTCCAGCGCCGGCGACACCCTCGGGTTCACCTCTCGCGGCGGCTTGGGCGCCTGGTGGAGGATGGCGGCGGTGAGGCGCGCGCCGGTGAGGCCGGCGAAGGGCCGGATACCGGTGGCCGCCTCATAGAGGATGGCACCCAGCGCGTGGAGATCCGAGCGGGCATCGGCGCAATCGTCGAGGAACTGCTCGGGAGCCACGTAGGGCGGGGAGCCGTAGATGGGTCCCCGATCGACAAGGGGTCCGGTGTCGGAGATGTCGTTGGCCCCCTCCGGCCGGCGAAGGGTCGCGATGCCGAAGTCGAGGATCTTGAGCCGACCGTCGGCCGCGATCTGGACGTTGCGGGGCTTCAGATCGCGATGAATGACGCCCGCCTCGTGGGCGGCAGCCAGGCCCTCGCCGAGATCAAGTCCTATGCGCCGGACCTCGTCGGCCGGCAGCGGCCCCCGCGCCAGCTTGTCGGCCAGGGTGGTGCCACCGATCAGCTCCATGACCAGGAAGTCGGCGTCGCCCGCGGTGTCGAAATCGAAGACGGTGGCGATGGACGGGTGGTTGATGCGCGAAAGGGCCAGCGCCTCCTGGCGGAAACGCCGCCGGCCGGCCTCGTCCGCCAGTTGATCGCGAACCAGGACCTTGACCGCCACGTCCCTCTGCAGGCGTTCGTCCCGGGCCCGGTACACGACACCCATGCCACCCGAACCCACCGCTTCGAGGATACGGTAGTGGCCTAGCGTCTTGCCTTTCATGGCGTTCTCCACCGGAGCAGGTACCCCGACTCTAGACCCGGGGGGCCGAGCGAGTCAAAGCCGGCTGGCAGCGAGCGCCGGGCCGGGCCCCTCCCCGAGAAGGAAACTCCCTCTCGCTAGGAGAGAACGTTTCGCAAGGGGAAACCGAATGCGGATTTCTGGGATTCGCGATGGCTGGAGGGGGGGCCTCCCGGTCGATCAGCTCGTTTGCTGTGGTAGCCTGTCTTTATGGGACTTCCACGGAGGCGCGCCCACCTCGCCCCCCCGCTCGCCCCCCGATGACGAAGTCACTCGACGGCCCCCCCCTGCCCCTGGTCGCGGCCGTTGAGCAGGCCCACGACGCGATCGTGATCACCGACACGGAAGGCCGCATCCAGTACGTGAACCCTTCCTTCACCGAAATGACGGGCTACCAGCGGGAGGAAGTGCTGGGGCAGACCATGCGAGTCCTCAAGTCGGGGGCCCAGGGGGAGGGCTTCTACCGCGAGCTGTGGCAGACCCTTCTGGCGGGGCACGTCTGGTGTGGGGAGATCATCAACCGTCGGAAGGACGGAGCCCTCTACACCGAGTCCATGACCGCCACCCCGGTGCGCAATGAGGCGGGCCTGATCACCCACTTCATCGCCATCAAGCAGGACATCACGGCGCGCAAGCAGGCCGAGGAAGAGCTGCGCCAGAGCCAGGGCCGGCTACGCGACATCCTGGAACACAGCACCAACGTCTTCTATTCCCATACCGCCGAGCACCAGCTCACCTACCTGAGTCCCCAGACCCGGGAGCTCCTCGGCTACGAGCCCGAGGAAGCACTGGTCCGCTGGACCGAGCTGACCACCGACCATGCGGTCAACGCCGTCGGATACCAGCGAACCTGCATGGCCATCGAGACCGGGGAGCGCCAGCCTCCCTACGAGCTGGAGCTTCTGGGCGGGGACGGTCGCAAGGTCTGGGTGGAGGTCCATGAGGCGCCGGTGGTGCGCGATGGCAAGACGGTGGCCATCGTGGGCGCGCTCACCGACATCACCGAGCGCAAGCGCGCCCAGCAAGAGCGGGACCAGCTCGAGGAAGAGCTGCGTCACGCTCTGAAGATGGAGGCGGTGGGCCGGCTGGCGGGCGGTGTCGCTCACGACTTCAACAACCTGATCGGCGTGATCCTGGGCTACGCCGAGCTGCTGCTCCGGCTGGACCCGGAGTACGTCCAGCGCCCCAAGATCGAGCAGATCCAGAAGGCGGCCGAGAAGGCGTGGAACGTCACCCGCCAACTGCTGGCCTTCAGCCGCAAGCAGATCCTGGATCCCCGGGTGCTGGACCTGAACGGCGTGGTCAGCGAGCTGGGCCACATGCTGCCCAGCCTGATCGGCGAGGACGTGGAGCTGGCCATCGAGCTGGCTCCCCACCTGGGCCAGGTGAAGGCGGACCCGGGACAGTTGGAGCAGGTGCTGGTGAACCTGGCCGCCAACGCTCGCGACGCCATGCCCCGCGGCGGCCGCCTGACGATTGCCACCGCCAACCTGGAGGTGCGCCACGGGGAGCCAGCTCCCCGACCCCTCACCCCGGGGCGCTATGTGGCGCTCACCGTGAAGGACAACGGCGAAGGCATGGACGGGGACACCCAGGCCCGCATCTTCGAGCCCTTCTTCACCACCAAGGAGAAGGGCAAGGGCACCGGGCTGGGCCTGGCCATGGTGTACGGCATCGTCAAGCAGAGCGGCGGCTTCATCTTCGTCGAGAGCGCGCCCCGGGAGGGGACGGCCTTCCGCATCCTGTTGCCACGGGTGGACGGCGCGCCGACTCCCTCGGCCTTGGGATGAGGCGTGGTGGCTGAGGTCAGGGCGCCGCGCTTCCCGGTCCGCGCCCTCTCGGTGGTGGCCGCTACCACCCTGGCCGCCTTCCTCTTCACCCTGTGGTCGGCCTGGAACCTGAGCGGAACCGCGGAGCCCAGGCGGGCAGCGCTGCTGGCCCCCGCCGCGGGGGCTTTGGCGGTGCTGCTCCTGGCCTGGGGCCTGGCGCTCCGGCTGGGCCTTCGTCACACCCACGAGGTCCAGCAGGCGGAGAACCGGCTGGCCAAGCAGCTGGCTGCGTTCGG
>DATECU010000349.1:0-7685 GCA_035286745.1 Vicinamibacteria bacterium | reverse complement strand
GGTGGTGCCGCAATCCCCCCGCCGCATCGACGACCCGACCACCGTGCAGCGGCTCCGGCTGCGCGTCGAAGGACCCGACCTGTCCGGGGCCGATCTTGAGGGCGCCGGTCAGAGCGTGCGCGGGGATCAGATGGTGATCGTGGATGCCAGAGGCTTGAAGGCTGAACCGGCGGACCCCGACCTCGATCGTTACTTGCAGCCCGAGCCTTTCCTGGAGAGCGATGCCCCCGAGATCGTGGAGGAGGCCGCCAAGGCCACCGCCGGAGCCACCACCCCCAGAGCCCGAGCCGAGAGACTGCTGCGCCATGTGGCCTCGCTCCTGGAGAAGAAGCCCACCGTCAGCCTGCCCTCGGCCCGCGAGGTGCTGCGGACCAAGGTCGGAGACTGCAACGAACACACAGCGCTCTACGTGGCCATGGCCCGCGCGGCCGCCTTGCCGGCCCGGATCGCGGTGGGCCTGGTCTATCTGCGGGGGGCCTTCTACTACCACGCCTGGCCCGAGGTCTACCTCGCCGAGAGCCCCCAGCGCGGGCTCTGGCTGCCGGTGGACCCCACCTTGAACCAGTTCCCCGCCGATGCCACCCACATTCGTTTGGTGCGCGGAGGTCTGGATCGGCAGGCGACCATCCTGCCCTTGATCGGCCGCACCAAGATCACCATCCTGGACCTGGAGCTGGCACCCGGCAGCACCCCGGTGCTGGTCGGCCGGCCGGTCCAGGACACCCGCCCGCTCGACATCCCCATCCCCCGACGCGACGGCAGCGGGCGAGGCTGCTGGTCGATTCCCCGATAGGAACCTCATGATCGAAGTTCTGGAGCTGACCAAGACCTACGGCGCCTTCACGGCGGTGGACCAGGTGAGCCTGTCGGTCCCCCCCGGGGAGATCCACGGTTTTCTGGGGCCTAACGGAGCAGGCAAGACCACCACCATCCGCATCGTCGCCGGCCTGCTGAAGCCGACCGCCGGCCGGGTGCGTATCAACGGCTTCGACCTGGCAACCCAACCGGAGGCGGCCAAGCTGGCGCTGGGCTTCGTCCCCGACCGGCCCTTCATCTACGAGAAGCTCACCGCCGGCGAGTTCCTGCACTTCCACGCCGGCCTCTTCGGCATGGAGGACAACGGCACCCCCGGGCGCATCGCCGAGGTGCTGGAGCTGTTCGAGCTCACCCGCTGGGAGCACGAGCTGGTGGAGAGCTACTCGCACGGCATGAAGCAGCGTCTGGTGATGTGCGCCGCCTTCCTGCACCGTCCCCGGGCGGTGCTGGTGGACGAGCCCATGGTCGGCCTGGACCCTCGAGGCGCCCGCTTGATCAAGGACGTGTTTCGCCACATGAGCCGGAAGGGCGTCGCCATCCTGATGAGCACCCACACCCTGGAGGTGGCGCAGGAGATGTGCGACCGGATCAGCATCATCCAGAAGGGACGCCTCATCGCTCAGGGCACCGTCGAGGAGCTGCAGGCGCTGGCCGGCGGCGAGGATCAGCGCCTGACGCCGGTGTTCCTGAAGCTCACCGGCGGCAGCGGCCTGCAGGAGATCGATGACGCCCTCTGAGGCCCTTCCTCGTCCGCAGGCCTTCCCCTACTTGCTGCGACCGGTCTTCCTGGCCGCCCGCAATCGCGCACGCCAGCGGGAAGCCGGCGATCTGGCTCGGGTTCTCCTCTTCGGCGGAATCGCCGTGGGAGTCGGTGCCGTGGTCTTTGCCACCGTGTTCTGGCTCACCTGGCAGCTTCTGGACTACGCCGAGCTGGGCGACTACCTGGTGCGGCTCGGCCTCTCCTGGCTGTTCCTGACCTTCCTCTCGTTCCTCGGCTTCAGCGGCGTGGTGACGTCCCTCTCCACCTTCTTTCTCTCCGAGGACCTGCGCTTCTTGCTCTCGGCGCCGGTGAGCGTGTCCAGGCTCTTCTACTCCCGGTTTGCCAAGGCGCTCGGCCAAGCCTCCTGGATGGTGGTGGTCTTCACCATCCCCGTGCTGCTGGCGGTCGGGCTTGCCCACTGCGCCGGCTTCGGCTACTACTTGACCGCTCTCGCCACTCTGGTGCCCTTCGTGACCATCCCGGTCGCCTTCGGCTCGGCCGTCACCCTCTTCCTGGTCAACGTCTTTCCGGCCCGCCGGGCTCGAGACATCCTGATGCTGATGGGCCTGCTCTTCGCGGTCAGCATCGTTCTCCTGCTGCGCTTCCTCAGACCCGAGCGGCTGCTTGCCGTCGAGTCGCTGCCTGACGTCACCGCCTTCTTTGCCACCCTGCAGTCTCCCATCACCCCGCTCCTGCCGTCCTTCTGGGCGGGCGAGGCGCTCTTCAGCGGGCTTCGGGGCGGCATCGACTGGCTGCACCTGGGCGCGCTGTGGACCACCGCCCTGGCCTTCACGGTGCTAGCCCGCGGCGCCTACGACCGCTTCTACTTCTCGGGCTGGAGCAAGGCTCAGGAGGCTCGCAAGGTCCGCTTCACCCACCTGAGAGGAATCGAAAGCGTCGCCCGTCTGCTGCCCTTGCGGCGGGAAGCCAGACACCTCCTGGTCAAGGACCTCAAGGTCTTCCTGCGCGACACCACCCAATGGTCCCAGCTCCTGCTGCTCCTGGCCCTGGTCTTGGTCTACCTCTACAACTTCAAGGTCCTCGACCTCGATCGCATCCCCTACATGAGCGGCGTCATCAAGAACGCCTACGCCTTCGTGAACCTGGCCATGGCAGCCTTCGTGCTCTCCGCAGTCGCGGT
The DNA here is from genome assembly GCA_035286745.1 of Vicinamibacteria bacterium. Lineage (GTDB taxonomy): Bacteria > Acidobacteriota > Vicinamibacteria > Fen-336 > Fen-336 > DATECU01. The sequence continues at coordinate 4,968 of DATECU010000349.1, read as the reverse complement.
GCGTTTTGTGTTTCCGTCGGTCTCCGCCGAGGGCCCGGCCTTCTGGGTCATCCAGAGCTCTCCGGTGCGCCTGTCCGCCTTTCTGTGGTCCAAGTTCTGGACCGGCCTTGGTCCGCTGGCGCTCTTGGCCCTTGGGTTGACGGTTGCATCTAACGAGATTCTGGACGCTGAGCCCTTCCTTAAGGTACTCTGCGCCGTGGCCATCGTCTTCATGACCTTCGCGCTGGTGGGCCTGGCGACCGGCATGGGGGCCATGCACCCTCGGTTCGCCGCCGAGAACCTCACCCAGGTGGCGGGCTCCTACGGCGGCATCGCCTTCATGGTCCTGGCCGTGCTCTTCATCGCCGTTGAGATCGGCCTTCTGGCCTGGCCCTCGTCGATCTTCCTCTGGCACCGCTTCCGCCACCTCCCCATCCCGGCTGCCCAGCAAGCGGCCATGGCGGCGGCCCTGGCCATGGCGGCGGCGCTGAGCCTGCTGGCCTTCTGGATCCCCATGCGAAGGGGCGTTCGCGCGCTCGAAGACCTGGGCTAGCCCTCTTTTGGCCCGACTCCAACGCTCTGCTACGATCGCTGGATGATCAAGCGCAATCCCACCCGTGCGGTGAGGGTCGGCGGAGTGACCTTGGGCGGCGGGCATCCCATCGCCGTACAGAGCATGTGCGCCACCCGCACCCAGGACATCGACGCCACGGTGGCCCAGGCGGAGGCGATCCGGGCGGCGGGCGGCGACCTGGTGCGGGTGGCCGTGGACAGCGCCAAGGACGTGGAGGCCTTGGTCGAGATCCGGCGGCAGACCCGGGCCAACCTGGTGGTGGACCTTCAGGAGAACTATCGGTTGGCGGCCAAGGTGGCCCCCCACGTGGACAAAGTGCGCTACAACCCCGGCCACCTCTACCACCACGAACGCGAGAAGCCGGTGGGGGAGAAAGTGCGCTTCCTGGCCGAGGTGGCCCGCCAAAACGACCTCGCGTTGCGGGTCGGCGTCAACTGCGGCAGCGTCGATCCCGAGGTCAAGGCCTCCCATCCCGAGGATGAGGTCGCCGGCATGGTGGCCTCGGCGCTCGATCACTGCCGGATGCTCGACGATCTGGCTTTCGATCGTTATGTGGTGAGTCTCAAGGACTCCCATCCCCGAAACGTGATCGAGGCCAACTCGCGCTTTGCCAGCCTCCGGCCCGACATCCCCCTGCACCTGGGCGTCACCGAGGCCGGCATTCCACCGGAGGGAATCCTGAAGACGCGGGTCGCCTTCGAGCAGCTCTTGTCCCGCGGCATCGGGGACACCCTGCGCGTCAGCCTGACGCTACCCAATCCCCGCAAGCCGGAAGAGGTCACCGTGGCCAGGGAGATCCTGGCCGATATCGCCGCCGGTCGTTTCCGTTCGGTGCCGGTCTTCGACGACGACCGGCTCAACATCATCTCCTGTCCTTCCTGCTCCCGGGTGGAGAACGAGCGCTTCGTCGAGCTGGCTCAGGCGGTGAAAGAGATGACCGCCTACGCCCAGGACCACGCCCTCACCATCGCCGTCATGGGCTGCCGGGTGAACGGACCCGGCGAGACCGACGATGCCGACCTCGGCCTCTGGTGCGGCCCCACCCACGTCAACCTCAAGCGGCGGACCGAGGCCGTGGGCGCCTTCACCTACCAGGAGATCCTGGGGCGCTTGCGACAGGAGCTGGACGCCCTGATCGAGGCGGGAGCGGCAAGACGGCCGGCAGCGATCAGCAACACGCCAAACGGACAGTAGCCGTCGGCGATCAGCTCTCAGCGATCGGGCGTCTGGCGTGCGCCTCAGATCAGAGCCGGCGGCCCCGGGCGTCCGCGGGCGATGGCGCCGAGCCCGCGGCACTGGAATGGAGCTGGGATGCCAATCTGCGGCGGCGGCATCACTTCCATGACAGGATGCCCCTACCAATGAGGACGACACTCACGCTTGAAGATGATGCGCTGGACCTGGCTCGGAACCTGGCGCGCCGAAAGCGGGTGAGCCTGGGAGCGGCGGTGTCGGAACTGGTTCGGGCGGGGGCCCAGCGGCCGGTGCCGACGACGGAGCGTCAGGGCCTCACGCTGGTTCGGCTGCCGGTCGGGAGCCCGCGTGTGACCGTGGGCGCGGTGGACGAACTCATCGAGGACCTCCCCTGAAGACGGCTCTCCTGGACGTCAACGTGCTGATCGCGCTCCCCTGGCCCGCTCACGAACACCACTCCGCCGCCCACGACTGGTTCGCCGCGCGGGGACAACGCTCGCGCTGGGCGACCTGCCCGCTGACGCAGATGGCGTTCGTGCGCATTGTCTCGAACCCCGCCTTCTCGCCCGACGCGCTGGCGCCGGCAGACGCGGGGCGCCGAGCCTGCCCCTGGCGTTAGAGGCCCAGATACGACGGCAAATACACCCCCTTCCGACTTCGGCGCTCGCGAGAAGTGACCCGGGTGTGTCCCCCCAGACGTGACACTCGCCAGGCCGTGCCTCCGGTTAGGCGGAATCGCCGGAAACGGCCGCGGCTAAGGGCGTAAGGGGAAGTGCGGAGCGAGCGCTTGGCGCGCGCCAAGGATGATGGGTGGGTCAGCTCTGACGAGCAGGGGCGAGTCAATCTTGCCGAGCGCCGAGGCTTCCGAGGAAGGGGTGCGCAGAACGCTTCCGTCCTGGCCGCCATTATCCGCCGTCTTCCTGGGGTCTGGGCAGTGCGCCGCCGCCTGGCACGCGAATTCCCGGGTTTGCGAGGCCCGACCGACCGAGCTCCTTGACCCGGGATTTCGCACGGATGCGGCTGACGGGCCTAGTGGTCAGTTTGGAACCGACGTCTGGTCCTCGGCCGAAATCGTCGGCCTCTTGGGCTCGAAAGCGGATAGCTGCTTGAAGCGGCCCAGCCTGTCGAAGAACGGTGCGTACCGCGGCGTCTGCGTGGCAGCGTGTTTCGCCATTGTGACCGGCCTGGGGTCCGGTCTTCCGAAGAACACCCTGTAGTGTGGGGCGTACTTACTCTCTCTAGTTGGGCGCTCTTGAAGCTTCTTCCATTCTTTGTACCTGTACGTCTTGAAGATAACTCCGTCGGACCGGCGCGGAGCGTATGAAGCGACGATGCATTCTTGTCCATCGACGAGGCGAGGCTTGATTCTTAGCCACTGCTCATCCTGGTAGCCCGAGAGGTTCAGATCGAAGAATGCTTCAAGCGGCCTATCGTCCTTACGCCCGAAAAGGTCTTGGTGCTTGCGCCCATGTACATTGACTAGATAGACGGGCATATGTTCTCCATGCGCTCGCTCAACACCCGCCGCCTGACGACCGAATCCCCACCTGCGCCCTGGAGCCCGCGGAGAGGCCGCGCCGCACGTGTCTCTCGGGGCGCCTACTGGAAGCCGTCCTTGAAGATGAGGTCGCTGTCGTAGCGCTGGCCCCAGATGTCCCAGTTCCCGTATTGGCAGCATTGGCAGCAGCCTTCCCAGACCACGACGAAGTGCCCGTTCACGGCCGAGGCCACCCCTGGGTTCTGCGAACTCGTAGTGTAGGAGTTGACCCGGAACTCGCTTCCCTGGGGGACCCCGGCGGCGTCGAAGCGCTTGCCGAAGACGCCGCCGCTGCTCTCGTCCTGCAGCCAGACGACGACGAAGTTCCCGTTCGCGTCCGCCGCCACCGCAGGGCGTCTCTGGTAGCCCGTGGTGTAGGAGTTGACGGGGAACTCGCTTCCCTGGCGGAGGCCGGCGGCGTCAAAGCGCTGACCGAAAACGCCCCAGCCGCTTCCGTCCTGATTGTAGCTTTGCCAGACTGTGACGAAGTTCCCGTTCGCGTCCGAGGCCACGGCGGGTCCATACTGCGACCTCGTAGTGTAGGAGTTGACTTGGAACTCGCTTCCCTGGGGGAGGCCGGCGGCGTCAAAGCGCTGACCGAAAACGCCCCAGTTGCTGCCGTCCTGATTGTAGCTTAGCCAGACTGTGACGAAGTTCCCGCTCGCGTCCGAGCTTACCGCGGGACGACTCCCGCCCATGGTGTTGGAGTTGACCCGGAACTCGCTTCCCTGGGGGACCCCGGCGGCGTTGAAGCGCTTGCCGAAGACGCCGTCGCTGCTCGCGTCCTGCGCCCAGACGACGACGAAGTTCCCGTTTGCGTCCGAGGCAACCGCGGGGTCGTACTGCAAGTCCGTGGTGTAGGAGTTGACCTGGAACTCGCTTCCCTGGGGGACCCCGGCGGCGTCAAAGCGCTGACCGAAAACGCCGAAGTCGCTGCCGTCCTGATTGAGGCTCATCCAGACCACAACGAAGTTCCCGTTCGCGTCCGCCGCCACCGCAGGGCGTGCCTGGTAGCCCGTGGTGTAGGAGTTGACCTGGAACTCGCTTCCCTGGGGGACCCCGGCGGCGTCAAAGCGCTGACCGAAAACGCCCCAGCCCCAGCCGCCGTCCTGGCCGCCACTCTGCCAGACGACGATGAAGCTCCCGTTTGCGTCCGACGCCACCCGCGGCCGGTATTGGTCGTTCGTGGTGTAGGAGTTGACCTGGAACTCGCCCCCGACGGGGGCTTGGGCCCACGACGCCCCGCTCGTGAGCGAGAGAAGCAACCCGAGGAGGAGCAGTCGGCTGGCCATGTGACTTCCGGGCTCACGCCATCGAGGGCTCTATTCTACACCCGCCGCCTAATCGGGAGTGGACTCCCGGAGCCCGGCCCCGCGCTGGCGCGAGGCCCATTCGCTCCAGTCCTCGATCCTGATGGGACCCTCGCCGGGTGGAGTCTCGGCCAGTAGGTCGCGGACAAGGGCGCGGATCGTCTCGGGGGTGCTGGAGTCGGCGCTCATGCCGGCGAGAGTACCGCAGGCCGGCGCCTGCCGCTGCGCCTTCGGGGCTGGCCCCCGGCTAGGGCCAGTGTCACTTCTCACGGTTAGTGCGACTACGGGCCGGCGAGAGGCTCGATTCTCCCTGAGCTCTTGCGACTCCTCACCAGAGATCCTGCGAACGAGTTCAATTTGAACCAGGGATTGTG
>DATECU010000348.1:0-9688 GCA_035286745.1 Vicinamibacteria bacterium | reverse complement strand
CCCCCCGTTTCTTTGCGTCAAACGAACGATATAGCCATCAGCTTTCAGCTATCGGCGCTCAGCTACGGCAGAGCACGAGATTGGAGAGCGGCAGCCGCGCCACCTGCCGTTGCTGACCGCTGACTGCTGATCGCTGACCGCTACAGCGCCGTTCGCCGTTGCTGGACGCTACCGTCCGTCTATCTCAGCTTGAACTGGACCGCCACCGTGATCCAGACCTTGACCGGCACGCCCTCTTTGGTCGCCGGACGGTACTTGCGTTGCTTGACGTTCTCGACGGCGGCCTCGTTCAGGCCCGCCTTGCCCCCAGCGCCAGCGGTCACCTGGGCGTCGAGAACGTTGCCCTTCTCGTCCACCAGCACGTTCAGGGTGACGGTACCATCGATCTTCTGGCGCTCGGCGATCGGGGGGTAGCGGAGAACGGGGTTGTTGAGAGCGGCCGGCGGCGTGACGCCGGAATCGCTCAGGTTCACCAGGGTACCCGGGCGAATGGCGGGGGCAGCCGTGGTGGGGGGCGGGGCGGGGACCGTGGTTGTGGTCGCCATGGCGGCGGCCACCCGTGCGGCTTCCTCCTCAGCGCGCTTCTGCTCGTCGGCGAGACGCGCCTCCTCCGCCTTCTTCTCCTCCTCCAACCGCTTCTTCTCCTCTTGGAGCTTCTTCTCCTGCTCCAACTGGGCCTTCTTGCGAGCCTCCTCCTGGGCCTTCTGCAGCGCTGCCGGATCGACCGTCTGGCCCTTGGCCGCGGCCTGGGCCTCCAGCTTCTTCTTCGCGTCGTCCGCGGCCTTGGTCTCGGCGGCGGCTTTCTCTTCCTCCAGAGCCTTGAGCTTCTCCTCCAGCTCCCTCACCCGGGCCATGGCTGCCGCCTCCTCGGCACTCAGGGTGGTGGCGACGGGCACCGGTGGAGGGGGCGCCGACTTGCCGCGGGTGAGGAAGTAGCCGCCCGCCGCGGCGATGGCCACCACGGCGACCAATCCGCCGGCAATCACCGGCATCTTGCTCTTGGGCTTCTCCTTGTGGAAGGTGAAGGTCCCGGTGGTCACCGTCGGCTGGGCGTGAACCGGCTGAGCGTGCGCGGCCTCGGGTTCGGCATGAAGGTCCGGGGCAGGCGATGGCGGCGGCGGCGGCGGCGGCACTAGGACTTGCCGCAGGTCCATCGGTTGTGCCTTCGGAGGGGATGGATGGGCGACCGTCGGGGGGGGAGCCGGGGGCGCCGGAGCTGGGGCAGCCGGACCGGTGGTCTCCGTCAGGTACTCCAGGTAGCTGGCTTCCCTCTCCTCCTTCAGGGCCTTGGTCTCGCGCTCGATGTCGTCGCGGAAGAGCGAGTGCATGAAGAAGGCGAGGTTGAAGGTGGTGGGCGTGAAGTCGCCGGAGAACAGGAGGGTGTCGATGGCCTTTCGCATCTCCTGGATCTCGCCGTAGCGAGCTCCCGGCTCGACCGCCAGCGCCCGGTGAAGGATCTCGGCGATCGGCTTGGGGATCGAGTCCTCGTCGCCGGTGGGGTTCTGCAGCCGGGCCTTGCCGATGCGGGCCGCGATGTCGCCCTGACGCCCGCCCTGGAACAGGGGCTGGCCGACCAGGGCCTCGAACAGAATCGCGCCTACCGCAAATGTGTCGCAGCGCGGATCGCCGGTGCCGCCCGAGGCCTGCTCGGGGGCCAGGTACAGGCTCTCCTCCTCCGAGACGCCTCCCGCCTCCCGGATCCGGCTGGGCCAGTAGCCGAAGCCGCGCACCCGGATCTCACCCTCGTAGGACACCAGCACGTTGCCCGGCGTCACCAGGCCGTGGAAGTAGCGGGCTCCAGCGTCGGCCTTGCGGGCGTGGGCATACTCCAGGGCCGAGCAGATCTTGCTGGCGACCAGGAGCGCGTGGTCGACGGAAAGGGGGAAAGCCTCCTGGCGACAGCGATTGAAGATGGCCTTGACGCTCTTGCCTTCCAGGTACTCGTACGAGATGTAGTAGGCGCTCTCGACCTTCCCGATGCCGTAGATCTTAAGGACGTTGGGGTTCTGGAGCTGGGCCGCCAGCTTCACCTGGTCCATCAGGGTCTTCACGGACTCCGCGTGCTTCGAGAGCGCCGGGGTGAGGCGCAAGACGCTCACCACCTTCTCGATGCCGGTGCTCCCCAGCTTCGCCGCGCGGTATTCGTGGCCCAGACCCGATTCCTCGAGGTCTTCGAGGAGGACGAACTTGCCGAACTTCTCTCGCTTGGCCATTTGAGGAGGGCCTTTCTCTTGAAAGGTCTGTCAGCCGACGCAGAATCTACCACGCCGCTGTGAGAAGGGTCAAACCAACCAGGCCCGGCCGCTCAGCCGCTCAGGCTTCGCTAGAATGGCCGCATGAGCTTGCTCCCGATCCTCGCCCTCCTGGGCCTGGCGGCAGCCGCGTCAGCCGGGGAGATTCGGGCACCTCAGTGCGCCGGCGAATCGGTCGGCTGGGAGTCGCCGGTGGTCCTCCGGCAGTACTGGGCCCGGCGGGGCAACCTGGGGGCGGCGAGCCCAACCCAGAGCCGAGCCCAGCAAGGAGTCGCCGTCTTGCAGGACCAAGGCGACCTGGTGGCGACCCGAAACCTCTTCGACTTGGAGCGGCGCAACCTGCGCTTCGTGCCTAACGCTACCGGGAGCTACCAGGGGCTGCCGGGGACCGGCGTTCTGGGCCCGACGGGCACCCCGATCGACCTCTCGGCCGGCGGTCCCCAGGAGCTGGAGCTGCCCTTCAGCTTCCCCTTCTTCGGCACCCGCCACCGTCAGGTCTTCATCTACGGCAACGGCCACCTCACGCTGGGCGAGGCCGAGAGCCCGGGCGGCGGATGGAGCCTGGCGCGCTTCCTTGCCGGCCCGCCCCGGGTGGCCCCCCTGTTCACCGACCTCGACCCCTCCCGCGGGGGAAGCGTCTCGGCCCGGATGTCGGCCGAGGCTGCGGTGTTCCTGTGGCGGGACGTCCCCGGGGGCGGCCAGATCAACCGCAACTCCTTCCAGGTGATGCTGCTGCCGAATGGTGAGATCGAGCTGACGTGGGGCGAGGTGGGAAGCGGCAACGCCGTGGTCGGACTCTCCCCCGGCCGGGGCCTGGAGTTCACCGCAGCCGACTTCTCCTCCGGGCAACCGAGCGGGGCCAGAGGAGCGCTGGTCGAGCGGTTCAGCGAGCGGGAGGAGCTGGACCTTGTGTCCACCCTTCACCGCTTCTATCGAGACCAGTCCGATGCCTACGACCAAGTGGTCGTTTACACCGGCCGCCCCCTGAACCCCAGCCCGGGGAGCCTGGCCTTCGAAATCAACGTGCGCAACGAGGTCGCCGGCATCGGCCTTCCGGTCTTCGACGCGACCGCGGAATGGGGCAGCCCAGGGCGGCTATCCAGCATCGTGTTCATGGACTCCGTGGACCCCTACCTCGAGGTCGACGGCTTCGAGGTCCTGGCCCACGAGGCGGGGCACCGCTGGCTCGCCAACGCTCGCACCCCTGCGAACAGCGGCAGCCCGCACGGCGTCCTTCAGGGCAGCGGCGGCCACTGGAGCTTCTTCCTCGACACCGATGCCTCGGTCATGGGCGGCAACGACATCGTCGAGCGAAGCCCGGGCCGCTTCGAGACGGTGGACATTGCCCGGCGCTACAGCCCGCTCGATCAGTACCTCATGGGCCTTCGCCTTCCGGAGGAGGTGCCGCCGTTCTTCTACGTCGAGGGGGCCGACGATTTTCGACCCAACCGCGGATACAAGCCCTCGTCCGGATCGGAACCTGGCGTCACCTTCACCGGCGTCAGGCGTGAGGTGCGCATCCAGGAGGTGGTGGCTGCCATGGGCGCTCGTCTGCCCGACGCCAGCCGGTCGCCCCGCGTCTTCAGGCAGGCCTACATTCTGATCGCCGATGCCAAGGCCCCGGCCACGCCCGCTCGCCTGGCGGCTGTGGCGCGAATCCGCGCCGGCTTCGAAGCCTATTTCCGCGAAGCCACCGACGGCCGCGGCGCCGTGGTCACGACCCTGCCGTAGGTATGGACGAGAACCACCGGAGAGGCCGGGCAGGTCTCCGGCGTGGGTGCGGGGACGCGGGCCGTGGAAGCGGAGCCACGCGCTGACCTGGACGCCGCTGCGCAAGCCCTTGACCCATAAGGGCAAGTGTCCGGAGCGGGCTGGAACCCAGCTTGCTCTGGCCAGGGGCGGGAGGTTCCGATGCAGGTGCTGGTCGAGCTGGGAGCGGCGGTGGCGGGGATAGCGATGGGCTTCGGGATAGCGCGGGTCGCCCTGGCGGGGATCCTGGGCCTCACCTTCGGCCGGCGGGCGTGACCCCAACGGCCATCAACCACAAGGGCGCGGTCAGCGACGGATGGTATCCGAGGCTGTGGAGAGCAAACCGGCTCGTACTGTGGCTGCTGCCGTTGCTGAGCGCTGACGGCTGCGTGCTGACGGCTTTCCGTTTGGTGCTACTCCCCGGGCGGGGGTAGCGTGAGGTCTTCGCCGGAGGGAGCGCGCAGCCGGACGCCTTGGTCCTCGCTCACGCTCAACAGGTGGTAGCCCTCGGCTTCTTCGCCGGCCGCCAGCACCACCACCTCGCCGGCGATCCACAGGGCGGCTCGCAGCCGATCGCCGCGCCGGACCAGGCCCACCAAACGGACCGCAGGCGACGGCGAGGGCTGAAGGGCGGGAGGCGGGCTGGCGGCGAGCGGGGGCAAGAGCGACGCCGCGGGGGCGGCCGGCTCATCCAGATACTGAAAGACGTTGCGCAGTGACGCCGGGGACGAGACGCTGCCGAGAGGCCCCGCCGGCACGGCCGCCGGCGGCGAGAGCGGGTGCCGGGACGGAGAGGGAGGAGTGACTCCGTGAACCGAGGGTCGGCCCAGCAGCACCACCGCTGCCGCCGCTACCCCCAAGAGCGCCCAGAGGAACGAGCGCCTCACGGATTGCCCCCCAATCCCCAGGCCTCGATCGCGACCTCCACCCGCTCGCCCCGGGGGGTGAAGCTCACCTGCTCGAGCAGAAACCCGGTTGGTGGTTGCGTCAGTTGGCCGGCCAGCTTCACGACTTGGGCGAACGAGCCGGAGCCCTGGATGCGCACCTGGGCCGCCCCGGTGACTGACCCCAGCTTGGCCCTCTTCACCCCGATCTTGACCTCGCCCAGCTCGGCCTTGGCTAGAACCTCGAGGGCGGACCGCCTGGCGGTCGGCAAGGTTTCGCCCCGGTTCGAGGCCAGACTGGAAAGGGCTCGCCGCCGCGCAGCTCCGGTACGATCATGGCCCGCGCCCGACTCCATCTGCCGGCGCTGGTCACGAAGGCGGCGGTACTCGTCGCCCAGGCTCAGGGTTTCCTGGCGCAAGGGGCGGCCCCAGAAGGTCCAGAGCGCAGCCGCCGCCAGGAGCAGGCCCGCGGCCAAGAGGCGCACCTTCACGAGGTGCTCCGCTTGAAGGACGCCCGCACGGTGGTACGAACCTCCCCGTCCCGGCCTTCCTCTCCCGGCTCCACCCCCTCAAACAGGGGCGAGGCCTCGAGTCGGGCCAAGAAGAGGTCGTAGGCCTGGGCGTTCCGGGCCGCCACCCTGAGGTCGAGCTCCAGCCGCTCGCCGTACTGGAGGGTGAGGCCATCGAGGCGCACGTCGGCAGGGAGGAGGGCGGCCAGGGCCCCCAGGACTCGGCCGGGGGGCGCTTCGGCGGTGAGCACGGCTCGGGAAACCGCGGCGTCCTCGGACCCACGGCGGGATTCGGCCCCCTGGGTCCGCGAGCGCAAGTCGGCCAGGCTTTGCCGAGCCGCCTGCACCCGCTCCGAGGCGTGACGGTGGTCGCTCCAAGCGGACACGGCCAGCCCGCCGACCAGAACCAGCACCAGGCCGGCACCGGCCACCAAGCCCCTCTCGCCGGCGCTCCAGCGGGCGCGCGCGGGGGGCCGGCTGGAGAAGTCGCGGGTCATGCCAGGGCCTCGCCCAGCCAGGCCGCCTCGCCGGCTTCCGGGGCCAGGGCACTCCCGGGCAGCTGCCATCCGCCGTCGGCAACCATGCCTGCGCTCCGCAGCCAAGTCCGCAGGCTGCGGCCGCCGGCGCCGACCACGCGCAACCGCAGCTCGGTGCCGTTGCCCGCCAGAGCGGCGGTGCGCTGGACTTCGTCGCGCAGCCGTTCCTCTTCCCCAGGTCCGAGGTCGCGACGGCGCTGCCGCAGCACCCGCAGGCGGCCCCCGTGGTAACCGGCCAGACAGCAGGCGACGTCGCCCAGAATGAGATCGACCGTGCGGGCGGGTCCCACCGCCTGACGCAGGAGCGCCTCCAGAGCGGCCAGGGGTGTGAGGTCGAGCCGTTCCGTGGTGAGACCGGCGCTGGCGGCCAAGGCCTCGTACTCGGCGGCCACGCTCCGGCGCACGGCGGCCGCGGCCGACCGTCCGCGGCCCAGGGGCAACAGGTCGGTGACCGCCTCGGTGGCGGGGTAGGGCAAGCTCTGGACCAGCCGGAAACGGGCATACTCGACGGCTGACGCGTTAGCTGGGTGATCGATCAGGGCCAGCCGGCCCACCCCGTCGGGCAGCAGCAAGCAAGCGCGCCGGACCTTGCCCCCCAGACCCTGCAGCACCCGGTCCAGGGCGGCCCGCACCTCCTCGGCCCGCAGCAGGTTGCGATCGAAAGGCGAAGGCACCAGGGCGCCGGGGGCCAGGGGGGCCGAGGCGAAGCCGCGCAACTGGGACCTGCCCAGGCCCCGAGTGACCTCGGCACCCGACACCGAGCCGGCGTCGAAGGCCAGCAGGAACCGTGAAGCCAGAGGGCGCATCGAGTTCATTATAGACTCCGCGCCACGGCGACCCAGGAGCGCGGTGATATGATCCGCGGCCGGGGGCCGGTTGCAGCCCCGGTCCGCCCGTCTCCATCAAGGGGGTGGCATGAAGGTCTACGACGCTCCGAGCATCCGCAACATCGCCGTGGTCGGGCATGGCGGCTGTGGCAAGACCTCGCTGGTCTCCGCCATGCTCTTCGACATGGGCGCGGTCAACCGCCTGGGCCGAGTCGATGACGGCACCACGGTCACCGACTTCGATCCCGACGAGATCGAACGCAAGATCAGCCTGCAGACCGCCCTCGCCTACGGTGAGTGGAAGAAGGTCAAGCTCAATCTCCTGGATGCGCCCGGCTACGCCAACTTCCTGGCCGAGGCCCGATCCGCCTTGCGCGTTGCCGAGACGGCCCTGGTGGTGGTGGACGCGGTGGCCGGTGTCGAGGTTCAGACCGAGAAGGCCTGGAGCTTCGCCGAGGAGTTCGGGGCGGCTCGGCTCATCGTGGTGAACCGGGAAGACCGGGAACGCGCCTCTTTCCTGCGCACGCTGGAGTCGCTGCAAAAGGCCTTCGGCCGGGCGGTGGTCCCGGTGGCCATCCCACTGGGCGAGGAGAAGGGCTTTGTGGGGGTGGCCGACATCCTGACCGAGCGAGCCGACGTCTACGCCGACGATCAGAGCGGCAAGTACCAGGCGGTCGAGATCCCGGCCGAGGTTCGTGAGGCAGCCCGGACCTGGCGGGACAAGCTGGTGGAGATGGTGGCCGAGACCGACGAGAAGCTGATGGAGCAGTTCTTCGAAACCGGCAGCCTCTCCCAGGAGAGCTTCCTGGCCGGCCTCCGCAAAGCAGTGGTGGCCGGCAAGCTGTTCCCAGTGTTCCCCGCCTCCTCCCAGCGCAATGTCGGCGTTCACCCGATTCTGGACGCGCTCGTGGATCTCGCGCCGTCGCCCGCCGACCGCGGCGAGGTCAAGGGCCAGGATCCGGTGCGGCAGACGGAAACCTCGCGGGCGCCGGCAGCCGACGCCCCCCTCTCGGCCTTCGTCTTCAAGACCCTGGCCGATCCCCACGCCGGGCGCATCAGCATCTTCCGCGTCTACTCGGGCACCCTCAAGGCCGACAGCACCGTGTATAACGCCAATCGGGACAGCGCCGAGCGAGTGGGGACCCTGGAGCTGCTCCAGGGCAAGAGCCAGACGCCGATCGCCGAGATCCAGGCGGGCGACCTGGGCGCGGTGGCCAAGCTCAAGGAGACCCAGACCGGGGAAACCCTCTCGGACAAGGCTCAGCCCATCGTCTACCCGCCGCTAGTCCACGGCGAACCCGCCACCACCTTCGCCATCGAACCCAAGACCCGCGGCGACGACGACAAGATCTCGCATGCACTCCATCGGCTGATGGAGGAGGACCAGGTCCTGAAGCTGTCGCGCGAGGCCCAGACGCACGAGATGCTGCTCTCGGGCATGGGCCAGCTTCACATCGAGGTGGTGGTGGCGCGGCTGAAGAAGCGCTACAAGGTCGAGGTCAACCTCAAGAAACCCAAGATCCCCTATCGGGAGACGATCAAGGCCGCCGCGGAAGGGCACGGCCGCCACAAGAAGCAGACGGGCGGCCACGGACAGTTCGCGGACTGCAAGATCCGCATGAAGCCGCTGGTGCGCGGCGCCGATTTCCAGTTCGTGGACGACATCTTCGGCGGTTCCATCCCCAAGAACTACATCCCGGCCGTGGAAAAGGGCATCCAGGAGGCCCGAGTCAAGGGCTTCGTGGCCGGCTACCCCATGGTCGACTTCCAGGTCGAGCTCTTTGACGGCCAGTACCACGACGTGGATTCGTCCGAGATGGCGTTCAAGATCGCCGGTTCGTTAGGCTTCAAGGACGCGGTCGCCAAGTGCCGGCCCACCCTGCTGGAGCCGGTCATGAAGGTGGACATCGCGGTGCCAGAGGAGTACGCGGGAGCGGTGATGGGAGACCTCTCCAGCCGCCGGGGCCGCCCGCAGGGCATGGAACCCAAGGGCAGCCTGCAGGTCATCAAGGCCGAGGTCCCCATGTCCGAGATGCTCAGCTATGATGCCGAACTCACCTCGATGACCGGCGGCCGCGGCTCCTATCACATGGAAATGTCCCACTACGACGAGGTGCCGTCCCACATCCAGGAGAAGATCATTGCCGCCGCCAAGGCGGAGCGTGCGGGCGAGGTCAAAGAAGAGGAGTAGGGACCGTGTCCAACACCCAGGCGCTGCGGAGGGGGCTCTGGCCCAGGCTGCTCTTCTGCTGCCTGGGATTTCAGGGCGTGCTGCTGGCGGCTCGTCCTGCGTGGAGCGAGGACGAGCCCAAGCTGGCCGGGGTGGAGGTCCCGGCCCCCAAGCGAACCCGCTTCGTCGCCCCCGAGTACCCGCCGGAGGCCAAGGCCCAGGGCCAGCGGGGCATCGTGATCCTGTCCCTGGTCATCGGCCTCGACGGCAAGGTGGCGTCGGCCGAGGTGGTGAGAAGCCTCCCCGCCTTCGACGAGGCCGCCCTGGCCGCCGCCCGCCTCTGGGAGTACGAGATCACCCGAGTCGAGGGCAAGCCGGTTGCGGTACGCCTGTCCGTCCCCATCACGTTCGCTCTCAAACTCCCCGAGGTCACCCGCGGGCCCGGGGTTCCCGAGCTGCGTGAGGGCTTGGCTCCCCATCGGCCGGCGGGCGTCGCCGACAAGGACGGCTCGACGGTGATGGCCACCCTGGCGGTGGAGCCCAGCGGGCAGGTGGTGGCCATCGACATCGAGAAGGGGGATTGGCCTTGGTTCGAATCGGCCACCGCCGCCCTCCGAACCTGGGCCTTCGTGGCCGGGAGCATCGATGCGGTGACCCGCTATGAGGTGACCATCCGCTTCCTGCCGGTGCACAAGAGCCAGGCCCGGGTCGAGATCCGAATCGAGCGGTCCACGAAGGCCCCGCCCCCGAGCGAACCAGCC
>DATECU010000347.1:0-3277 GCA_035286745.1 Vicinamibacteria bacterium | reverse complement strand
TGGGGCGCCGAACTTGGTGGCCTCACGACCCAGATCGACCTGGACCAGCACCGCCAGCGAGCGCCCCCCGGCGGCCCCCGCCAGCTTGCCACCCAGCTCGGCGTCGTCTAGCGAGTGGATGCAGTCGAAGAGCTGCCTCGCCTTCTTGGCCTTGTTGCTCTGGAGATGCCCCACCAGGTGCCAGCGCAGTCCGCCGGCTCGCAGGTCGTCGAGGACGGCGATCTTGGCTTCGGCCTCTTGAAGCCGATTCTCGCCGAAATCGCGAAGGCCCGCCGCGAAGGCCTCGCGCACGGCCTGGGGCGGGTGGGTCTTGCTGACGGCGACCAGGGTCACGTCCTGGGGTCGCCGCCCGGCGCGAGCCGCCGCCCGGGCGATCCGCTCCCGGACGACGGCGACGCGTTCGGCGATCACTTCTTCGGCTTCAGGTACCCGAGCAAGCCCTGCGCTGTGGCGACGCTCTGGGGATTCTGGGGGCTCATCGCCAGGTACTTCTCGAGGCTGGCGATGGCCTCGGGGAGCTTGTTCTGTCCCACCAAGATGGTGCCCAGGTGGAAGTGGGGCTCGGGGTTGGCCGGGTCAAGCTCGGCCGCCTTCTGGAAGGCAGCCGCGGCTTCGGCGCTCTTGCCGGCGTTCAGGAAGAAGACGCCCAGATTGAACTGGACCTTGGCGTCGTCTCCCGCCGCAGCGGCCGCCTGGGCCATGACCTCGGTGGCCTTGGCCGCGTTGCCCTGGTCCTGGTGAACCTTGGCCAGCGCCACGTAGGCCTCGCCGTAGTTGGGGCGCAGCTCGATGGCCTTGAGGTAGGCGGCCTCGGCGGCAGCCCAGTCTTTCTTCTCGCTGGCCACGTAGCCGAGGTTGTAGTGCACCTCGGGAATCGAGGGCGTCTTGGCCAGCATCTCCTTGAAGGCGGCCTCGGCCGCGTCCCACTGGCCCGCCGCCGTCAGCTCGGTGGCCTTCTTGAAGGCTGCCCCCAGCTCCTCACGACTGACAGCGCTGCCAGCGACCCCGCTCTTGGGCGTGAGCTTGATGTCGGGCAGGTAGGTCGCTTCGCCCAGGGCGATCTTCTGCTCGACGAGCGCGCTCTGGTACCCCTCTTTCGAGGCGGTCACGCGGTACACCCCGGGGTAGACGCCCACCTGCGTGAACTCCCCCTTCTTGTTGGTCTTGGTGTCGAGCTTGCGGGTCACCCCACCCTGGAACTCGAGCAGCACCGCCGCGTCCGCCACCGGCTGGCCCTTGTCGTCGACCACCTTGCCGCGCGCGGTCCCGGTCTGAGCGGAGGCTGGAGCGCCCACCAGGGCGAGCGCCGCAAGGAGCCCCGCGGTCAATAGAAAACGCTTCATGGCTCGTCCTCCGGAAGGGCCGAAGGGCCCTCGATAAAGCGCCTCAGTCTCTCACGGCGGACCGGTCGACGGGAAGCGGTGTGCCGGTTCCTCCGCGTTCGTAGGGGATCGGGTCCTCGAGGCCCGCCTCGGCGAAGCCCTTGAGACGCAGCAGGCAGGACTCGCAGCGCCCGCAGGCCCGCTCGCTCGCCTGATAGCAGGACCAGGTCTTCTCGAAGGGCACCCCCAGCTCCTGGCCGCGCCGAACGATGTCCGCCTTCGTCATGTGGATGACGGGGGTCACGATGCGGATGCTGGTCTCCGGCCGGGTGCCTTGGCGAATCGCCTCCTCGAAGGCCCGGTAGAACTCGGGCCGGCAGTCGGGATAGCCCGAGGAGTCCTCCCACACCGCGCCCACGAACAGGGCGCTGGCGCCCAGCACCTCGGCCCAGGAGGTGGCGGCCGCCAGCAGGTGGGCGTTGCGGAAGGGCACGTAGGACGTGGGGACCGAACCCTCGACCGGGGCCCCTTCCCGGACCGGGATGCGGTTGTCGGTCAAGCTGCTGCCGCCGATGCTGGAGAGCGCCGCCAGGTCCACGAGCAGCGTCCGCTCGGCGCCCAGGTGCTTCGCCAAGGCCCAGAAGCACTCAAGCTCTCGGCTTTGGGTTCGCTGGCCGTAGTTGGCATGCAAGAGCGCCAAACGATGGCTCTGGGCGGCCAGCGCGGCGGTCAGCGCCGAGTCCATGCCTCCCGAGACGCAGACGACAGCCAGCTCCCTCACACGCCCCGCTCCACACCGGGCCAGACGTACTTGTGCAGTTGAAGCTGCAGGCGCACCGTGAGCCCGTCGTCAAGGATCCAGCGCGCCAGTTGGGCGGGGGGAAGGACCCCGTGGCTCGGCGAGAAGAGCACGGTGGCGCGCTCCGCCAGGCCCCGCTCGGCCACGACCCCGCGCGACCACTCGTAGTCCGCCCGGTCGACGATCACGAACTTCACCTGGTCTTGCGGTTTGAGCCGCTCCAGGTTCCGCCACTCCATGCGGTGGCTCTCCCCCGAGCCCGGCGTCTTCAGGTCCAGGATAGCGGTCACGCGAGCGTCCAGGCGATCCAGCAGGACGTGGCCCGAGGTCTCGACCAGCACCTCGAAGCCGCGGTCGGCCAGCCGCGAGAGAAGGGGAAAGGCGTCGGGCTGGGCCAGAGGCTCGCCACCGGTCACCTCCACCAGCCGGCAGGGGTAGCGCTCCAGCTCGGTCAGGATCTCGTCCTCGGAGCGCCTTGCGCCTTCGCTGAAGGCATAGGTGGTGTCGCAGTAGGCGCAGCGCAGCGGACAGCCCGTCAGGCGCACGAAGACACAGGGGAGACCGGCGTGGGTTCCCTCGCCCTGGATCGAGTAGAAGATCTCGTTGACCGTCAGCATGGCGGAGGCGCGCCCTTGCGCCCGCTGCTCACTCGAAGTAGGCGGCGCTGCAGCCGGGGGCCTCGAAGACCCGGACCCGCGCCAACTGCCGGCCCGCCTCGCCCAGCAGCTTTCGCACCTCCAGAAAGAAGTAGCGCGCCACCTCTTCTGCCGAGGCGCTCTTGCCCGCGAAATCGGGGTGGGAGCCGAGGTCCCGATAGTGGAAGCGGCTGGCCACCTGGCCCACCGCCGACTTCAGGTCCTCGAAATCCAGGACCACCCCTTTCTCGTCGAGGGTTTCCTTGGCAACCACCACCTCCACCTGCCAGTCGTGGCCGTGGAGGGGCTCCAGGGGCTCACCGTTCTTGGTCAGCCGGTGGGTGGAACAAAACGTCGTCTCGTAAGCGGCTTCGAACACAGGCCTCACTCCTTGGGTGCAGCTTCTCACTCGGGGACGGCGGGAGCAACCTCCGCCTCAGGCTCTTCGCGCTTGATCGAGAGCCGACGCCAGCGCGTCGATCGGTACCGCCTTGATACGATACCGGGCAGGAGCGCCAGTG
>DATECU010000346.1:0-21848 GCA_035286745.1 Vicinamibacteria bacterium | reverse complement strand
GGGAGAGTGGCATGCGTATGGTGACGTAGCGGGCGTCGGCGAGCTTGGCTTGGTCCAGGGTCAGCACGTCGCTGGCTATCAGCCGCGCCTTGCCCTCGTCCTCCTTCTCCGCCTTGCCCTTCACCAGGATGACCTGATCCTCGGCCAGCCGCGCCGCGACCTTCTTGTACGTCTCCGGGAAGACCAGGACCTCCACTCCGCCCTCCAGGTCCTCCAGGACGAAGCTCGCCATGCGGTCGCCCTTCTTGGTCTTGATGAGACGCAGTCCGGTGATGATCCCGCCCACGCTCACCTCGCGGTCTGCGAAGTCGGGGAGCCGCCCGCTGGTGGTGGTCGCCCACTGCGCCAGCTCGTCTCGGAAGCGCTCCAGGGGGTGCCCGGTGATGAAGAAGCCAAGGGACTCCTTTTCGAAGGTCAGCCGCTCCCCCTCCCCCCACTCGGGCCGGTCGGGAATCCGATGCTCGGCCTTGGGGCCGGCGCCGCCGCCCCCCAGCATCCCGAGCAGGCTTGCCTGTCCTCGCTCGCGATCGCGCTGCAGCTTCTGCCCCGCCTCCATGGCCTGGTCGATGGCGGCGAAGAGCGAGGCGCGCCGGGCGTCCAGGGAGTCGAAGCAGCCGCTCTTGATGAAGCTCTCGATCACCCTCCGGTTCACCGCTCTCAGGTCCACCCGCTCGCAGAAGTCGAACAGCGAGCGGAAGGGTCCCTCCTGCTTGCGAGCGCGGAGGATCGCCTCCACGGCCCCCTCGCCCACGTTCTTGATGGCCGCCAAGCCGAAGCGGAGGTCGTCCTGCGGAAGCGGAGCCTCCTGCCCGCTGGGCGCAGGATCGGTCCCTCCCCGCACCACCGTGAAATAGATGTCGGACTGGTTCCCGTCCGGGGGCAGGACCTTGATCCCCATCTCCCGGCACTCCCCGATGTACTGCACCATCTTGTCGGTGTTGGCCCGCTCCGAGGTCAGCAGCGCGGCCATGAAGTAGGCTGGGCAGTTCGCCTTAAGGTAGGCGGTCTGGTAGGCGAGCCAGGCGTAAGCGGCGGAGTGGGACTTGTTGAAGCCGTAGCCGGCGAACTGCTCCATGTGGTCCCAGACTCGGCGGGCTTTCTTCTCGGGGACCCCCCGAGCCGCCGCGCCCTTCAGGAACTGGTCCATCTGGGCCGCCATCACCTCGGCGTTCTTCTTCCCCATGGCCTTGCGCAGGAGATCGGCCTCGCCCAGCGTGAACCCGGCCAGCGCCGAGGCGATCTGCATCACCTGTTCCTGGTAGACCATCACCCCGTAGGTCCCGGACAGGATCGGCTCCAGGGCGGCATGTTCGTAAGTGACCTTGGTCTGCCCATGCCGGCGTTTGATGAAGTCGTCGATCATCTGCATGGGGCCGGGACGATAGAGCGCATTCAGGGCCGTCAGGTGCTCCAGCCGGTCGGGCTTGAAGCGGCGCAGGATGTCGCGCATGCCGTCGGACTCGAACTGGAAGAGGCCCGAGGTCTTGCCGGCGGTGAACAGCTCGTAGGTCTTGGCGTCGTCGACCGGGATCTTCTCCGGTTCGATGCGGACCCCCAACTGCGCCTCGATCATCTTCACGCAGTTGTCGATGAGGGTCAGCGTGCGCAGGCCCAGGAAGTCCATCTTCAGAAGGCCGATGCGCTCGATCCCCTTCATGTCGAACTGAGTGGTCACGTCGGTGGTCGCGCCCTTGAACAGCGGTACGAAGTTGGTGAGCGGCTCGGGCGCAATCACCACCCCCGCCGCGTGCGTCGAGGCGTGCCGGGTGGTGCCCTCCAGCCGGCGAGAGATGTCGACCAGCTCCTTGATCTTGGGGTCCTTCTGGTAGGCATCCTTGAGGGGCGGCGATTCCTCCAGGGCCTTGTCCAGGGTCATCTTGAGGTCGGGGGGGATCATCTTGGCGACTCGATCGACCTCGCCGTACGACAGGTCGAGGACTCGCCCCACGTCCCGGACCACGGCCCGCGCCTTCATGGTGCCGAAGGTGATGATCTGGGCCACGTTCTCCCGGCCGTACTTGCGGGTGACGTACTCGATCACTTCCCCGCGCCGGTTTTCGCAGAAGTCGATGTCGATGTCGGGGGGGCTGACGCGCTCCTCGTTCAGAAAGCGCTCGAAGATCAGATCGTTTTCGATGGGGTCAATGTCCGTGATGCGCAGGCAGTAGGCGACCAGGGACCCGGCCGCCGAGCCCCGGCCGGGTCCCACCGGGATCCGGTGTTCCCGCGCATAGCGGATGAAGTCCCAGACGATCAGAAAGTAGCCGGAGAAGCCCACCCGGTGGATGACCCCGATCTCCTTGGCAAGCCGCTCCTCGTAGGTGGCAAGCGGATAGCGCATGCGGCCGGCGTCGATGAGCGGCTGGAGCACCTCCAGCCGCTCGGCGAACCCGTCTCGAGCCATCTTCTCGAAGTAGCTCTCCGGGGTGAACCCGGGTGGCACGTCGAAGGCCGGAAAGGAGCCCGCTCCCTGCAGGGTGAAGTTGCACATCTCCGCGATCTTCACCGTGCTGGAGAGGGCCGCCGGGTGGTCCGGGAAGACCCGCGCCATCTGCTCGCCGCTCTTCAGGTAGAACTCGTGACCGTCGAAGCGAAGCCGGTCCTGGTCGTGGACCTTCTTGCCGGAGCCGATGCAGACCAGGACGTCGTGAGCCTGGTAGTCGTCTTCCCTCAGGTAGTGGGCGTCGTTGGTGGCGACCAGGGGTAGACCGGTGCGGCCCTGGATGCGCAGCAAGCCGTGATTGACCCGCCGCTGCTCCTCGATACCGTGGTCCATGATCTCGAGGTGGAAGCGATCCCGGCCGAAGATCTCCGAGAACTCCCCCACCGAGCGCAGGGCTGCCTCGTCCTGCCCGTTCCGGAGGTGGGTTCCAATCTCGCTCGACAGGCAGCCGGACAGACCGATCAGTCCCTGGCTGTGGGTGGCCAGCACCTCCTTGTCGATCCGCGGACGGTGGTAGAACCCCTCCAGGTAGCCGATGGACACCAGCTTCACCAGGTTGTGGTACCCGGCGGCGTCTGAGGCCAGGAGGGTGAGGTGGTTGTAGGCCTCCTGGATGCCGGTGCCCGCCTTCTCGAACCGGCTCCCGGTGGCGACGTAGATCTCGCAGCCCAGGATGGGCTTGACCCCCCGCTCGCGGCAAGCGTCGTAGAAGGTGACGGCGCCGAACATGTTTCCATGGTCGGTGATGGCGAGGGCCTTCATCCCCAGCTTGGCCGCCTGATCGACCAGCTCGTCGACGCGGCATGCCCCGTCCAGCAGGCTGTATTCGGTATGCAGGTGGAGATGGACGAAGTCCGTCTTGGTCATCGGTTCAGGGCGCCCATCCAACGAAAGCAACCACATGGCCGATGATCTCGGCCCCCCAGCCCGCTTCTCGTTCTATCCGTTCCTCTGTGCCTCTGTGTCTCTGTGGTTTCCATCCGTTGCCGTCCCTACTCCCACTCGATGGTCGAGGGCGGCTTGCTGGATACGTCGTAGACCACGCGGTTCACGCCCCGTACGTCGTTGACGATGCGGCTCGAGATGCGCGCCAGCAGCTCGTGCGGCAGCCGGGCCCAGTCGGCGGTCATGCCGTCGGCCGACTCCACCGCCCGGATGGCGATCGTGTACTGGTAGGTGCGATCGTCACCCATCACCCCCACCGAACGCACCGGCAGCAACACCGCGAACGACTGCCAGAGCTTGCGGTAGAGGCCCGCCGCCCGAATCTCTTCCGCCACCACCGCGTCGGCCTCGCGCAGGATGTCCAGGCGAGCCCGGTCGATCGGCCCCAGGCAGCGCACCGCCAGGCCCGGCCCCGGGAAAGGCTGGCGGTAGACGAACTCCTCGTCCAGGCCCAGTTCGAGTCCGGCCGCCCGCACCTCGTCCTTGAACAGCTCCCGGAGCGGCTCCACCAGCTTGAACTTGAGAGACTTGGGCAGGCCGCCCACGTTGTGGTGGCTCTTGATGA
Source organism: Vicinamibacteria bacterium (assembly GCA_035286745.1). GTDB lineage: Bacteria > Acidobacteriota > Vicinamibacteria > Fen-336 > Fen-336 > DATECU01. The sequence continues at coordinate 17,895 of DATECU010000346.1, read as the reverse complement.
CCGCTGAAGGGCCGCGGACCGAGGTGGACTCGATGACGTCGGGATAGAGCGTGCCCTGGGCCAGAAAGTCGGCCTTGCCCACCTTTCTCATCGATGCCTTGAAGACCTCTATGAACTCCTTGCCGATGACCTTGCGTTTTCGTTCGGGATCGCGGACCCCGGTGAGCTTGGTCAGGAAGCGCTTGCTGGCATCGACGAAAAGCACCTTGAGGCGCAGGCGCTCGGCGAAGCGTCTCCTGACCTGCTCCGCCTCGTTCTTGCGCAGGACGCCGTTGTCGACGAACACTGAGGTGAGGCGATCCCCGACCGCTCGGTGCACGATCAAGGCGGTGACCGCGGAGTCGACGCCTCCCGAGAGGGCGCAGATGACCCGGCCCTTGGCGCCTACCGTCTGCCGGACCCGCTCCACCGCCTCCTCCACGAAGGAGGCCGGGTTCCAGTCGCGGCCGCAGGCACAGGCGTCCAGGAAGTTGGCGAGCAGCTTGCCGCCCTCCGGCGTGTGCTTCACCTCGGGGTGGAACTGGATGCCGAAGAGCCGCCTCTTGGGGTCCTCCATCGCGGCCAGGGCGGTGGTGGAGGTGGCTCCGGTGACGGTGAAGCCGGGAGGCGCCTTGCGCAAGGCATCGCCGTGGCTCATCCACACCTTGGTCGGCGACGACATACCGCGCAGCAGCTTGGCCTCCGCGACCAGCCTGAGCTCGGCGTGGCCGAACTCGCGAGAGGCGGCACCCTTCACCTCGCCTCCCAGGACGTGTCCCATGAGCTGCATTCCGTAGCAGATCCCCAGGACAGGCAGGCCCGCCTCGAAGACCTTCGGATCGCACTTGGGCGCCCCCTTGGCGTAGACGCTGTCTGGGCCGCCGGACAGGATGATGCCCTTGAAGCCGCCCTTCGCCAGCTCCGCCCCCTTGGTGCTTGGGGGCAGAATCTCGGAATAGACCTGCAGCTCGCGACAGCGCCGAGCGATCAGTTGGGTGTACTGCGAGCCGAAATCGAGGATGGCGATCTTGTCGCGATGCATGAGAGGCCCCCGGGCGGTCAACGGAAAGGCGGATTATACCCTTGGGCTCGCGCCCCACTGGCAGTCTGCTATAGTCTCGCGCGTTGCCGAAGACTTGCATCGTCCTCGCGCTCCTGGGAGCCCTTCTCGGCTGTGGTCCACGGCTGCGCCTGGCGCCGCCGCCCGCCGTCTTCCCCACCACGACCTCTTGGCTGTCGCAGCTCGACCACGCCCTCGACGGCCCCCTCGCCAGCGACGGCGCGCGCGTCTTCCTGACCACCCGGGACGGATCGTTACGCGCAGTCGATCTCGCCACCGGCACCGCTCTCTGGCGGGTCCGGAATCGGGCCGGCGCCCTGGCCGCCCGACCGGGGGTGCTGGTGGTGGCCGCCCCCGACGGCACGGTTTGGGCGGTTGACCCCGCAAGCGGCTCCGCCCGCTGGAAGAGCGCCTCCGGCGTCGAGGGTCGGCTGGCCCCGGTCTTCGCCGGCGATCGGGTTCTCGTCCTCGGCAAGGGGCTGGCTGCCCTGGACCTCGCCACCGGAAAGCTGCTGTGGGCGGTTGCGGAGGTGACTTCGGCGGTTGCCCCCGCGCTGGGCGCCGATCGCCTCTATGTGGCCGCGGAAGCGGGTGTGCTGCGCTGCCACAGCCTGGCGGATGGGGCGACGATCTGGGTCAAGAAGACCGGCTTCCCGTCGCTGGGGGTTCCCCTGGCGGTCGACGGTCGAGTGTATCTGGCGGCCGGCGAGCGGGCTTTCGCTGCGTTTGACGCCAAGAGCGGCAAGCGGCGTTGGCGGTGGACGGTGGGCGCGGGGGCGCGTTTCGAGCCGGCGGTGCTCGGGGGCAATGTCTTGTTCGTCACCTTGGAGGGCCTGCTCTACGGTCTGAACAAGCATAACGGTCACCTCTCCTTCCGGACCAGCCTGCCCTCGCGTCCCGCCTCCGGCCCCCTGCTCCTGGGCTCGGCCGCCCTGGTGGCCGCCCACGGAACCCGCGCCCGCGAGAGCCTGCTGGTCACCCTGGACGGTCGAAACGGACAGCGGCTGGGCGACCTGCGGACGATCACCGAGTTGGCCACCTCCCCGGTCCTGATCGGCCGGACGCTGTTGCTCGGCCTGCGCGACAAGGACGCGGTCAGTGCCCTGCTTCTCGGCGCCGCCGACCAACCTTGACATCGGCCTGCTGACCGGTAGACTCGGAAGATCGCAACAAGACAGCGGGCGCCGCGGGGAGCAATCTCACGCGCCGGCTTGGAGTTCCGGAGGAGGTTCCCTTGGCGGCTCGGACGTCAGCCCTGCCAGAAGATCCCTGGCGGCATCGATTCTCGGTGCTGACCGCGGGTTCGGTCCTGGTCCTCATCTTCATCGGGGGGCTGGTGACCAGCACCGGCTCCGGCCTCTCGGTCCCGGACTGGCCGCTCTCCTACGGAAAGCTCATGCCCCCCATGGAAGGCGGCGTCTTCTACGAGCACGGCCATCGCATGGCCGCCACCTTGGTGGGCTTGTTGGCCTTGGTGCTGGCCGGGTGGACGGCGCGGGTCGAGAGCCGGCGCCAGGTCCGGCGCCTGGCCTGGGGCGGGCTGCTGATGGTGGTGGCGCAGGGCGTCTTGGGAGGACTCACCGTCCTCTTCCTGCTGCCTCCCGCCATCTCGATCGCTCACGGCTGCCTGGCTCAGGTCTACCTCTGCCTCAGCATCGGCCTGGCCTACCTGACCTCTGGCGAATGGTCGCAAAGTCAGGGCCAGGCTCGGGACCTCGATCAAACCGGCCTGCGCACCACCGCCGTTGCCGTCACCGCTCTCGCCTTCCTGCAGCTGGCGTTGGGCGCGGTGATGAGGCACCTGGGTGCCGGCCTCGCCATCCCCGACTTCCCGCTGGTCTTCGGCGGCCTCATCCCCCCGGCGGCCAGCGTCCCGATTCTGGTCCACTTTGCGCACCGAGTCGGTGCCTTGGCGGTATTGGGCGCTGTCGTTTGGCTGCTGCTCAAGGCCCGCCGGGCCGGTGACCCCCGCTTCCTGCGCCCCGCTCAGGCGCTCTTGACCCTGGTCGCGCTTCAGGTGCTGCTGGGTGGAGCCACCGTGCTCTTGGCCAAGGAGCCCATCACCACCTCGCTGCACGTGGCAACCGGAGCCGTGGTGCTGGGCCTGGGCTTCTTTCTCGTTCTGCGCGCCTACCGGATGCTTGCGCCTCCGGAGGTCCAACCCTTGACCGTGCCCGCGCCGGCGGTGTCGTGAGCAGAACCTCCGCCTTGCCCGTCACCCGGGCCCTGCCCGCCGACTACCTGGCCCTCACCAAGCCGCGCATCACGGTGATGGTGGCGCTGACGGCGGTGGTCGGCTACGTCATGGCCGGACCCGCAGCCGGCGCGACGCCGCGTCTTCTTGCCTGCTTCCTGGGGACCGCACTGGTGGCGGCCGGCGCCGGTTGCCTGAACATGCTCCTGGAGCGCCGGACCGACGCCCTCATGCGCCGCACCGCCAACCGACCCATTCCCGCGGGGCGTCTCACCTCAAGTGAGGCGCTGCTGTTCGGCTCCGGCCTTACCGCCAGCGGGTTGTTGCTCCTCAGCATGCTGGTCAACCCCCTCGCCTCGCTGGTGGCCGCGATCACCTGGGCCAGCTACCTCCTGGCCTACACTCCGCTCAAGACGCGGACCTCTCTCGCCACTCTGGTGGGGGCCATCCCCGGCGCCCTGCCTCCGGTGATCGGGTGGGCGTCGGCCCGGGGCAGCCTGGAACCAGGCGCCCTCCTGCTCTTCGCCATCCTGTTCTTCTGGCAGATCCCGCACTTCCTCGCCATTGCCTGGATGTACCGGGAGGACTACGCCCGGGCCGGGATCCTGATGCTGCCGGTGCTGGATCCGGAGGGCCGCATCACCGGCCGGCAGGCGATCGCCAACAGCTTGGCACTCACCCTGGTCAGCCTGTTGCCGACCGCCGCCGGGATGGCCGGCCCGCTCTACTTCGGCGGCGCACTGCTGCTGGGACTGGCCCTCACCGGGCTAGCGGTGCGGGCTGCCCTGCGGCGGACCCTGGGCTCCATTCGGGCTCTGTTCGGAGCCTCGATCCTCTACCTGGCCGCTCTGTGCGGCCTTCTGCTCGTGAACCGGGTGTGACCGGGAAACCCGCCTGCCCGGCTTTCTGGTCGCTGCCGGTATCCCGTCTCCAAGCCACCCGGTGACGGCTCGCGACCTCCCCACCGTCAATGCGGTCTTGAACGCCACCAGCTTCTTGCTGTTGGTGCTCGGTTATGCGCTGATCCGCCGCGGGCACCGGACAGCGCATCGAGCGGTCATGCTCGCCGCGATGGCCACCTCCAGCCTCTTCCTGGTCTCCTACCTGACGTATCACTTCTTGGCCGGCTCGACCCGCTTCTCCGGCCAGGGCGGCCTCAGAACCCTCTACCTGGCGATCCTCGGCAGCCACTCCTTGCTGGCAGCCGCCGTGGTCCCGCTGGTCCTGGTGACGTTGTCACGCGCCCTGGGCGGGCGCTTCGAGGCTCACCGCCGGCTCGCCCGCATCACCCTGCCGGTGTGGGCCTACGTCTCGGTCACCGGGGTTGTCATCTACTGGATGCTCTACCGCCTGTAGTCGGTTGCGGCCCTTGCAGTCGCGGATTTGGCGGTCGACGGCCCACCCGGCGACGCCGGCCACCGTCGACCGTCGTCGATCAGGCGGTGGCGGCCCCGGCGTCGACCAGGCTGGTCTTGACCGCCTTGGCCAACCGTTTGACGCCCTCCGCCAGGGTGGCCGGGGCCTCCTTGGCAAACGTCAGGCGCAGGGTGTTGGCTCCGCTGCCGTCCACAAAGAAGGGCGCACCGGCCACGTAGGCGACACCCTCGGCGACCGCCGCCTCCAGGAGCTTCTCGGCGTCCAACCCCTCGGGCAGGGTCGCCCACACGAAGAGTCCCCCGGCCGGCTTGGTCCAGCGGACCCCGGGGGGCATCTCGGCGGCCAGAGCCTCCAGCATGATGTCGCGCTTCTGACGGTAGTAGGGCCGGATCCGCGACTTCTGCTCTTCGATCAGGCCGCGCTTCAAGCACTCGAGGATGATCCGCTGATCCAGGCTACTGCCGCAGAGATTCTCCGACTGCTTGGCGATCTCCACCTTGGCCAGGATCTCCTCGGGGCCGATCAAGAAGGCCGTGCGCAGTCCGGGAGCCAGGATCTTCGAGAAGGACGACAGGTAGAGGACGCGGCCCTCGGCATCCATCGACTTGAGGGTGGGCCGGGGTTCGTCCTCGAAGTACAGATCGCCGTAGGGATCGTCCTCCAGGATGAGCAGATCCAGCTCACGCGCCAATTCCATGAGGCCCCGCCGGCGATCGAGGCTGTGGCTGACGCCCGAGGGGTTCTGGAAACTGGGTATGACGTAGAGGAACTTCACCTTGCGGCCGGCAGCCAGTTGCTGGCGGTGCTGGCGTCTTAGATCCTCGAGGTCCAGACCCTCCTCGTCAAGCCTAACGCCTACCATGTGCGCCTGCACGGCGCGGAAGGCGGAGGTGGCGCCGATGTAGGACGGGAGCTCCACCAGCACCGCGTCCCCGGGATCGAGGAGTACCCGGGAGACCAGATCCAGGCCCATCTGGCTGCCCTCGACCACGATGGTCTCCGCGCTGCTGGCTTCGACGCCCTTGGCTCTGGCGTACTCGCGAACGGCTGCGATCAGGGTGCCCACTCCCCGGGTGAGCGTGTACTGAAAGGCCGCGGGCCCTTCCCGAGTCAGGATGTCCTCGATGATGCTGCGGAAGCTCTCGACCGGGAAGGTGTCAGGGCTCGGCTGGCCGGGCGCGAAGGAGATGATCCCGGGCTTCTCGATGAGGGCACTCATCCGCCGGATGGCGGAGAACCGCATGCCACGAGCCGCCGTGGAAAAGAGGCCATCGACTGAGAGCGACATGACTCAAGACCCTCGCTTCCTGATTCGCGCCTTTCGGAGCGCGAGTATATCGCAGCCGAGAGCAAGAGCCGTGCCCGTGAGTGTGTCATGTCCCCGATCACAGGTCGGCACACGTTGACCCGGTCCCAGGGCGAGGCTACCATCCCTCATTCATGCCGGCCCTCGTCTGGCGGCGGCTCGCCTCCCTTCCGCAGGTCATAACGCCCCACTCCGCTCTACTGGTAGCGGTCGTGGCCGCAACCGATGCGGCCCTACAGCACCGGCATCCGGCCCTGCTTGCGCTCGAAGTGGCCCTGGCGATCCTGGGTTGGCGAGGGCTCCTCTGGCGGTTGGCGCTGGCCTCCACCGTGCTCGCGGGGCTCAGCGCGACAGCCCACATCCACATCGCCCTGGAGGCGCGGGGTTGGGCACAGAGCACCGAGTCCCGGCTGACGACTCAGCTTCGCGAGGTCGAGCGGCGCAAGGGCCAGCTTGTGGAGCGCATTCGCTCCTCCGCCGAGAGCGCCGCCGCGGTCCCGCACACGGCTGGGGCCCTAGCCGGAGACCGCTCGGCCCTGGTCCGCCTGTTTCGTTCCCTCGAGGAACTACGCGCCAACCAGCCGGACGCTCCGGCTCTGGCCATCCATGCCCTCCCCTCGGGTCTACTGGCCTGGTCGGGGGGTGCTCCGGATTCGGCCGCACTCGATGGGATCGTGCCCGAGCATTCGGTGTTCGTCCTGGAGGGCAGCGTCACTACGACCTTGGTGGCCGCGGTCCCGCTCCCCGGCCCCCCGGGCGCTCTCCGCGGCGTCGCTACCGCCTCCGTGACGGTGGCAGCGCGCCGAAACCTCCGCAACCAGGTGCTGCCCGACTTCGACCTGCTGATCGGGCCCGATCAGGGCCTGGAGATCCGCTACCTGGATGCCCGCTTGGCCTCCGATCCCCCGGAGCCGTTCCCGCCACTCGACCCTGCTCTGTTGGCCAAGGAGAGCCTGCTCCGGGCTCCCGATCAACTGCCTCTGGCCTTCCTGCGGGTCAGCTCGCGCGGCGGGGCCCCCCCCCAGCAGACACTGCGGACCGCCTATCGCATCGTCATCTCGGTGCTCGCCGTCGCCTTGGCCGGCGCCTGGATCCGGGTCCGACCCGGCCCGGGGACGCGCGCGCTCGGCATTCTGGCCGTGCGGGCGGCTCTCTTGCAGCTGGGCGCTCCACTCCCGGCGAACTCGCCCCTGCTGGAGCCCGCCTTCTACTCCAACCCCGCGCTGGGTCCGCTCCTGCGCACTCCCGCGGACCTGCTCCTCACCGCCGGCTGCGCCCTGGCTCTCGCCTACCTGGTGGCGAGGCGCATGCTCCCCAGGCTCGCCTTGCGGCCCTCCTCCCACCTCCTCGCGATCGTCGCTTGCCTGGGCTCGGTCGGCCTCTCGGTCCTGGTGCTGGCGGCTGCCCGAGACGCCCTCCGCCGTTCGACCCTGGACCTGGAGACGGTGTCCCTCATTCCCGCCAGCCGCACCCACCTAACCATACACCTCGCTCTCCTGCTGCTGGCGGCCGGCGCCGGGTTGCTGGCCGCACTCCTGCACGCCCTGGCCGGTCGCTGGCCCGCCGCCTGGGGGGGGCGCCTGATCCGCGTGGTGGTTTGGGTCGGGGTGCTGGGGGCGACCCTGGCCGCCTGGCGGCAGCCTCCGCCGGTCGTCCTGCTGGCCTTCGCCTTGGCCCTGGTCACCGCTTTCTTGGGGGCCGGGCTCCGGCGCTACGGGCTCTGGCTGGCCGGGGCCAGCGGAGAGGTACGGGCCGGCCTGGCCGTGGCCATCACGGCATTGCTGGCGACCTTCCTTTGCCCCGCCGTCTTTCAGGCCGCCGAGGCCGACCTGCGGCAGCGCGTCGAGACCAGCTACGCCCCGGCCGCCCTGCGCCAGGCGGAGTGGCGGGACCAGGTGCTGGCCAGCAGCCTGCGCCGCCTCGACACCATGGATGTCCTGGAAGAGGCGCCCGCTTCCGGGCGCTCCCAGAGCCTGGAGGAGTTGGCCTTCGCCCTGTGGTCGATGACCGACCTCGCGGTCCACGGCTTCTCGTCCGCCATCGAGGTCCAGGACCCCAAGGGCTCCGTGATCAGCCGCTTCGCCTTGAATCTGCCCTCGCTCGATCCCTCGGCCCGCTCCCTGCCGGCCGAGAATCGATGGAGGACCAGCACCGAGACCGCATCCCTGGGGAGCGCCCAACGCACGCTGCTCCACGCTCGCCGCCGGCTCAGCTACCACGGCGATGTTCATGGCGCCCTGCACGTTCAGGTCGGCGACGACTACTGGAACCTGCCCTTCCTGCGCAGCCGAGACCCCTATTCCCTGCTGTTCCGTCCGGCCAGCGCGGGCTCCCATCGGGCTCGAGGGTTGGTCTTGCTGGTCTACGATGCGAAGTCGGGAGAACTGCTCTTCAGCTCCGCCACCCGGGCCCCGGCCCTGCCCCCGGAGGTGGCGCGTAGCCGGCTGGCTGCCCTGGGGACGCCGCCGGCCAAGGTGGGGCAAGGGTCGGGCCTCTGGGGCCGGATCGAGGTCGACGGTTCGCCCCATCGCGCTTTCCTGTTCGGCAACCAGCGGGCCATCTTCGCCCTGGGCTACGCCCAGGCGGCAACTGGTCGCTATGCGGCCGACCTAGTGGAAGGGGTGGCCGGCCTGACGCTGGTGGCGGTGTCGGGGCTCCTCGCCCTGCTCCTGCTCAGGACCCTCTGGGGTCGGCCCGGCTTCTCCCTGGCCTCGCTGGTGCACGCGGTCCAGCGCCGGTTCACCGCCCGCCTGTTCGTGGCCATGGTGGCGCTGGGCGTGGGGCCAGTCATGGTGCTGCAAGTGGCGGTCCGCGGCTTCGTGACCGACCGCCTGCAACGCGAGTTCGAGAACCAGGCTCTGGAGCGGGCCGGTTTCGCTCGCCAGCTGGTCGAGGACTATGCCTTCTTCCAGCGGCGCGAGTCGGCCGGGGGAGCGCCCCTTGGGGACGAGCCCTTGGTGTGGGTGGCGGGTCTGATCCGCAACGACCTCTCGCTGTTCGAGCGCGGCCGCCTGGCCGCCTCCTCCAAGCGCGAGCTGTTCGCCTCCGGCCTGCTGGCTCCCCGGGTTTCCGGGCCCGCCTACCGCGCGCTGGCCCTGGAAGGGCAGCCCTTCGTTCTGGAGAGTGAGCGGATCGGCGATCTCTCCTATCTGGTGGCCTCGGTCCCGGCGCGGCTGGGGGTTCCCGAGAAGGGGATCCTCACCATCCCCCTGGCCCTGCGCCAGCGCGAGGTGTCGGCGGCGGTCGAAGACCTCGACCGCACCATTCGTTTGGCATCGGTGGCCTTCCTGGTGCTGGCGGCTCTGATCGCGCAATCGATGGCGCGCAAGATCTCGGGGCCCATCCGGGAACTCACCGCCGCCAGCCATCGCATCGCCAGGGGCGACCTCGAGGCCAGGGTGGAGCCCACGACTCGGGACGAGATCCAGGGGCTGGTGGAGGCCTTCAACCAGATGGCCGGAGACCTGGATCGCCAGCGCCACGACCTGGAGCGGAGCAACCGCCTTGCCGCCTGGGCGGAGATGGCCCGCCAGGTGGCGCACGAGGTCAAGAACCCGCTGACGCCCATCCAACTCTCGGCGGAGCATCTGCGTCGCGTCTATCGGGATCCCGGCATCGACTTCGCGGCCGCCCTGGAGTCCTGCACCGACACCATCTTGAAACAGGTGCGTACCCTGCGCGGCATCGTTCACGAGTTCTCGGCCTTCGCCCGCCCGCCGGTGGCCAGCCGGGATACTCTGGATCCAGGGGCTCTGGTCAGTGATGTGCTGTCATCCTATCGCCGGGCGTTGCCGCCGGGGGTGGAGTTGGTGGTGGAGATCGAACACGACTGCCCGCCCTTGCTCGCCGACCGCCGGCTTCTGGAGCGCGCCGTCGTCAACCTGATCGAGAACGGCCTGCACGCGGTCGGCGAGCAGGGGCGACTCGAGGTCCGTGTGCGGGCCGAGCGAGAGCGAGTTCTAATCGAGGTCGCGGACTCGGGCGCGGGCGTCGATCCCGACATCCGCGACCGCGTGTTCGAGCCCTTCTTTTCGACCAAGGCCACCGGGAGCGGCCTGGGCCTCGCTCTGGTCAAGAAGATCGCCGAGGATCACGGGGGCGGGGTAGCGCTCGTCAGCGAGCCGGGCCGGGAAACCCGGGCGACGCTCTGGCTGCCGGTTCCGAACAACGGCGACCACAAAGGCACGAAGGACACGAAGAACGAACACGAATAGCGAAGCGCGAGCGGTCGGCGCCCCGACGGAAGCGATCAGCGAACAGCGCTGAGCTCCGGCAGGTGACGCGATGTTGGGGATGCCGTGGAGCCCGAAAGAACGATCGGAGACGATCTGACCGCAGTTCGACGCTGTCGCTTCCCAGCCTCAGGCCCCTTCGGTAGCTGATCGCTGACTGCTGAGTGCCGATCGCTCCCGTTTACGCGTGGGCCGGCAGGTTCAGTTCAAGCGAGGACACCGTAGGATGCCGCTGCCGCTTTCCGGGCTTGTGGCCCTCTTGCACCTTGGGCCGCACGACCGGCCAATCGATGGGACGCGGCAGCTTCTTCTTGGAGCCGAAAAGACCCGCCTCCGCACCCGAGGCGCCCAGGAGAAGACCCAGGGCCAACACGCCGATGACAGCCTTCATTCTGCCCTCCTACCGCCCACTTGCGCGTCAAAACCGGAGACGTTACTTGAACATGGTAGCGGAACCGCCGGGTGGAGGCAAGCCCGATTCGCAGGGGACGCAGTCGGGCAGTCGAGAACGCACGGCGCGCGAGCGGGCGAGGGGATTCAGGAAACCGGAACGCCGGCTCGCCGGAAGCCCTCGCGGGCGACCTCCAGGCTCTGCTCCGGCAACTGGTAGGCCGGGAGGTCTTCGGGGTTGACCAAGGCCACCTCCAGGGCGTCGGAACCCGCGTGCAGGGTCCCCGCCACGAAGTCGCAAAGGTAGTCGATGATGACGTAGTGATAGCGAACCCGTCCGGCGTCTCTCTCGACCCGGTCGAACACCAGGAGCGGCTCCCGCGGCCTGACGGTGAGACCTGTCTCCTCCTGGATTTCGCGAATCAAGGCGTCCTCCAGGGTTTCCCCCAACTCGACGGTGCCACCGGGAATCGTCCAGCGTCCCCGCAGCGGCTCCTTCCCCCGGCGCACCAGCAGGATCCCGCCCTGGTGGACGAGAACCGCTCCCACGCCTACCGACGGGTGGGTGACCGCCTCGGCCGTCACGCGGTGGCCGGCTTCTCTTGCTCCTCGCCGGCCGGTGTGCGCCGCCGGAGCAGGCCGAGAAGATAGGCCGCCGGGCCGGACAACCAGAAGAGGCTGGCCAAAACCAAGAGCACCGACTTGGGATGCAGCGCCACCAGCAGGAAGAGCAGAGCGATCCCCAGCACCACCAGGTAGCTGCGGCGGCTGCGCAGATCGAAGGTCTTGAAGGACCGATAGCGGATGGTGCTCACCATCAGGAAGGCGAGCACCACCACGAAACAGAGGGCCACCGTGGCCTGCGATCGGTCGCGGAGCGGATCCGGAAACAGGTTGACCCAGGCCGCGACCTGCGCCGCCGCCGCCGGGATGGGAAGGCCCACGAAGAAGCGCCCGTCTACCGCATGACGCTGAACGTTGAAGCGGGCCAGGCGCAGAGCGCCGCAGACCACGAACAGGAAGGCCGCCAGCCAGCCGACTCGAGGCATCAGGGTGAAACCCCAGCAGTAGGCGAGAACGGCGGGCGCCACTCCGAAGGAGATGACGTCGGCCAGGCTGTCCAGCTCGCCCCCGAACTCGCTGGCGGTGCCCGTCATCCGCGCGATACGTCCGTCCAGCAGGTCGAGGACGATGGCCCAGGCGATCAGAGGAGCCGCCTCGGCGTACTCGCCGTGGATGGCCTTGATGATGGCCCAGAAGCCGAGGAACAGGTTCCCAGTGGTGAACAGGCTGGGCAGGATGGCGACCCCGCGCCGGAAGCGGGCCGGTCGCTTGCGGTCCCTCATCGCGGGTACTCGCCGAGGACGGAGGTGCCCGCCGACACCCGGTCGCCCTTCCTGACCCGGATCGTCGCCTCAGGCGGCAGGAAGACATCCGCTCGGCTCCCGAACTTGATCATGCCGACCCGCTCGCCGGCAGCCACCTGGTCCCCAACCTGCTTCCGGAACACGATGCGGCGGGCGATCAGGCCGGCGATCTGCTTGAAGACCAGGCGCCGGGAACCCTCTTCGAGGGTGACCGCGTTCTGCTCGTTGCGGAGCGAGGCCTTGTCATCGAAAGCGGGCAGGAAGGCGCCTTTGTGGTAGTCGACCTTGGCGATCCGCCCGGCGATCGGCGCCCGGTTCACATGCACGTCGAAGACGGAGAGGAAGATGGAGATCTGTTGGGCCCCGGGCCCCAGGGGGTTCGCCTCCGGCGCCGGCCCCACCACCACCACCTTGCCGTCGGCCGGCGACAGCACCAGGCTGGCCCCCGGGGGGGCCACTCGCTCCGGGTCGCGGAAGAAGAAGCAGGTGAAGACGGCCAGGGCCATGACGATCCCCCCCAGCCAGTAGAAGCGGAAGAGCAACGGAAAGGACCCCAGCACCAGGAGGACGATGACGTAGGGCCAACCTTCGCGAGCGATGGGCATTGTTCTCTTTCAACGGGGGAGGGCGGTCCCTCCGGAGCTGAAACGAAAGAGCGGAGGGCTTGACCACCCTCCGCCGCGGTTCTGCTTGCGAGCCGAGGAATCTCGCCTTACGGGTGCGCCGTCGCCTCCCGAAGGTTGCGAGCGATAGCCTCCATCCGATCCTTCAGGTAGAGCTTCTTCTTCTTGAGCGTCGTCTCCTCCAACTGCTCGTCGTCGCTCAGCACAACCTTGGAGGCCAGCGAATCCAGACGGGTCTCGAACTCGTGGTGCTGCTCGTGGAGTCGGCGGTACTCCTCATTCTGAAGAAGCTCTTCTCTCTGGGGATCGGGGTGCTGGGACATGAACACCTCCCTGATTTGGCTCTCTGGACGTGACAAGTGGTCTTCCACACGGCCCGGGACGGAGGGATGCCCCTCTCGCCGCGAAGGTAGCACGCGGCCCCCGCGAATTCAATCACGGCTCGATCCGTTCGCAGAGCAGAGCAGCCCCTCCTTGCTGAGGAGGACAGCATCCTCCCGCGGTGAATCGTAGTAGCCCCGGCGCACACCCACGGTCCGGAAGCCGGCGGCTCGGTAGAGCCCCAGGGCGGCCTGGTTGCTGGCTCGCACTTCGAGGTGTGCGGTGCGGCCTCCCCGCCGGGAGGCCATCGTCAGAACCAAGGCCAGAAGCCGCCGACCCAGGCCACGACCCCGTTGCTCGGGAGCCACCGCCAGGTTGTGGATGTGCAGCTCGTCAGCGACCATCTGAAACACGCCGTAGGCGACGATGGCTCGGGCGCCGGCGCCGCGCAGGACTAGCACCAGCGCCTGAGCATCGTCGATGGCGTTGCGAAAGGCCTGGTCGCTCCAGGGGTGGCTGTGGCACCGCCTTTCGAGGGCGACCAACGCGGCCAGATCGTCTGGGCAGGCGGCCTCCAGGAACACCTGGCTCACGCCCTGGCCCCGCGGAGGTGGGCGCCCCGCAGGTACAGCGGGCGCAAGGCATCCGGCGGCGCGCCTTCCCCGCCGGCCAGCCGGGGCTCCGCCAGCAGTCCCAAGGTCCCGGCCAGATAGCGCGACCGCGGAGGAAACACCGCCGTCGGCAGACGAGCCAGGATTCGGTCGCGGTGCTGGGCGACGCCATCACCGAGAAAGGCGGTTCGCTCGGGTAGTGCCTCCAGGAAGGACTCGACGACTCCAATCCGGCGATCCCCCTGGAGGCGTGCAGCACCGTCGTACACGGCACCGAAGACCTCGTCCCGCTGTGCGTCCATCAACGCCACCAGGGCGTCGGCTGTCCCGGCGATGCGGGCCGCCAACACGTCCAGCGTCGGCAGGCCCAGGCACCGCACTCCCGCCGCCAGCGCCAGGCCCTGCACGGTGGCCAGGCCGACCCGCAAGCCGGTGAAAGAGCCAGGGCCGATGGTAACCGCGTAGGCGTCGATCTCTGCGGGCCTCAGGCCGGCGCTGCCCAGCAGGAGCTCGATGGCGGGCAGCAGGCGGCGCGAGTGCAGGGCGGCGGTCATGCGGACCTCGCCCAACACCTGTCCGCCCTGGACCAGGGCCACGCTCTCGTGGTCGGTCGAACTGTCGACGGCCAGAACTCGCAACCAGCGCCTCGAAATCGCCGTCCCGCCCGCGCGGGAGCGGCGCTAGCTTATACTCTCCGCCCGTGAAACCGTAGAGAGCGATTCCCGACCACCTTGAGCCAAGCCGCCGGACACACCCCCGCCATGCAGCAGTACTTCCGCCTGAAGGCGGAGCACCCTGATGCGCTGCTCTTCTTCCGTATGGGGGACTTCTACGAGCTCTTCTTCGAGGACGCCACGCTCGCCGCCAAGGCTCTCGACATCGCCCTCACCTCCCGCTCCAACGACCAGGACGGCAAGCCGATCCCCATGTGCGGGGTTCCCCACCACGCCGCTGCTACCTACCTTAACCGTTTGGTGCGGCAGGGCTTCAAGGTAGCCCTGTGCGAGCAGATGGAGGATCCCCGCTCGGCGAAGGGGGTGGTGAAGCGAGAGGTGGTGCGGGTGGTCACGCCCGGCACCCAACTCGAGGCCTCGGCCGTGGAGGCCGGCGAGAACGCCTTCGTGATGGCCCTGGCGGTCGGCGGCAGCAGCCTTGGCGTGGCCTGGCTCGACGCCACCACCGGCGACTTCTTCGTCTCCGAATGGGAGGGCCCAGCCCGCTTCGAGAGGCTCCGCGACGAGATCGGCGCCACCCGACCCCGGGAGATCCTCGTCCCCCCCGGCCTGGATCCGCCCGACTGGCTGAGCGACCCCGCCCAGCCCGAGGCCGCGATTCCCAGGACCCAGGCCGACGACCGCCTGTTCGATCCCCGGGCCGCCCGTCAGGCGTTGCTCTCCCATTTCGGGGTGCTGAGCCTGGAGGGTTTCGGCTGCCAGGCGCTGGCCGAGGCGACCACCGCCGGCGGCGCGGTGCTCCGCTATGTGCGAGACACCCAGAAGCGGGACCTCACCCACATCACCAGCCTCTTCACGCGCCACCAGGCCGATGGCCTGCTGCTGGACGGACTCACCCGTCGCAACCTGGAGCTGGTGGAGAACCTCGCCGACGGTAGCCGGCGCGGGACCCTGCTCGAGGTCCTGGACAAGACCCGGACCGCCCTCGGGTCGCGGCTGCTGCGGGACTGGATGCTGCGGCCGCTCACCGCGGTCGAGCCGATCCAGGACCGGCTGGACGCGGTCGAGGAACTGGCTTTCCGCACCGTGGAAAGGGGCCGATTCCGGGAGGCCTTGGGCGCGGTTCAGGACCTGGACCGGATCCTGGGCCGGGTCACCCTGGGCACCGCGGGGCCACGAGACCTCTTGGCCTTGGCGAGTTCGATCCAGGCGCTGCCCGCCGCCAAGGACGCGGTGATGGCTTGCCTGGCTCCCCTCACGCGGCTCACCCTCAAGAACCTGGATCCACCGGAGGAGGTGGCTCTGGACGTGCTCGCCACCCTCTCCGACGCCCCCCCGGCGGCGCTCAAGGACGGGGGGGTTATCCGCGCCGGCGTCGACCCCGAGCTGGACGAGCTGCGCGAGATGAGCCACGGGGGGCGCACAACCATTGCAGCTATCGAGGAACGGGAGCGGGCCCGGACCGGCATCGGCTCTCTCCGCGTCCGCTTCAACCGGGTGTTCGGCTACTTCATCGAGGTCAGCAAGTCCAACCTCTCGCTGGTCCCCTCCGACTACCTTCGCAAGCAGACGGTGGCCACCGGCGAGCGCTTCATCACTCCCGAGCTCAAGGAGTACGAAGGAAAGGTGCTCTCGGCCGAGGAGCGGATCCAGGAGCGGGAGGCGGCGCTCTTCGAGGCGCTGCGCCAGCGGGTAGCGGGAGCCGCCAAGCGAATCCAGCAAACGGCGAGGGCGGTGGCGGCCCTGGACGTGCTGGCTGCCCTGGCCGAGGCCGCCTGCCTCTACAACTACCTGAAGCCGCGGGTCTCCCTGGGCGACGAGCTCAGCTACCAGGAGGGCCGCCACCCGATCATGGAGCGGGTGCTCCAGGATCCCTTCGTGGCCAACGACCTGCGAACCGGCGAGGGCGAGCCCCGGCTCATGATCTTGACCGGGCCCAACATGGGCGGCAAGTCCACCTTCCTGCGCCAAACGGCGCTCATGGCGCTGATGGCCCAGATGGGCTCCTTTGTCCCCGCCCGGGAGGCCAAGGTCGGGATCGTGGATCGCATCTTCACCCGAGTCGGTGCCACCGACCAGATCCTGCGCGGCCAATCGACGTTCATGGTCGAGATGCAGGAGACGGCTCACATCCTGCGCCACGCCACCGCCAGGAGCCTGGTGTTGCTGGACGAGATCGGCCGCGGCACCGCCACCTTCGACGGCCTTTCCATAGCCTGGGCGGTGGCCGAGCACATCGCTCGGGATCCCGGGCCCGGCCCCAAGACGCTCTTTGCCACCCACTACCACGAGCTCACCGACCTGGCCGCGGAACTTCCCGGGGTGGGCAACCTCCACGTCTCGGCCCGGGAATGGAAGGACAGCGTGATCTTCCTGCGCAAGATCGAGGCCGGCGGCTCGGATCGCTCGTTTGGCATCCAGGTCGCGCGGCTGGCTGGCCTCCCCGCCCAGGTCGTGGTGCGGGCCCAGGAGATCCTGCGCAACCTCGAGCAGACCGAGTTCGACCGCGAGGGGCGACCGCGTTTGGCCCGTCATCAGGACGCCGGCTCGGCTCCGGCAGTCCGACAGCTCCGTCTCTTCGCGGGCGAGGACGAGCAGGTGGTCGAGGATCTCAAGCGCACCGATGTCGACCGGCTGACACCTCTGCAAGCTCTGGCCTTGCTGGCCGAGCTGAAGAAGCGGCTCGGCTCGTGAGCCCAGCCGGTCCGCCGGATCCGCCGGAAGCGAGCCTTGACCCTTCGGAGGCCCGGGCCGTACACTGCCTGCGACGCCCTCCGAGCCTGGTGCGGAAGTGATCCCATGACGCTTCGCCGCTTCGATCCGTTGGCCGACCTGCTGAGCTTGCAGGAGCGAATGAACCGTCTGTTCGAGGACAGCCTGGCCGCGGGTGGAAGCGAACCCCGGGGCCTGGCAGCCAGCGGCTTTTCGCCGACGGCCGATGCCTACGAGACGGCCGACGGTTTCGTGCTTCAAGTCGAGCTCCCGGGCATCCAGCCGGACGACGTGGATCTTCAGGTGGACGGTGATCAGGTGCTGCTCAGGGGTGAGCGCCGCCCCACGGTCACCGGGCGTCCCGAGCGCTTTCATCGCATGGAACGTCCCTACGGTCACTTCAGCCGGGCCTTTCGGCTGCCCCAGGACGTCGACCCCGAGGGCGTCCAGGCGCGAATCGACGACGGGCTCTTGACCATTACTCTTCCCAAGGCCCGTGGCGCTAAACCGCGCGGGAGACGGGAGTGACGCCGCTCAGGCTCCGTGGGGGTCGTCATGAGCGCAGAGATGCCGATCAGGAGGCCACAGGGGATGCCTAGGAAAGAGCTGGGCGAGATCCTGCGGGAGGCCGACCTGGTCACCGAAGCCCAGCTGGCGGAGGCGCTCAACCTGCAGCGGACCTTCGGCGAACGCCTGGCCAGCGTGCTGGTGCGCCAGAGCATCCTCACCGAGAAGTTCGCCGTCACCTACCTGGGGCGCCAACTTGGAGTGCCGTCGGTGGATCTGTCCCGCACCGAGATCGACCTGGGACTGCTGGAGTTGGTGCCACTCGACCTGTGCGAGCGTCACCTGGTGCTGCCGGTCCGGGTGGAGGCCACCCGCCTGCAGCTCGCCATGTCCGATCCCCTGGACCAGACCCTGGTCTCGGAGATCGAGTTCAAGACCGGAGCCCGGCTGGCACCCATGATCGCCCTGGAAGCCAGCATCAAGAACGCCATCCTGGAGGCTCGCCGTGCCCTGAAGGCCGGCATCAACAGGATAACCCCCAA
>DATECU010000345.1:0-20536 GCA_035286745.1 Vicinamibacteria bacterium | reverse complement strand
CCGGTGAAGCTGGCGGCCATGGAGGGCCAGTTCAAGACCGAGCGGGGCGCGCCGCTCCGGATCGGGGGCTGGCCGGATGAGAGCCGGCAGGAGACCCGCTTCGCGCTGGAGATCCCCTACGCTTTGAGTTTCCTAGCGTTTCACGATCCACACGCCGAGGTCCAAGGGTTAGATGTGGTGCCCCCCGCCGACCGCCCACCGGTGGCGGTGGTTCATCTGGCCTTTCAAGTGATGGTGGCTTGCGGCACGGCGATGGCCGCGGTGGCGGTGCTCGGTGGCTGGCTCTGGTTCCGCCGCCGCCTCCTCCCGGATGCTCGCTGGTTCCTCCGGCTGGTGGTCCTCTCGGGGCCGCTCGGCTTCCTGGCCCTGGAAGCCGGCTGGACGGTGACCGAGGTGGGCCGCCAGCCTTGGGTCATTCGCGGCGTCATGCGCACCGCCGAGGCGGTCACCCCCATGCCCTACCTGGTGGTGCCGTTCACCGTCTTCTCGCTGCTCTACCTGGTGCTGGGGTTGGTGGTGGTTCTGCTGCTGCGGCGCCAGGTGTTCGCGAGCCCGGAACTCCCGGCTCCGGGAGAGGAGAGCTGATGGCTCCCGAGCTGATGCTGGCCGGGATTCTGATGGCTGCCCTCGTCATCTATGCGCTAGGCGGCGGGGCCGACTTCGGGGGCGGGGTGTGGGACCTCCTGGCCAGCGGGCCGCGGGCCGCGTCCCAGCGCCAGACCATCGAGCGAGCCATCGGTCCCATCTGGGAGGCCAACCACGTGTGGCTGATCCTGGTGATCGTGATCCTCTTCGTGGCTTTCCCGCCGGCCTTCGCGGCCCTGGGCACCGCGCTTCACATCCCGCTCGCGCTGATGCTCATCGGCATCGTCCTGCGCGGGTCCGCCTTCGCCTTCAGGAGCTACGGCGCGGCCAGCGACCTGGAAACCCGCCGCTGGGGCCGGGTCTTCGCGGTGGCCAGCCTGGTGACGCCGTTGACCCTGGGGCTGTCGGTGGGGGCGGTGGCCTCGGGACGGCTGCGAATCCCGAACGGGCGGGTGGTCACCGACTTCGTCAGCGAATGGCTGGTCCCTTTTCCGTTCGCGCTAGGCGCCTTCACCCTGTCGCTGTTCGCGTTTCTGGCCGCCAGCTACCTCACGCTGGAGACCGCGGATCGCGCTCTCCAGGACGACTTCCGGCTTCGGGCGCTGGGGAGCGGCGCCCTCACCGGCCTGTTGGCGTTCTTGTGCCTGGGCCTGGCTCGGCAAGGAGCACCTCTCGTCTTCGAAGGGCTCACGCGAAGGGTCTGGTCGTGGCCTTTTCAGATCGCGACCGGCCTCACCGCTCTGGGAGCGCTGGTTGCGCTCGCCAAGCGTCACTTCGCTTGGGCCCGGACGCTCGCGATTGCCCAGACCACGCTGATCCTGTTGGGCTGGGGCTTGGCACAGTTCCCCTTCCTGATTCCGCCCGACCTCACCTTCGCCATGGCTGCCGCGCCGCGCCAGGTGCTGATGCCGGTGCTCCTCACCCTGGGCCTGGGCACCCTGATCCTGGCCCCTTCGCTCCTCTACCTCTTCCGCGTCTTCAAGGGCCGGCCGATTCCTTCCCCGGGAACACAACTGTAACCAGATACGTTATGATTGTAGGTGACTGGGTGTGCTGAGCAGTCGGTTCGCGGTGGCGGTCCACGTCCTGGCCGTTCAGGCGGTGATGTCGGACCGCGTCCTCACCTCCGACTTCCTGGCCGGCAGCGTCAACACCAACCCGGTGGTGGTGCGGCGGATCCTGGGCATGCTGCGGCGAGCCGGCCTGGTGGTGGTGCAGCCGGGCCCGGGCGGTGGTTCGCGCCTGGCCAAGCCGCCCAACCGCATCCGCCTGGCCGAGGTGTACCGGGCGGTGGAAAAGGGAGAGCTGTTGGCCCTGCACAAGAGCCCGCCCAGCCGCTTCTGTCCGGTGGGTCGCAACATCGGCGGCGTTCTGGCCGAGATCTTCTGCGACGCGGAAGGAGCGCTGGAGAAGGCCCTGGAAAAACGCAGCCTGGACGAGGTGGCGGCGGCGATCAAGAAGTGCGCGGCTGCCGGCAAGTAGCCAGCCTTTTTTTGAGCTAAACTGTAACTGATAGAGATTCAGATAGGGAGAACCTGATGATGCACACGGTGACGGTGACGGGAGCGACGGGCAACGTGGGAAAGGAACTGGCTCTGGAGCTTCTCGCCAGAGACGTCAAGGTACGGGCCATCGGCCGGAGCGTGGAGCGCCTGCGCGCTCTGACCGAAAAGGGGGCGGAAGCCTGGGTTGGATCGATGGAGGACGAGGCCTTCCTGACCAAGGCCCTCACCGGTGCCGGCGCTGCCTTCGTCATGATCCCGCCCAACTTCGCCGCTCCGGACTTCCGCGCCTACCAGCGGGGCCTGGTGGCCACCATCGGGCGCGCCCTGGAGAAGGCGGGTGTCACGCACGTCGTCAGCCTGTCGAGCATCGGAGCCGACCTGCCCGCGGGCACCGGACCCATTGCCGGGCTCTATGACCTCGAGCAGCGGTTGAACGCGATCGCCGACCTGAACGCGATTCACCTCCGCGCCGCCTACTTCATGGAGAACAACCTGAACTCGATCGGCTTGATCAAGGGACAGGGGCTGAACGGCAGTCCTCTCCGGGCCGACCTGGCGCTGCCCATGATCGCCACCCGCGACATCGCCGCCGTCGCCGCCGAGCTCTTGGCGGCGCCCACCTTCACCGGCAAGTCGGCGCGCGAGCTTCTGGGCCCGCGGGACTACACCCCGGCCGAGGTCACCAGCGTCCTGGGCCGGGCCATCGGCAAGCCCGACCTGGCCTACCTGGCCTTTCCCTACCCCGAAGCACGCAAGGCGATGGTCGGCATGGGCTTCTCGGAGCCGCTCGCCGATGTCTTCCTCGAGATGCAGAAGGCCATGAACGACGGTCGGGTCGGCGCCAGAGAGAAGCGCTCGGCCACCAACCAGACACCCACCACGCTTGAGGACTTCGCCAAGACCTTCGCTGCGGCGTACAACGCAAGCTGACGCCTCGTCCGCTCGGGGGGTGTGGTCTGCCACACCCCCCGCGGGACTCCGCGCCTTCCTGTCTCATGTGGTAGCGGTCAGCGGTCAGCGATCAGCTCTCAGCTACGGTAGGCGGCGAGAGGTTGGGGGCAGGCTGTGTCCCCCGTGTCGCGGCTTCCGTTCTTCGTGTCCTTGGTGCCTTTGTGGTGAATCCGTGAGCTGCGGGCGGGCTCTGTGTCTCTGCGCCTCTGTGGTTGTCGTGCGTTGGGTGATCCCGCCCTGGCTGACCGCTGAAGGCCGACGGCTGGCGTTCAGGGCACCAGCAGCACCTTACCCGTGGTCTCCCGCCCTTCCAGGGCTCGGTGGGCGGCCTCGGCTTCCGCCAGGGGATAGCGCCGCTCGATTCTGAGCTTCAGGCTGCCGTCCGCCACCCAGCCGAGGACCTCGCCGGCGCGGCGTTCAAGGTTGGCCCGGTCCGCCACGTAGTGGAAGAGACTGGGCCGGGTGAAGAAGAAGGAGCCGGCCGCGAACACCCGCGGGTTCACCGGGGGCACCGGCCCACTGGACTGGCCGAACAGCACCAGCATGCCCAGCGGCGCCAGGCAGGCCAGGCTCTTCTCGAAGGTGGACTGGCCCACCGAGTCGTAGACCACGTTTACCCCACGGCCGCCGGTCTTCTCCTTGACCACCGCGGAGAAGTCCTCGTGCGTGTAACGCATGACGACATCGGCACCGGCCTGCCGGGCCAGCTCCGCTTTTGCTTCCGTGGAGACGGTGGCGAACACCCGGGCCGCCGCCCGCTTCGCCATCTGCACCAGCAGCAGGCCCACGCCGCCAGCCGCAGCATGGATGAGGCAGGAGTCCCCGGCTTTGAGCGGGTACGTGGTGTGAGCCAGGTAGTGTGCGGTCATGCCCTGGAGCATTGCCGCCGCCGCCATCTCGTCGGTGACGGTGGCCGGCAGCTTGATCGCACGCTCTTCGGCCAGGGTAGCCTGTTCTGCGTATGCGCCTTGCACCGCGACCGAGGCCACGCGATCGCCCGGCTGGAGCGAGGTCACGCCGGCTCCTACCGCTATCACCTCGCCCGCCGCTTCCCCTCCCGGCGTGAAGGGAAGAGGAACCGGATACAGCCCGGTGCGCTGATAGACCTCTATGAAGTTGAGTCCTGCCGCGGCCACTCGCATCACCACCTCGCCGGATCCTGGCGAAGGGGGCGGGACCTCCTCCAGCCTCAAGACCTCGGCCCCGCCGCAGCTCGCCACCCGAATCGCCTTCATGCATCACCCTCCGGATGGTCCAGAGCCTAGCAGGCCACTGCGCTCTCCTCCAGCCGGCCGCCGCCTTCCGAGGTTGGCGGTAGAATGCTCCCGCACGTTGCGGAGGGCGAAGATGGCTGCTGACGAGGAACTGAAGGCGGAGCTGGAGCGGCTGAGGGCGGAGAACGAACGACTGAAAACCCAGCGGGGAAGGTCTGCGCTCAAGGTGAGCGAGAAGGGAGCTCTCTCGGTCTACGGTCTGGGCCGCTTCCCGGTCACGCTCTACAAGGAGCAGTGGACGCGGCTTCTGGACATGGCCGAGGAGATCCGCGCTTTCCTCAAGGAGAACGACCACTTGCTCAAGGTCAAGGGGGCCGGCAAAGAGTAGGCGCCGGCGGTCAAGCCGACGCCTGGCGGTCCAGTATCCGGCGCACGGCCCGGGTCAGCTCATCGGGCTTCGCTGGCTTTTGCAGGAAGCCGGCGCCCTCCTCAAGCACCCCGCCGCGCGCCACCGCCTCCTCGCTGTAGCCCGACATGAAGAGCACCTTGAGGCCCGGACGCAATTCGAGAAGGCGCTGGGCGAGGGTGGGACCGTCCATGCCCGGCATCACCACGTCGGTGACCAGCAGATGGATGGGGCCCGGGTGCCGGGTCGCAGCTTCCAGGGCCGCCTGGGGTCGCGCCGCCTCTAGCACCGTGTAGCCCCGACTCCGGAGCACCTCCAGCGCCAAGCGGCGCACGCTGTCTTCGTCCTCGACCAGCAGCAGTGTCTCCGAGCCTCCGTGGCGGATCGCCGGCTCGCTGGGCCGTTCGGGTTCAACGGCCTCGTCGGTGCGGGGGAGGTCAATGCGGAAGCTGGCCCCCTGGCCGGGGGCGGTCTCGACGCTGATGGCGCCTCCGCTCTGAGCCACGATCCCGTATACGGTGGCCAGGCCCAGGCCGGTGCCCGAGCCCTTGGCTTTGGTGGTGAAGAAGGGCTCGAAGAGCCGGGCTCGGGTCTCGGCGTCCATCCCGCAGCCGGTGTCGGATACCGTCAGGCGCACATAACGCCACACTGCCCCGGCCCGGCTCGATTCCGCCTCTGGCGCCTCCAGGTTCGCGGTCCGGATGGTCAGCCGACCCCCGCTCGGCATGGCGTCCCGGGCGTTGACCGCCAGGTTCACCAGCACCTGCTGCATCTGACCGGGGTCGGCCTTCACGCGACCCAGGTCGGAGGCGGTCACCGTCAGGAGCTCGATGTGTTCGCCGATCAGCCGCCTCAGCATGCCGTCGGTCTCCAGCACCACGTCGTTCAGATCCAGCACCCGAGGCTGCAAGACCTGCCGCCGCGAGAAGGCCAGCAGCTGTCGCACCAGCGCGGTGGCTCGGTCGGCGGCCTTCACGATCTCCGACAGCTTGACCCGCTCCGGCCCCTCCGGCCACCCCCGCTCCAGCAGCACCGCATAACCCGCGATCACGTTCAAGATGTTGTTGAAGTCGTGGGCCACGCCACCGGCCAGCCGACCCACCGCCTCCATCTTCTGCGCCTGGCGCAACTGCTCCTCCAGCCGCTTGCGGTCGCTCACGTCGATGTTCACCCCCACCGTGCCCCGCACCCGGCCGCCGTCCCAGATGGGGGCGATCACGTTGTAGTAGGTGCGCTCCTGGCCCTCCTGGAGCAACACCACCTCGCCCCGCACCACCTCACCCCCGAGGGCCCGCGCGTTGTTCTCTTCCCAACGCGCCAGCAGCGGGGGCGGCAGATCGAGTTCCGCCGGCGTCCTCCCCAGCCGCCGGCCCCAGTGGGCGACGGAGGCGGAGTTCTGGAGCACATAACGCCCGTCCTGGTCGGTGGCCCAGCAGTCGAAAGGGATGCTCTCCAGGAAGGCGCGCATCAGGGCCTCGCTGCGGCGCAGCGCCTCCTCCCGCTCCAGGCTTCGCTCGGCCACCGCCTTCTCCATGGCCGCGAACTGGGTGGCCAGGTCCCGGATCTCGGCCATGGGGGAGAGCGCCAGGTTCTCCATGGCCCGAGGCTCGGGGGCTCGACCCAGGCTGATCTCGCTGGCGGCTCGGCTGACCGAGAGCAAGGGATCGGAGACACTGCGCGTGAAACGGGAGACCACCAGATAGAGGATGCCCAGGGTGCCCAAGAAGGAGGCCAGCGTGCGCAAGGCGCTGGGGGCCATCTCGGCGTGCAGGGCCGCCGCCGGCAGCTCGACCAGCACCCCCCAGCCGGGGGCCAGCACCGGAGCGTAGGCGGCATGCCGCAGGTTCAGCGCCAGTCGGCTTTCCAGCGAATCGTCAGGCGGCGGATAGTGGGTGAAGGTCCGGCCCGAGCGGGCGCCCACCACCTGGGCCGGCAATTGAGACCGGAGGCCAGCGCCGGGTGGCCTGGCTGGGTCCAGAGAGACGATGGTGGTTCCCTGGTGGTCGAAGAGGGTGGAGATCTCACGCCCGTGCTGCCGGCCCTGGCTCAGCAACGGCTGAAGCGCGTTGCCGTCAAGGGCAGCAAAGAGGGCGCCCGCGAACCCACCTTGCCGGTCAAGGAGCGGTTCCGCCACCAGCAGAACCGGCTCGCTGCCCCGGGCCTCGCGTACGTGGAGGTTGCCCAGGATCAGCGGCGCATAGGCGGTGCTGAGCGTGCTCCGAGCCTGCTGAAAGTAGCCGCGCCGCCCGATCGCCCCGCGGACCAAGGTCTCCCCTAACGCATTGACGGCGGGGTTCATGTCCAGCACCGTGCCCAGGGCGTCGGTCAGCCCCAGGTTCAGGAACTCCGGGTGCCCCAGGGCGAAGACCGCCAGGTGGGGGCTCTTGCCGCGCCCGCCCAGGGACCAGTCTTGTTCCACCCTGCGGGCCAGTCGCCGGAGCGCCGCCGTGCGCTCGCCCAGGAAGCCCGCCACCGCTGCGCTGGTCTCCGCCGCCGCCTGGGCCTCGCGGTTTCGGGCCTCGGCGATGCACCGCTGGTAGGTGGCCCGGGTGTAGAAGAGGCCCAGGACCAACGCCGGGATCATCACCACGAACACCACCCGGGAGAACACATGGGTGCGTAGGGGCCGGGCCGGAGCCGCCGCCAGATGAGCGCCCAGAAACTCGAGGCCCACCTCGGCCAGCAGGGCGCTCAGGATCCCGTTGAAGACCTGTTTCGCGAAGAGCAGGACCAGGTAGTCGCGCGACAGGCCCACCAGGCCGCCGTACAGCAGCAGGTCGAGGGCCCAGCCCGCCCCCAACCAGAACACCACCACCGAAAAAACCAGGCTGCCGAAGCGGCGGTAGAGCAGGGCCGCCGCCGCCGCCTCCAGCAGGTACACGCCGGTGGCCCAGCCCGCGGGTTCGCGCTGGAAGAGCAGCGCGCCTAACGCGACTACTCCGGAGAGAAGGCCGGCCCGGAAGCCCAACCAGACGAAAGCCAGCAGCACCGGAGCCCCGCCGAAAACGAACTCCGGCGTCTCTTCGGTCAGGATCTGGGTCTCGAACCGGTTGAGGCCCAGCCCCAGCAGGCCGAGCAGCAGCGCCGGTAGATAGGTCCGGAGCAACCGGCGGATCAAGGCCCCCTCCTTCTTGCCTGGCGCGGGCTCGGCCCTCGAACCGTTCGACCCCCCTGGGTGCGGTGAACGTCTCTAGCTTGACGCCTTGGGCAAGAAGGGGATGAGCTGACCGGCGAAGCTCCGCAGTTGCCGCGTCTGCAGGTAGATCCGGCCCGGTCCCCGATAACGGCACACGAAGCCCTCGCCAGAGAGGGTCGACTGCACCATGCCCTTCAGGAAGCCGCCCAGGCCCTGGCTCTGGCCGGCGGCCTTCTCGATACGGTAGGTGACGGTGTGCTCGAAGGCCACGATGTGGCCGGTGTCGACGATGTACTCCTCGTCCGCCGCCAGCTCCTTGGCGTGGATGGCGCCGAAGGACGAAAGCAGCAAGAGCCCGGAGCCCTCGACGACCACCAGGAACAGGCTCTCACCCGAGAGCAAGGAGCGCGGGCTGCCCTGGACGTTGATGCCGAGCTGGGCGGCTCCCGCCAGGTAGCTCCCGGCTTGCACGAAGAACCGCGAGCCTTGCAGTTCCACCGGCATGATGTCGCCCACCGTGGCCGGCGCCAGCGTGATCTCTCCCGGGCCTGCCTCAGCAGTGAAGGTGGTGCGGAACAGGCTCTCCCCGCCGGCCGCGCTCTTCAAGGCCCCAAAGACGCCACCGCCCGACATCTTGGCCTGAAGCTTGATGGTGGGCGACATGCTGACCATGGCTCCAGACTCGGTGACGATCTGCTCCCCTTGCTCGAGCTGGACCACGGCCAGACTGTAGGACGGTTGGTACAGGATCTGGTGTCGCATCGATGCCCTCCCCTGCGCGATTTTATGCCACGCGCTCCCCCAGTGTGTGTGGGTCTTGCAGTGACCGGGAGCCGGAGTTCCTGCCCGGCTGCCCGGCCTGCCCGCCTGCCCGGCTGCCCGGCTGCCCGGCCGCCCTGGTGCCTTCGGAACGCTGCTTGACATAGAATGCCCCGTTTTCGCCTCACCGGGGGTGTCGGGCCCCCGTCAAAGGAGTGACGTCGCCGTGACGGCCATGACCTTCGAGACCTGGTTGCCCTCGGTCGAGCCCGGGATCCCCCTTCGCGGAGCCGCGGCCGTGCTTGAGCTGGCGGGGGCTGGCGGCACGGTTCCCTTCATCGCTCGCTACCGAAAGGAACAGACGGGGAACCTGGACGAGGTGGCGATCCAGAAGGTGCTGGACGCCAAGGAGCGCTGGGACGAGACCCTGAAACGCCAGACCTTCATCGTGGAGGAGATCGAGCGCCAGAAAAAGCTCACCCCCGAGCTCAGGGAGAAGGTCCTCTCCACCTTCGACCGCGACGCCCTGGAGGACCTCTACCTTCCCTACAAGCGCAAGCGCAAGACCAAGGCGACGCTGGCCAAGGAGGCGGGGATCGAGCCGCTCGCCGACTGGATCTGGAAGTGCGGGCACGGGACCGAGCAGCCCCTCCCCGGCCAGACGCTGGAGCTGTGGGCTTTCACCTTCCGGAACGCCGAGGCGGGCTTCCCGGAGTTGGCTCAGGTCCTGGAGGGCGCCCAGGACATCCTGACCGAGCGTCTGGCCGAGATCCAGGAGCTGCGCCAAATGGTACGCAAGGCCACCCTGGAGCGGGGCCACTTGCGCAGCCAGAAGGGCGAGGAAGCCAAGGCCGTCAGCAAGTACGAGCGCTACTTCGCCCACCAGGAGCCGAT
Organism: Vicinamibacteria bacterium; assembly: GCA_035286745.1. Lineage (GTDB taxonomy): Bacteria > Acidobacteriota > Vicinamibacteria > Fen-336 > Fen-336 > DATECU01. Next base: position 11,086 of record DATECU010000345.1, on the reverse strand, counting down.
TCAGGCCCTGCTCAAGCCGGAGAGCTCGCACCGCTACCTGGCCATGCGCCGGGGCTGGATGGAGAAGGAGCTGAGCCTGGGGGTGAGCGGCCCGCCCGACGACAGCGAGTACGAGGAGCGCTTGGCGCACGCCTTCGAGGCGGCGGCCTGCACGGTGCCCGATTCGCCGGGAGCCGCCATTCTGCTCCGCGCGGCGCGTTTGGCGCTCAAGGCTCAGGTGCTTCCTTCCATCGAGAACGAGGTCCACCGCGCCCTCAAGGAGGTCGCCGACGTAGCGGCCATCAAGGTGTTCGCGGAGAACCTGCGGGGGCTCCTGCTGGCCTCCCCGTTCGGATCCAAGGCCGTGTTAGGCGTCGACCCCGGCCAGCGGACCGGCTGCAAGCTGGCGGTGGTCGACGACTCCGGGAAGTACCTCTCGAGCGCGGTGATGAAGCTGCAGAACCAGGCCGGCCAGGCGGCGGCCAAGAAGCTCCTGGGGGAGATCCTCGAAGCGGTTCCGGTCAAGGCCATCGCCGTCGGCAACGGCACCGCCGGCCGGGAGACCGAGAGCTTCCTCCGCTCGGCCGTGAAGGAGGCGGGCACCGCCGTCCCGGTGGTGATGGTGAACGAAGCCGGCGCCAGCGTGTACAGCGCCAGCGAGGTGGCCCGCGAGGAGTTCCCCGCGCTCGATCTCACCATTCGTGGCGCGGTCTCCATCGCCCGCCGGCTGCAGGACCCACTGGCCGAGCTGGTGAAGATCGAGCCCCGCAGCATCGGCGTGGGCCAGTACCAGCACGACGTGGCGCCCAACTCACTGAAGAAGAGCCTGGACCTGGTGGTGGACTCCTGCGTCAACCAGGTGGGGGTCGACCTCAACACCGCGTCCTACCATCTGCTGTCCCACGTTTCCGGCATCGGGCCCATCCTGGCCAAGGCCGTCGTGGAGCGCCGCCAGACCCAGGGCCTCTTCCACTCCCGCCAGCAACTGCTGGAGGTTCCCCGCTTCACCAAGAAGACCTTCGAGCAGGCCGGCGGCTTCTTGCGGATCCCGGGGGCTCCCCACCCCCTCGACAACACCGGCGTCCACCCAGAGCGTTATGCGGCTCTGGAGGCCCTGGCCCAACGCCTGGGCAAGCAGGTCCGCGAGCTTCTGGGCCCGGGGGTCGAGCTGGTGCGCCAGGCGACCGAGCTGCGCGAGCAGGTGGGGGACTTTACTCACGCCGACATCGTGCGCGAGCTCGAGAAGCCCGGCCGCGACCCCCGCGAGCAGTTCGTCCCCTTCGCCTACCGCGAGGACATCCACAACCTGGAGGATCTGAAGCCGGGCATGAAGTGCCCCGGCCTGGTCACCAACGTCACCAACTTCGGAGCCTTCGTGGACATCGGCGTCCACCAGGACGGTCTGGTCCACGTTTCCCAGATCTCCGACCGCTTCGTCAAGGACCCGCGGGAGGTGGTGCACCCCGGCATGCGGGTGGAGGTGCGGGTGCTGGAGATCAACCTGGAGAAGCACCAGATCGCCCTCACCCTGAAGCGCGAGGCGCCTCGCAAGGCCCCCGGCGAGGTGCCCAAGAAGGACGCCGAGGGCCGTGAGCCGGCGCGCAAGCCGTCCCCCCGGCCTCCGGAAGCGCGCGCGGCAGCCGGCCGTCCTCCCAGCGGCCCGCCCCGCCCCCCGGGAGGGAAGCCCCACGACCGCCGCCCCCGCCCCGAGGAACGCAGCGAACGCAAGCCGCCGCCGCTCAACAACCCCTTCGCCGTCCTGGCCGACCTCAAGAAGACGCTGCGTTCGCGGTAGACGCCCCGCGAGATTCTAGACAAGCGCTACGTCACGATAGGTGCCTCCGGTACATTCGGTGGGGCCGGGGGCCGGAGCTATGACGGCGGTGCGAAGTCCCGGACCGTGGGCGGGGTCGAGATTCCGTGGAAGAGAAGGGACTCCACAGCATGGAGAGCCGAGGCTGAGACGTCGCTCGCCGACGCGCTGGCTGGCTCTGTCGGGATGATCCGGGTCACGCTACGGCCCCTCCACTCGTCGACGCGCACCACCGCGCGCGCCCCATCGGCTCGGCGGAACACCTCGGTCGTACGCAGGTGATCGTCGGCCGACACGACAGTCCATCGTGGCTCCAACTCGAACGCCCTTCTCACGATGACGTGAACGTAGTCCGGTGGGACGTCGTAAAGGCGACCGTACTCGCGTTGGCGGGAGGGTGGGCCCGGCTTGTCGATCGTCAGGAACAGGTGCAGTGTGGATGGACCTAGGACGAGCGAGTCAGGCCAGCCGTCGCCGTCCAAATCGTAGCCGGAGCTTCTCACCAGAGCGGCCGACGCCACGATGGACGCCAGGAGCAGTAGGATGCCTAGCCGGTACTTCGTCGTCAGACCGCCTGCACTCAACACGGTCCGCTCAGTAGCTCACCCGAAGCCGGCTGACGTCGGGGACCGCCCCCTCACTCAGCCCGTGATCAGTGAGGAAGATCGCCGCGATCCGAGGGTCGTACCACAGCTTGGTCCGAAACAGCTTCCCCTTGAGATCTCTCCAGTAGTACACGATGCACGCGTCAAACTCGTGCCCCGGTAGCGTCTCGATGATGCTGCGGTTCTCCAGCTGCCTGTTGCCGAAGACACGGGCGAGCCGCCACTTGCCCTCGATCCACACCTCGACGTCGATGCCGAGGCCCGGCCCTGAAGTGGCGACCTCTCGGGCCTTGATGCCCAGGCTGTCCAGGAGGCCGACGACGAGCCCACTCGTCTCGCACATGCCGTGGCGCTTCTCGAGCAGGGCGGATGCATTCACCACCGAACGCTCGACACTGAAGTCCCAACCGCGGTCCAGCCAGCCGAGGAGTCGCTCGACTTTCTGCCGGTCGCTCGTAGCGTCGCCGACGATCTCGATCGCCGCCTTCCGGACCCGGGCGACCTCAGCGGCATCCGTTCGGTTCAGGAACTCAAGAACGAAGTCGTTGGTGAGCAGAGCCTCGCGGAGGATCGCCTTCCAGTTCTCACCCATCGGACGGCCCTGGTCCGACACCCGGTCTCCCGTCCAGAGGAAATGAACACTGAGTCCACCGAGCGAGAGCGAGTCGCCGAAGCCGTCACCGTCGAAGTCCGAGCCGAACCAGTGCACGACCAGCAGCATTGCGGCGAGAACCCCGATGCCGTGGCCGACTACCCGCCAGCCGCTTTTGGACGACGTCAAACCCGACACGAGCGCAAAGCGTATAGCAACGGTCGGTAGCGTGTCAAACCTCAGGCGGGGATCGCCGGGATCGGACCGACGTGGTGACGTCGCCGCAGGGCAGCCGGCGACGTCGGAGGGTTGGCCGGAAGGCTACCCGCCCGAGTCGGCGGCCTCGGCTTCGGGGTCGGGCGGCGTCTCGTCGTCCAGGTGGTCCAGGTAGCCGTGGGGCAGAGCCACCTTCTGGGTGCCGCCGGTCTTGCCCCGTCTCACCCGCATGGCCTCGGGGGGAAAGGGCACGCCGCGGTCGATCCCGGCCAGGACCTCGTCGAGCCCCTTCAGGGTGCCGACACGCATCAGCCGCTCGCGCAAGGAGGCGCCGCCGGGGAAGGCCTTGGTGTACCAGGCGCTGTGCTTGCGAAAGCCGCGCATAGCGGTGGTTTCGCCCAGCCAGTCCACCAGCAGCCTGGCGTGCTCCAGCATGACATCCACCACCCCACCGAAGTCGGGCGGGTTCTGAGGCTCTCGGCCGGCAAAGACGTCGGCCAGATCTCGGAACAACCAGGGCCGGCCCAGGCAGCCCCGCCCCACCACCACGCCGTCGCAGCCGGTCAGGCGCATCATTCGTAAGGCGTCCTCCGCCTCCCAGATGTCGCCGTTGCCCAGCACCGGGATCGAGCGCACCGCGTGCTTGAGCTCCGCGATCCGCTCCCAGACGGCCTCGCCGTCATAGAGCTGAGCGGCGGTGCGGGCGTGGAGCGCCACCCCCGCGCATCCCTCGCCTTCGGCGACACGACCGGTCTCCATGAATGTCAGGTGCTCGGCGTCGATGCCCAGCCGGAACTTGAGGGTGACCGGGACCGTGCCGGCGCTACCAACCGCCGCCCGCACGATGTTCCTGAGCAGCCTGGGCTTCAAGGGAATGGCGGCGCCCCCACCTTTGCTGGTGACCTTGCGCACCGGGCAGCCGAAGTTCAGGTCCAGGTGATCGATGCGGTCCTCACCGACCAGAGCCTTCACGGCCTCGCCGACGTAGTGGGGGTCGACGCCGTAGAGCTGGAGGCTCCTCACCTCCTCGTCGGGGGCGAAGCTGGCCAGGAGCAGCGTCTTGCGATTGCCCTCGACCAGGGCTCGCGCCGTGATCATCTCGCTCACGTAGAGCCCGGCGCCGAAGCCACGGCAAAGCCGGCGGAACGGTGGGTTGGTCACCCCGGCCATGGGCGCCAGCACCACCGGGGGAAACACCTCGAACCGCCCCAGGTGGAGCGGCGCGAACTCGCCTGGCGCGGCCCCGGCTACTCCTCGATTGCGGTCGCTCCGGTAGATGGGGTCCAATCGCTTGACCACCGTCGGGAGCGAGCCGCTCCGTCGCCTTGGGCGTCGCCCGACGGCTGCGGTCCAGAGGAACTGCCGGCTAGACCTCAGCCAGGCGCCGATCCAGGTCCGCCAGCGTCTCCCGGATCTGTTGCTGGCGCTGCGGGTTGCTGACGGTCGAAGCCTGCTGCTCCAGGTCGCACTTCGCCAACTCCAGGGACTGTCTCAGGCGCTCCCGCACCGGATCCTTCCCGGGCTGCAAGCGACTCCTGGCCCGCTGGTGCTCCCGCTCGGCCAGCCGCTCCTGAAAACGATCCTCGGCATCGATCAGCGCCTCTCCAGCATCACCCATCGCCCCACTGGCCTCCTTGCCGCAACAGGCAGCCCACTATCTTAACGCGTGCCAGGCGAGGACCCAAGCGCAACCCAGAACCGCTTGACGCGCGGCTGCCCAGGTGGCGCGCGCGCGGTCCCCTTCGCGACGCGACCGGCAAGGGGTATAGTCACGGTTTCTCTAGACGGAGAACGTGAACGCCATGGCCCTCCTCGACTGGTTCAAGCCTCGCCCCCTCTGGCAGAACGCCGAGCCTGCCCAACGCGCCGCCGGCGTTCGGCAGCTCGGCAGCCACCAGCAGCAGCTCTTTGCCGATCTCGCTCGCACCGATCCCGATCCCCGCGTTCGGCGCGCCGCCGTCCAGCGTCTGACCGAGGTCTCGGTTCTGGCCGAGGTGGCGGGGACCGACGGCGACCTGGGCGTCCGGGGCGAGGCCACGGAGTTGCTCCTCGCGGCGGCGCTCAGCCGCGAGGATGCCTCGGCGGAGACCGCCCTCTTGGCCCTCAGCGAGTCCCGCCACCTGGTGGCGGTCGCCAAGGAGGCCCGCCTGGCGAGCCTGCGCCCGCAGGCGGTGGCCCGACTCCAGGAACCGCGGGCCTTGGCCTCGGTGGCCAAGAGCGCGGAATCGGGAGCCATCCGTTTGGCGGCGCTCGAGCAGATCAGCGATCCGGGGCTGTTGGCGGAAGTGGCGCTGAAGGCCGAGGCCAAGGACGTGGCCCTGGCGGCACTCGAGCGGGTGACGGATCGGGAGGTCTGGCAAGCGGTGGCCGCCCGCGCCAGGTGCAAGGCGGCTGGCCGCCGCGCCCAGGCTGCCTTGCAGGAGCTGGCCCGCCAGCAGGCGGAAGAGGAGGCGCGGGCCAAGGCCCGTGCCCTGGCCGCCGCCGCCGACGCCGCTGCGGCCGCGCTCAACGCGGAAGCAGCGAGCTCGACCCCACCGCCGGCGCCGCCAGCCCCCGCGCCCCCTGAGCCGGTTGTGGCCGCCCCCGAGCCGGCGGCCGAAGCCGTTTCGGGCGAGCCTGCTCCGACCACCGAAGAGGCCGGCCGGACCCGTCTGAGCGAGCTGGTTGCGACCGCGGAGGCACTGGCGGAAGGCGGGGTTTCGTCGGACACGAGGGACGCCGTGGCCGCCCTCAAGAGCGACTGGGCGCTGGCGGGTCCGCCGCCCGCCGACCTGCGCACCCGCTTCGAGACTGCCCTGACGCGTTTGGTGGAGCGGGCTGCCACAGAGCGAATGGAGCGCGAACGCGCCGCCCAAGACAACCTGGCCCACCTGCTCGATGTGTGCCAGCGTCTGGAGGCCTTGGCCGCGACCCAGGCTCCGCCGCTAGGCGAGGCGGCACGGGTTTTTCGCGAGTCCAAGGACATCCTCGACAACCCGGGGCGCTTTCCGACCAAGCACGATCGGGATCAGGTCCTGGCTCGCCTGAAGGCGGCGCGCTCCGCCCTCTTCCCCAAGCTCCAGGAGCTGCGTGAGGCCGACGAGTGGACGCGCTGGGCCAACGTCTCCATCCAGGAGGAGCTGTGCGGCCGGATGGAGGCGCTCCGCGATCGCCAGGACCTGCCGGCGGTGGCCCAAGAGAGCCAGGAACTCCAGGAGCGCTGGAAGGCGGCGCGTCAGGCGCCCAAGGAGCAGGCGGAGGCGTTGTGGCTGCGCTTCAAGGCGGCTCGCGATCAGGTGAAGGCGACGACCGACGCCTATTTCGCAGAGCGGCGGGCGGAGCAGGCGCGCCACCTGGAACAGAAGCAGGCGCTGGCTCTCCAAGCGGAAGCCCTCAAGGACTCCACCGAGTGGGTCAAGACGGCGGCCGAGCTCAAGCGCCTGCAAGGCGAATGGAAGACCATCGGTCCCGGTCCGCGGCGCCAAGAAGCTGAACTCCACCAGCGCTTTCAGCGAGCCTGTCACCACTTCTTCGAGCGCCGGAAGAGCGACCTGGTGGAGCGCAAGGGGGAGTGGGCCAGGAACCTGGAGAAGAAGCGGGCCCTGATCGCCCAGGTGGAAGCACTCCAAGAGTCGACCACTTGGGAGCAGGCGGTGGCGGACGCCAAACGCCTACAAGCCGAGTGGAAGGCGGCGGGGCCGGTGCGCCGCAGCCAGTCGGAGGCGCTCTGGCAGCGCTTCCGGGCCGCCTGCGACGTGGTCTTCGACCGCTACCAGAAGCGGGACCAGTTGACGCTGGCAGCGGCGCGGGCGGCGTGCGAGGCGCTGCTCTCCCGGATGGAGGGCCTCTTGAAATCGGCCGGTGAGAGCGGGGCAGCGGACCTGGCTGATCAGGTGCAGGCGTTGCTCGCCGACTGGCGCCGGCTTCCCGAGCTACCCCGGAACCCGGGAACCGACCTTCAGTCTCGCTTCTTCGCGGCCCGAGACCAAGTGGTGGCCGCGGTTCCCGCGGCTTTCCAGGGGACAGACCTCGACCCCGAGGCCAATCGCCTCAAGCTGGAGAAGCTCCTGGCCAAGGTCGAAGCCTTGGCGCCGGCGGAGCCGGTGGTCGCCGCCGGCGACCTGGCTTCGCGGCTCAAGGAGGCGCTGGCCACCAACACCATGGGCGGGCGCTCGGCGGAGGAGGCGCGCTGGCAGGCCCTGGCTCGCGAGCTGGAGCAAGCCCAGGCCGCCTGGTCTCGCGTCGGCTCAGCGGGCGAGGCGGGCGCCGAGCTCAAGCGCCGCTTCGACGACGCCTGTCGCCGCGTTCAGGAGGCGAGGAAACGGTCCGGAGTCTGAACCCAACGCCTGGCCCTCAGCTCTTTCGGCCTACTCAATCCTGCGCCGAGACGACGCCCTCCGGCACCGTCTCGCCGCGCCGCGCCCTTCTCCGCGAGGCCAGCCATTCGCGGAGAGCCGCCGGGCGCAGCCCGTCGAGGTAGGTGTAGACGACCGGCACCACCACCAGGGTCAGCAGGGTCGAGGTGATGAGGCCGCCGATTACGGCGCGGGCCATGGGGGCCCGCATCTCGGCGCCGGCGCCGATGGCGAAGGCCAGCGGCAGCATGCCGAAGATCATGGCCAGCGTGGTCATCACGATGGGCCGCAGCCGGGTGGTGCCGGCCCGGATCAGGGCGCGGTTCCGGTCCAGCCCCGAGGCCCGCGCCTGGTTGGTGAAGTCCACCAACAGGATGGCGTTCTTGGTCACCAAACCCATGAGCATGATGAGCCCGATCATGCTCATGATGTTCAGGCTGTCGCCGGTGGCGAAGAGCGCCACTGCCACGCCCACCAGGGACAGCGGCAACGACAGCATGATGGAGAGGGGGTGGGTGAAGGAGCCGAACTGGGAGGCCAGGATCAGGTAGATGAAGACGATGGCCAGGGTCAGGGCCTGGAACATGTTGGCGAACATGTCCTTGAGCTCCTCGGCGTCCCCGCCGTGCACGATGTCGTAGCCGGGAGGCAGCTTGATGCGGGTGCCGGCGACTTCGATGTCGCGGGCGATCTCCTCCAGGCTGCGTCCGTCGGGGTTGGCCGAAATGCGGACCTCCCGTTGCAGGTCCTTGCGCCGGATGGTCGAGGGTCCGGTGCCCGCCGCCGCTGCCGCCACCTCGCGGAGCGGAACCAGCGTCTTGTCGCCGCGCGGGTCGTCGCGATCCGAGGGCACGGTGAGCTGGAGCAGGTCGTCGGCGAAGCTCCGCTGGTCGGCGCGCAGGCGCACCCGCACGTCGTGGCTATCGCCCTCGGCGTCCTCGATGGTGGTGGCTACCTCCCCCGATACGGCCGCCCGCAAGGTTGTTGCGATAGGCGCAGCGTTCAGACCCAGATCCGACAGCCGGTTGCGATCCACGGTCACTCGAAGCTCCGGCTTCGATTTTTCCAGGCTGGTATCGATGTCGGCCAGGCCCCGAATCCCGCGCATGGCGTCGGTGAGCTCCCGCGAGATGCGGTCCAGTTCGTCCACCTCGGGCCCGCGGACGCTGATCTGGATCGGCTTCTGGCCGAAGGGACCCGCCTCCACTAGGCCGTAGGTGAGGCCGGGCACCTCCTCGATGACCTTCCTGGCCTGCCTCAGCACCTCGCTGAAGCTCTGACCCCGGCTCGACTCCCGGAGCTTCACGAAGGTCGAGCCCTCGGTCACCGGCCGGTACTGGCTGCCCGCCTCGCCAATCGTGGTGTATGTGTACTCGACGTCGGGCAGGCTCTTGAGGCGGCGCACCATCTCCCGGGCCCGCTCGCCGGTCTCTCGCAGGGTGGCGCCGGGGGTGGCCTTGAACATGACCTGGTACTCGCCGCGGTTGAAGTCGGGCATGAAGTCGCCGCCTAGCAGACCCAGGATGGGGAAGCTGCTCAGGAAGGCCAGGGTGGCGGCCGCCAGCACCGTCTTGCGATGACCGAGGGCCCAGCCCAGCAAGCGCTCGTAGCGCAGGTGGAGGTCGTCGAACCAGCGATTGAAGCGCTGCAAGAGCTTGCCCAGCCAGTGGGTGTGCCGGTCCATTTCGATGTCCGGGTCCACCCAACGCGAGGAGAGCATGGGGTCGAGGGTGAAGCTCACGAACAGGGATACCAGCACCGCGGCGGCCACCGTGATGCCGAACTCGTAGAAGAAGCGCCCCACCATGCCGCCCATGAAGGCCACCGGGATGAACACGGCGACGATGGTGAAGGTGGTCGCCATCACCGCCAGGCCGATCTCGGCGGTCCCGTCCTGTGCCGCCTGGATGTGGTCCTTGCCCCGCTGCAAGTGCCTGACGATGTTCTCGCGCACCACGATGGCGTCGTCGATCAGCATGCCGATGGCGAGCGAGAGACCCATCAAGGTCAGGATGTTGATGGTGAAGCCGAAGCCCTTCATGACCGTGAAGGCGGCGATGACGGAAATCGGCAGGGTGACGCCGGTGATGATGGTGGAGCGCCAGGAGTTCAGGAACATGTAGACGATGAGCACGGTCAGGATGCCGCCGATGATCATGGTGGTGTTCACGTCATGGATCGACTCGCGGATGAAGCTGGAGTCGTCGCGCACCACCTGAAGCGAGACCCCGGCCGGCAGGTCCTTGGCGATCTTCTCCACCATGGCCTTGACGCCGTCGGCCACCGCCACCGTGTTGGCTCCCGACTGCTTCTGAACGTCCACCGCCAGCGCCGGCCGCTCGTCCAGCAGGGCCAGGTTCTTGGCCTCCACCGCGCCGTCCACCACCTGGGCCAGGTCGCTGACGTGAAGCGTGGAGCCTTCGGTATGCTTTACAGGTATGCGCCCGATGTCGGCCGCGCTCTTGCCTCGGGCCGCCACCCGGACCAGGGCTTCGGTGGCACCTCGATCGGCGGAACCCGCCGGCACGTCCACGTTCTCGCGCCCCAGCGCGCTCACCACTTCGGCCAGGGAGACGTGGTAGGCCTCGAGCTTGGCCCGGTCCACCACCACCTGGATCTCGCGCTTGGACTCGCCGACCAGATTGACGGCCCCCACGCCCGGCACGTTTTCCAGCCGCCGCTTGATGATCTTCTCGGCCACGTCGGTGGCCGCCTGACGCGAGAGACCCTCGGCGTTGACGGCCAGCGACACGATGGGCATGGCGGCGGGGTCGATGCGCTGGACGATCGGTTCCTCGATGTCGCGGGGGAGCGTGCCGCGGATGGCGGCCACCTTGCTCCGGACGTCCTGCGAACCCACCTGGGTCGACACCTCGAGGTGGAAGAAGATGATGATGCTGGAGACGCCTTCTTGCGAGGAGGACTCGATGTGCTTGATCCCCTGCACGGTGTTGATGGCTTCTTCGATCTTCTTGGTGACCTCGCGTTCCACGGTCTCCGGCGAAGCGCCCGAATAGATGGTGCTCACCGTCACCACCGGGAACTCGACGTCGGGGAACTGATCCACCTTGAGCTGACGGTAGGAGGCGACACCCAACACGGCGAGCGCCGCCATCATCATGGTGGCGAACACGGGTTGCTTGATCGACAGGTTGCTCAGAAACATGATCGGCTCACTTGCCGCCTTGGCGGCCGTTGCCGTTCTGGATCTCGACCGGCGCCCCGTCACCTAGCGCGGTAGGCGGGTCCAGCACCACCACATCCCCCTCCTCCAAGCCCTTGGTCACCTGCACGGCGGCGGTGCTCTCGACCCCCAAGCTGACTCGGCGACGCTCGGCCTTGCCGGCCTTGACCGCGAAGCAATCGGCCTGGTCGGGTTGGGAGCCATCCCGGAGCAGCACCGAGGGTGGCACCACCAGAGCCCCCGGCACCGTGCCCACCCTGACGGTGGCTCGCGCGAACAGCCCGCCCACCAGGCTTCGGTTGCCCGGCATCTCCACCACCACCTCGAACGAGCGGGTGCGCTCGTCGATCAGCGGCGTCACCC
>DATECU010000344.1:0-4557 GCA_035286745.1 Vicinamibacteria bacterium | reverse complement strand
GCTGTTCCAGGCGGGTATTGTGTCCGCGCAGGCCCTCGACCAGGCCAGGACGGAGCATCAGGTCGGGGAGGGGAACCTGGAGGCCGCGCGTCAGGTTCTGGCCAGGGTGGAGGCCGGCCCGAGGAGAGAGGACATCGCCGCCGCCGGTGCCGGGCTGACTGCGGCTCGGGCGCGGTGGATCGGCGCCAGCCACCGCCTCGAGTACGCCAAGGTGCGGGCGCCGATTGCCGGCCGGGTGCTCAAGAAGTTCAGGAACGCCGGCGACTTTGTCTCACCCGACACCCCCCACCTCGAAGGGTACGAGACGGTTGCGGTAGGCTCACCCGTTGTCTCCCTGGCCGACCTGGGCCGCCAGCAGGTCTCGGTGGACGTCAACCAGACCGACATCGCCAGGATCGCGCTCCATCAGCGGGTGGAGGTCTCGTCCCAGGCCTATCCGGAGGACGTGTGGGTCGGCTCGGTCACCCAGATCTCGCCCCGGGCGGACAAGAACAAGAACACGATCGAGGTCAAGGTCACCCTGGAGGCCGCCGCCAGGGTCCTGCCCTACGACATGAGCGTGAAGCTCGACTTCCTGGGACAGGCTCCCGCATCCGGGTCGTCGGCGGTGAGGATCCCGGCCGCCGCCCTGGTGGAGAAAGAGGGACGGCACGTCGTGTTCGTGGTCGCGGACTCGCGAGCCTCCGAGCGGCCGGTCGAGGTCGGCGCCAGGCAGGACGAAATGGTGGCGTTGACCAAGGGGCTGGTCGAAGGGGACCGCGTCATCGTGTCCGGCCTCGACCAACTGAAGGATGGTTCGCCGATCAGGCTCAAGTAGAAAGCTCCGGGTCTCCAGAGAGAGGGAGGGAAGCAGGGACATGGACAGCCTACTGAGCGTCCAAGAGGTCTCGAAGACGTACCGGCGAGGGGAGCACGACGTGGCCGTCCTGAGCGGCATCAGCCTCGACCTGGTGGCCGGGGACTACGTGTCGCTCATGGGCCCGTCCGGCTCCGGGAAGACCACGCTCCTGAACATCGTGGCCGGCATCGACAGCCCGACGGCGGGCCGTGTCGTCGTCGGGGGCACCGACATCGCCGAGCTGAAAGATGCCGAGCTGGCCGCCTGGCGGACCGCCAACGTGGGCCTGGTCTTCCAGCAGTACAACCTGCTGCCCGTGCTGACGGCGGTGGAAAACGTGGAGTTGCCGCTGCTGCTGTTCGACATGAAGAAGGCCGAGCGGCGCCGGCGGGCCCTGGACGCCCTCACCATCGTGGGCCTGGCCCACCGGGCCGACCACTACCCGCGCCAAATGAGCGGAGGGGAGGAGCAGCGCACTGCAATCGCGCGGGGCCTGGTGACCGACCCCAAGCTGATCATCGCCGACGAGCCGACCGGCAACCTGGACGCCTCGTCGGCTGGAAACGTCCTCGACCTGCTTCACGTCCTCAACGCGGACCTGGGCAAGACCGTCCTCATGGTGACGCACGACCCGGCGGCGGCGGGGCGCGCCCGGCGGCTGGTCCGGCTGAACAAGGGCACCCTCGTCCCCGACCTCGGGAAGGAAGGGAGGCCACAATGAGGTTCCTGCCGCTCATCCTCAAGAACCTGCGGCGGAGTCGGCGCCGGACGCTGGTCACCGCTGCGGGCATAGGTCTCTCGATCTTCGTGGTTTCCGCGCTGCTAGCGGTGGAGGCGGGGTTCGAGACGCTGTTCGACACCAGCGGCGAATCGGTGCTCAACGTCTACGAGAAGGGCGTCGCCTGTCCTTTCAACAGCCGGGTGCTCGACAGCTATGCGGGCCTGATCGGCTCGACGCCCCGGGTGGTGAGCGCCACCGGCGTGCTTCGGGGCCTCTACTCCTATCAGAGCAAGGACAACCTGGTCGTGGTCTCGGGCGTCGACTACGACGCCTTCCGCAGCATCAAGCGGGTAGTGATCCGTGAGGGCGACGAGCGGGCCTTTCACGCCCGCGGCGACGCGGCGCTGGTCGGCCGGCTGGCCGCCAGCCAGTACGGGTGGCGTGTTGGTCAGACGATATCGCTAGTCGAAGACGGGCTCACTCTCCAGGTGGCCGGTATCTTCCACAGCGCCGACCGGTCCTACGAACAAGGCGTCCTGGTGCACAAGCCGTTCCTGGCCAGGCTGAAGCGCGACGAGGGCCGGAGCACCTACCTGATCGTCGCCGTCAGCGACCCCGGCGCGGTGGCCGCCGTCTCCAAGTCCATCGACGGCGCCCTGGCCAACTACCCCAAGCCCACCACCACGCAGTCCGAGCGGGCCGCCAAGGAGCAGGAGATGAAGGACTTCGCGGAGATCCGGCGGATGCTCTCGGCGATGCTGCTGGCGACCATCGTGGCCAGCGTGTTCGGCGCGGCCAACAGCGTCTCCATGTCCGTCAGGGAGCGCACTCGCGAGGTCGGCATCCTGAGGAGCCTGGGCCTCAGGAGGGCCCACGTCCTGCAGATCCTGCTGGGGGAGTCCACGCTGGTGGCGGCGGCCGGTGGCCTCATCGGCCTCGGGACTGCGGCCGCCCTGCTGGCCACGGAAAGGAGCCTGGGAGGATTCATACCCCTGATCCTGAGCCCCAAGTACGCCGTGCTGGGGATGGGCATCGCCCTGCTGATCGGCCTGGTGGGCGCGCTGATACCCAGCCTCAACGCCTCGCGGCTGGCGATCGTCGAATCGCTTCGGTTCGTGGACTAGGCGCAGGAGGTGATCATGCGCATTCCACTCAAGTACAGCGTGCGGAGCCTCCTGGAGAGGAAGACGCGGAGCAGCCTGACCGTCTTGGGGATCGCCGCCGCGGTGGCGGTGTTCGTGGCCATGGTGGCCTTCGGAAGGGGAGTGGCCGCCAGCTTCGTCAAGACCGGCTCTCCGGACAACCTGGTCGTCCTGCAGAAAGGCGCTTTCAACCGGTCCCTCTCCTCGCTGCCCAAGAACAGCCGGGACGTGGTCCCGTACCTTCCCCACATCAAGAAGGAGGGTGACCGCCTGCTGGCCTCGCCTGAGCTCTCGATCGAGCCCTGGGTCACTGCGCCCGGGAAGAGCGAGGCCATCTTCATGGTGGCGCGAGGCGTCACCCCGGTCTTCTTCGAGGTGGCCGACACGCTCACCCGCATTCAGGGCGGGGCCGACCTGACCGGGAACCGGGTCCTGCTGGGACGGGGAGCCCAGCAGAAGCTGGGCGGGGTCAAGGTCGGAGAGGCCATCGCCATGTTCGGGGAACGCTGGACGGTGAGCGGCGTCTTCCAGGCCGGGGGCACCAACCTGGAGTTCGAGGTGTTGGCTGACCTCTCCGATCTCATGCGCGCCTCGGACCGGGACGAGTACTCCGGCTACACGCTCAAGCTAGGCGACCCGGCGAACGCCGATCGGGTGATCGCGTTGGTGGAGAACGACCGCCGCTTCCTGCTGACGGCCGAGCGCGAGCAGGACCACTATGCGGCTTCGGGGGAGATCTACTGGGTGGTGGCCCGTCTGGGCTTGCTGATCTCCCTGATCGTCACGCTGGGGGCGGTGTTCGGGGGGATGAACACCATGTTCACGGCGGTCGCCGGACGGATGCGGGAGGTCGGCACCCTCCGGTCCCTGGGCTTCAGCCGGAACGCCGTCCTGGTCTCGTTCCTGGCGGAGTCGGTCCTGCTCGGCCTGGCCGGGGGCGTGCTGGGGGTGGTGCTCGGTTGCCTGGTCAATGGCCTGCGGGTCAGCGTGGCGACCGCGAACATTCGGTTCGCCGTGGGCCTCGAGGTGGTTCTGACCGGTCTCCTGCTCTCCCTGGTGGTCGGCCTGGTCGGCGGGCTGCTGCCCGCGCGCGTCGCGTCACGCGCTCGAATCGTCGACGCCATGCGGCGCGCATGAGCGGGTTAGCGGGCGGCGGGCGGCGGGCGGCGGGCGGATCCACGACATCAGCTTCCAACACCCGCAACGTGACCTCGTCACCAGGCGCGAGCGTGCGCGTCAGCCACTCGACGAAGACTAGATCGCCTTTGGTAGCGTAGTGGCCCCCGACACGGAGCTCCGTTTCGCCCTTCTTCGTCCGGCCCCCCGGGTTTTCCCGCTTTGGGAGGGCGCCAGACCGAGCTCAGCGTCGTGGTGAGGACGCCCGCCTTGCCGACACCCGCGCGGCGCACGGAAGGCCCGTTAAGCGCGACGACGAAGCTCGTGGGGGGCATTCACGTACCCGCAAAGCTGGAGGCGCTGGTGGCGCTGAGCATCTCTCGCCCCTTGTCTCTGTGTCGATCCAGCCCGTAGTTAGGCGGATCCGCTCAGGGGCCTGTTTGTTCGTGGCTCGGTCAGCGCCCGCGGGCGCGGTCGGCCATCTGCCAGACTGCGGCCAACTGAATGGCGTCGGTGGACACGACCTCGGGCAGGCAGAAGGAGCTGGCGTCGCTCCAGTCGTTGGGCGACTCGCCAAACGCGAGGTCGAGGAGATCAGCGCGGGCGGCCAGCGTGGAGTCGGCGGCGCGCAGATAGGAGAGGCCGGGGTTGAGCTTGACCGGGGCCCCGGCGCTCTGCCAGCCCTCGAAGGCCTGCCGGATGTGGGGGTGATCGGCCGCGACCTGGACGTGATCCTCCAG
>DATECU010000343.1:0-2619 GCA_035286745.1 Vicinamibacteria bacterium | reverse complement strand
CACGTAGGCGAGGTCGACGGACAACCGGGCCCAGACCAGGCCAATGCCGCCGGTCAGGCCCAGGTAGTGGACGCTGCCCAGATCCGGCCGGCTCTTGAAGAGCTGCTGGTCGTCGAGGAAGCCCAGGCGGAGCGGCAAGGCGGTGAGGCCCAAGAACCTGGGCTGGGTGATGACGTACTCGGTGCCGAAGCGCACCTGAGTAGAGTCCGTCTGCCTGGGGTTGTACGCGCTCTCGGGGAGGTTCTGGTCGAAGGCGGTGGGCCAGGAGCTTGCGTAGAAGGTGGTCGTCACGCTCGAACTCGGGGTGGGCGCGGTCCGAGACAGGGTCGCCACCGTGGTGTAGTCCGCGGTGGAGTCGGACCAGTTGGTGCGGGTGACGTCCAAGGAGATGGTGAGGGAGTCCTTGGGCTGGAAAGCGATGCCGGCGCCGAGGCTCCAGGGCCACTTGATGGTGCCGGTGCGGGCGGTCTGACGATCGGTCACGTTGGAAATGGTCGCTTCGTAAGACTGCTCGGTGTGCGACGAGAAGCTGTATTCGTAGTCGAGCGTGGCCGAGGACTTGTAGACGAGACCAAACCGCAGCTTCTCCGTGGGCTTGAGCAAGGCGCCCACGCTCACGCTGGTACCGCTGAACTCCTCGACCGCGTTGGCGGTGCGGATCTGCGAGCTGGCGTAGGACCCACGGGAGTCGGTGATGTTGGCTCTCCAAGAGTAGTTGCTCGTGCCGTCCGATCCGTTCCGCCAGCGGCTGACGCCGACGCCCAGATAGAGCTTGGGCGTGAAGCTCAGCCCCAGGCTGGCGGACACCACGTCGAGGCCGCCGGAAGTGTCGTTTTCGCCGGCGTCGACATAGCGGTAGATGGTGGTGGTGGTGGTGGGGACCCGAGAGGTGGTGGTCGTGGTCCAAGGAGAGCCGTACTCCGCGTCGAGACCGAAGTCGATCACCCGCTGGTAGCCGATCTGGGGGACCAGCTTCAGGGAGCCGATGCGGAAGGGGAAGGTGATGCTGGCAAAGTCGAAGGCCCGGCTGGTGGCCTTGTACTGCTCGGCATCGTACTGGCCGACGCTGGAGTAGGTCGGCGAAACGATAGGTGCACTGTAGGTGTAGGCCGAGGGTGCATAGGCCGTCGAGTAGCTGGCATACGGCTGGTAGACGACGGACGCTTCGGCCTTCTCCAGCACGCACAGACCGGCGGGGTTCCAGGACGAGGCGGTAGCGTCGTCGGCGACGGCGATGAATGCGCCGCCCATGCCGAGGGCGCGCGCCCCGGAGCCCACGCTCCCCGAGAGCAGCGAGCGCTCGGTGACGCGTTGGGCGAAGACGCTGGGAGTGACGGCCAGGCACGACACCAGGGTGAGGCAGGATATCAGTCGCTGGTTCCTCAAGGGCGCCTCCTTTGCGAGTGGCAGGGCCTGAGTCAAGGGCATCGGCTTGCAGGGCTGGCTGGAAGGATTGCAGAACCACCGCCACGCGTCAAGATCGAGCCGGCCGGTCGGCCGGTCGGGGGCGCGAGAGCGGCCTGGGTGGGGAGGGCCGGGCCGTGGAGCGGGGGGCTGGGGGGCTCAGGAAGCCGCTGACTTCCGCGCCTTCTGCCGTATACTCGAACCCGGCGCACGGCGCGAAAGACCACCAAGAGACGCGCAGGGGCGCGAGGCGGGGTCATGATCTGCCCACATTGCCGCTCGGACAACGACGAGACCGCCACCGTCTGCTTCACCTGCGGCAAGGCCCTTCGCGGCACCGCCTCCATCCGCAAGGGGTCGGTGGTCGCCGGCCGCTACGAGATCCTGGAGACCCTGGGCAAGGGCGGCATGGGCATGGTGTACAAGGCCCACGACCGCACGCTCGACGAGGAAGTGGCGCTCAAGCTGCTCCGGGCCGACATCGCTTCCGACCCGGACATGGCCAGTCGCTTCCGGCGGGAGATCAAGCTCGCGCGCAAGGTCCGCCACCGGAACGTCTGCGGCATCCACGAGTACGGTGAGGACGGACCCCTCCGCTTCATCGCCATGGAGTTCATCGCCGGCGTCGACCTGCGACAGATCCTGAAGCAGCGGGGCGCGCCCCCGCCGGACGAGGGCTTCGAGATCGCGATCCAGGTGGGGGAAGGCCTGCAGGCCATTCACGACGCCGGCATCATCCACCGAGACCTCAAGACCCCCAACATCATGCGCGACGCCAAAGGCGTGGTGCGCCTGATGGACTTCGGCATCGCCAAGCAGGCAGGGACCGAGGCCACGCTGGGCGCCACCGCCATCGGCATGATCGTGGGTACGCCGGAGTACATGAGCCCGGAACAGGCCCGCGGCGAGAAGGTGGACTTCCGGAGCGACATCTACGCCCTGGGTATCGTGGCCTTCGAGGTGTTCACGGGAAACGTCCCTTTCCGCGGCGAGACCCCGATCGCCACCATCTTCAAGCACCTGCAAGAGCCGCCTCCGCTCGAAGGGATCCAGGCGGTGGGCTTGCCCGCCCCGGCGGTTCCGGTCCTGCGCAAGGCCCTGGCCAAGACCGCCGACGAACGTTATGCGACGGCGAGCGAGATGGCGGAAGCCCTGAAGCGCGCCCGCGCCGAGTTCCTGTCCCGGCCGGCTCCCGGGATGGCGTCGCCGGTCACG
>DATECU010000342.1:0-5900 GCA_035286745.1 Vicinamibacteria bacterium | reverse complement strand
GGGGGGTCTGGGGGGTGCGACGGAAGCACCCCCCAGCTCAATGATGCCCCGGCGGAGCGGGATTCACTCCCGCGCAGCCGCGGGGGGATCTGGGGGGTGCGACGGAAGCACCCCCCAGCTCACTAACGCACGATCATGTAGCCCTGCATCTCCTGGTGCAGCGCCGAGCAGAAGTTCGTGCAGTAGTACGGGAACACACCCTTCTTGCCCACCTTGAAGGTCACCGTCTTGGTCTCCCCGGGGTCCACCACGATGTTGATGTTGTAGTCGAGGATCCCCAGCCCGTGCAGCTCGTCGGTGGTCTGCTCGATGTTGGTGATGGCGATCTTGACCTCATCGCCCTCTCTCACCTCGAAGTCGGTCGGGGTCAGGGTCGAGCGCACGGCCACCATTTTCACCAGCACCTTGTTGCCCTGACGGGTGACGCTCGCATCCTTCACGTCCCAGATGGCCAGCGGGTGCTTGTTCTCCTCCTTCGGGTACACCTCGATGGCCTTGATCTTGTCGGCCTTGATCATCTGCGCGTAGTGGGGCTCGGGCTCGGTGAAGGCGTCGTAGAGGAGCTTCATCTTCTCCTCGCTGATGTCCACAAGTTGGCTGGACTCGGGCTGCGAGGGACCCACGCTCAGGTGGCGGCCGTGGGAGAGCTTGTTGAGCCCGACCAGGTACTTGCCGTCAGGCGAGACGGTGTCGCCTTCGGCGGCGGTCAGGTGGCCGATGGAGTAGGACATGGGGACCTTGTCCACCACTTCCCAGGTGCCCAGCTTCCACTTGGCGATGGCGCTGTCCACGAACAGCGAGGTGTAAGCGAAGCCGTCGGGTCCGAACTGGGTGTGCAGCGGACCCAGGCCCACCGGAACCTCGGCGTCCTTGATCGACTCGTACTTGAGGACCGGGATGCCCTCCTCGTCACCGGCGAAGTCCTTGTTGCGGATGGCGGTCTGGATCTTCTCGAAGTTGAAGGCGGTGGTGACGCCCTGCAGCTTGCCCGAACCGATGACGTACTTGCCGTCGGGCGACACGTCGACACCGTGCGGCGACTTCCCGCAGGGCATGAAGTAGGCGACACCGGTGACCTTCTTGGGATCCAGCACCTTGACACCGCCGATGGTGTCGGCCTTGCCCTCAGCGGCCGCTTTCTCCGCGGCTTTCCAGTCGATGGCCACAATGTAGTCCCGGTCTCTCTGGGTGGAGGTCACCTCCAGCTTGCCGGTGGCTCTTTCTGCGTTATACGCAGTGAAGAACGCCCAGCCTTCGGAAGCCTTCTTGCCGGCATCGCCCAGGTCGTAGTCGAAGGGCGGCAGCAAGACCTGGAAAGCATGGCTCATCTCGCCGCTCTTGGCGTCGACCTTGAGGAAGGCCACCACGCCCTTGTAGTCGGTCGCGTACTTCGCAACCTCCACCGCCGTCCCCTTCGGGATGGGGATCGAGAAACGCGAGGCCATCACCGAGTACTCGGTGTTGGGGGTCACGAAAGCCGAGCCATGGTTGCCAGAGACGTTGGGGATGGGCCCGATGATCTGCTTGGTCTTGAAGTCGCGCAGATCGACGCGGGCCACTCGCCCGTTCATGTCGTTCACGAACAGCCAGCGGCCGTCGTAGTCGCCGGCCGTCTCCGACAGCGAGGGATGGTGCACGTCACCCCAGGTGAGGCCGCCCAGCATGGCCTTGCTCTCGTCGTCGAACCCGTAGCCGGTGGCCGGGTAAGGCGTGTAGACCGGAATGGTCGAGAGGTGCCGCATGGAGGGCACGCCGTAGACGTAGATCTGCCCGGAGTGGCCGCCTGACGCGAAGAAGTAGTACTCGTCCAGGTCGCCAGGGGCCACGTAGGTCTTCTGCGCCGCCACCGCCGCGTCGGACACGGTGGCCGCCCTCTTGGCGCCCTTGGGGGCGCTGGGGGCGCAACGCCCCAGAAGGAGCCCGAGGGCCAAGAGGCCCACGACGCTCCAGAGGATTCCCTTCTGCTTGCTCATGCTTCCTTCCTCCCCACCACAAGGACACCAGGCACCCGAGGCCTCATCACGCCTCGGGTCCCCGGTGCCGCTCGGGTGCATGTTCATTCGTTGAGTACACGGACTAGTGGCCTCCCGCCGCGGGTGGCTTGCCCCCGCTGCGCGCGGCCTCGGCTTGGAGACGCTGATGCTCGGCGAAAGCCTCCCGGAGCTTCTGGACCGCGACCGCCTTCTCCTCCGGCGACAGCACGATCTGGCGGGAGAGCACCACCGCCATGGTGCCGGTAGGCTCCCGCAGGAAATCGTCGATGGTGCGGCCGAAGCGGCTCTGGGTGTCCTCCACGGCGGTGGAGAGGTCGGGCCCGATCTGGGCCGGGCTCTTCACGCCCAGGGCCGAGATGGAGTGGCACACGAAGCAGCCGGTCTTCACGAACCAGGCGCCCGGCCCCTCCTTCATCTGCTTCTCTTCCAGCTTCTCGGCCGCGGTCTGGGGATCGGTTCGCGGGGTGCCGGCCACGAACTCGGCCGGCACCGGCGCCTTCCGCCAGGACATCACCAGGATGCCGAGCGCCTGCGCCTCCTTGGTGGTGAAGTGGAAGTTGGGCATCACGGTGTCTCCCACCAGGGCCCGAGGGTCTTTGAAGTGCGCGACCTGCCAGGCGAAGGACGTCTTCTGCCCGGAGAGCCGGCCGTACTCGTACTGCTCGGCGGCCTTGTCGCCGACGTAGGTCAGGTCCGGCCCGATGGTCCCTCCCCGGCCATTGATCACATGGCAGGCCCGGCAGCCCTTGTCCTGCACCAGCTTCTTGGCCAGGTTGACGAACTCGGCGCCCGGTGTCTCCCGGTCGTAGCGGTGGCAGACGTTGCAGTTCGCCTGCATGAGCGCGGCCTTGTTCTCGACCACCCCGTACTCCTCGCCCAGGGCCTTGCCCAGGAGCGGCTCCTCCCAGTGCTCCACCCGCCCGTGGGCGGGCTCGACGTCGACCGCCCAGCCCTGACCGCCGTGGCAGGCGGTGCAACCGAACTTCTCGGGCGGGTGGGTCTTCAGGATCTCCGGGGGGTGGGTCTTGTGGGGGTTGTCGGCGGTCTCGAAGCCCTTGGCCCGCAGGGCCTGATGGCAACTGATGCAGCGATCGGCGTGGCCCAGGGCCGGCACCCAGATCTGCTGCATCCCCGAGGGCACGGCCTTGGCCTTCTCGGCGCCCAGCTTCTCGGCCACCAAACGCTTGAACTCGGCCTGGTAGTACCGCCACTCGTGCTCGCGGTCGTTCCTGGCGAAGAGCAGGGTGGAGATCACCAGCAGCACGCCCACCACGGCCAGGACCGGCCGGTCGACACGCGGGTACGGGGAATCGCTGCGCTTCTCCATGTCAGATCCTCGCGGGGATAGCGGGCCAGCTCTGCCAGGGCCAGTAGAACTCCCAGGCCGGCCCGCGGCAGAAGGTACCGACCAGGGTGAGGGCGACAACCGCCGCCACCAGCACCAGGAACACCAGGTTCTGCACCCGCCGGCCGGGAGCAAACCAGCGACCGGCGGCCGAGGCGGGGCTCTTGTCGAGCCAGGGCCAGAAGGTCATCAGGCCGACCAAGAGGCCGGGCAAGATCACGCCACCCAGGAAGGCGCCGTTCACGGTGAAGGAACCGATGTGGACGGTGGTGTCGGTCACGATCTCTTGCAGCCACAGGAAGTACCAAGGGGCCTTGGCTGGGTTAGGCGTGATCAACGGGTTGGCGGCTTCCTCCAGGGGCGAGCGCACCAGCGTGGCCAGGATACTGATGACGGCGAAGGTCCCCAGCACCGCCAGGGTGGCCCGACGCGTGAGGTCCGGCACCGAGCTGACGGTGGTTTCCGGAGCTTCCAGGGTGGTGGCGCGGATGGTGGGAGCGGTGCCTCGAGCCACCCCGAGCAGGGTGAAGGTCTTGCTGGCCCAGTTGGGAGGTGGGTCGGAGCGGCTCTCGGCGGCCACCCCCTCGCGGTCCGAGGAGGCCAGCCCGCCGTCCTTGCGCACCCGCCACATGTGGTAGACGAAGAGCACCCCCAGGGCGGCCGGCAGCAGGATGATGTGCAGGCTGTAGAACCGGATCAGGGTGGGCTGCTCGATGGTGCGGCCGCCGATCATCAGCTCGCGCAGTCCCGGCCCCACCCAGGGGATGGAGGAGGCGATGTTGGTTCCCACGGTGACCGCCCAGTAGGCGAGCTGGTCCCAGGGCAGCAGGTAGCCGGTGAAGGAGAGGAACAAGGTGAGCAGGAACATCGCGACCCCGATCACCCAGTTCCATTCCCGCCGCTGACCCTGGCCCACGCCGTTCTTGTAGGCCCCGGTCAGAAAGACCCGGGCCAGGTGCAGGAAGACCGCCACCACCATCAGATGAGCCGACAGCCGGTGCACCGAACGGATCCAGGAGCCGAAGGTGATGACGTACTCGATGTCCTTGACGGTGGCGTAGGCGCGCTCGACGGAAGGAACGTACAGGAAGAGCAGCGGAAAGCCGGAGACGATCAGCAGCAGGAACAGGGCGGCGGTGATGGTGCCCAGCCAAAAAGAGTAGCTCCAGGCCATGGAGACCTTGGACACCTTGGCCGGGAACCAGTGCAGCACGAAGTTCTGCACCACCGCATCGCCCGCCTCCCGGTCGGAGCGGGGGCGATAGCTCCAGAGCGGCTGGGGATGCACGCCGGGCGCCGAGGGCTTCCGTGGATCGAGGGACGGGTCACTCATGGTCTGTCCTCAAGCAAGCGTCAGGCGGAAGCTGCGGTCCACTTCCTGGGCCAGGTCCACCACCAACTGGCCATCTTCCGGCGATACCGCAAGCTGATACCAGGTGAGCGGCTTGGGGGCCGGGCCGGAGAGGTTGCTGCCGTCGCCTCCGTACTTGGAGCCATGGCAGGGGCACAGGAAGCGATGGGTGATGCGCAGCGACGAGCCCGCCACCTGCTTGACCTCCGGTTGCGGCAGGGCCTCGGCGCGTACCGTGCAGCCCAAGTGGGTGCAGACGGCGGACACCGCGTGGAAGGTCTTGCCCTCTCGGAACACGAACAGCCGCTCGTCGGGCAGGAACTTGAGGCCGTCGGGGAACTCCGCCGGCGGCCCCAGCTTGACCGTGGTCGGGGCGTCATAGGACACGTTCGGCACCAGAGAGCGGAGCGAGGCTCCGGCCTGGGCGGCCAAGCCGGCGATGCCGGCGCCGATGCCGATCTTCATCAGGAACTCGCGGCGGTCCTTGGTCTCGGTCATGGCGGCGTACTCCACACTTCGGTTAGGCGTCCCCGGCGCTGCCGGCAGGGGATGCGACGAACCTCTCGGTGACCTGGAAGCGCTCCATGGTCATGGCGTCGGTGGGGCAGCGGACGGCGCACAGGCCGCAGCGGATACAGCGGTCGTCGTCCTTGATCATGGCGGAGAGGGGCAGGCGGTTGCCCTCGGCCCGGGCCGCCAGCTCGGTCCGTTGCTCCTCCGGCAAGGCCAGCTCCTCGAAGGGCACGATGGCCAGACAGTGCTCCGGGCAAACGTCGACGCAGCGGCTGCAGAGCACGCACTTCTCGGGGTCGTAGATGGTCTGCACGTGGCAGACCAGACAGCGCGCCGCCTGCGCGAAGGCCTGGGTGTGGTCGTAACCGGTCTCCACCTCGGCGATGCCGGTGCGGCGGCCGACGTCTAACGTCGGCGGCGCCTGGCGGTCCAGGATCTCGAAGCCGGCGATCATGCGGTAGCGCGAGCTGGGGATCTTCTCGATCTCCAGGCTTGATTCGAGGCGGGCGCTCCCCCGCTCCAGGTACTCGTGGATGGAGCGAGCCGCCCGCTTGCCGTTGGCCACCGCCTCGATCAGGTTGCGCGGGCCGAAGGCCGCGTCACCGCCCGCGAACACTCCCGGCGCCGAGGTCGCCAGGGTGTCCGGGTTCACGCGCAGGGCGCCCCCCGGCGTCACCTCCACGCCGTCCGCGGGCTT
>DATECU010000341.1:0-16299 GCA_035286745.1 Vicinamibacteria bacterium | reverse complement strand
CTGCGCACCCTCTTCCTCTCCTCGTGTGTCCTGGGGGGCGGCGCGGGGTGGAGCCTCTACTACCTGCTGAGACACCTGGACCGTACGTTGGTCGACCCCCTGGTCGTGGTGCCCGAGCGCGGGATCTTCGGCACCCGGTTCGACGCCCTCGGCCTTCGTGTGGAACCGGCGGCTCGGCTCCACCACCGGACGGCGGAGCTCCGCTTCGGCACTCGAAACCGCGCCACCGCGGCCCTGAGCTTTGCGTGGAACGTCTGGGACTCCGCGCGGCTGGTGCCGCAGCTCGCTCACCTCATGCGCCGCGAGAAGACGCAGCTCCTCTACTGCAACAACATGATGGTGAAGGCCATCGGGGCCCTGGCCTCGCAACTGGCGGGCGTGCCGTGCGTCTTCCACGTGCGGAACCTGCACCAGCAGTGGGCCAAGGTGAAGCTGTACGGAAACCTGGCACGCCTCCCGCGGGTCAGGCGCGTGATCGCGAACTCGGAAGCCTCGGCGGTTCCGTACCGCCGGTACGTGCCGGGCAAGGTGACGGTGGTGCATAACGGAATCGACCTGGCCGAGTACCATCCGGAGGTCACGCCACGGGGAAGCCTCCGCCGACAGCTCGGGATCTCGCCGGATGCGACGGTCGTCGGCTTCACCGGTTTCATCACGCCGCGCAAGGGACTCGTCCCCTTGATCGAGGCGGCGGCCCGGCTGCTCGCCACCCGCCCGACGCTGGTCTTCGTCGTCGTGGGCAGGGTGCCGGTGGGAGCACCGGTCGACCATCAGGCCGAGTACCAGGCGCGGGCCCGCGAGCTGGGCATCGCCGACCGGTTCCTGTTCGCCGGGTTTCGCGAAGACGTGCGGCCCGCGGTCGTGGACTTCGACCTGCTGGTGCTCCCCTCGTTCCAGGAGCCGTTCGGCCGCTCGATCATCGAGGCCATGGCGCTGGGCACGCCGGTGGTGGCCAGCCGCGTGGGTGGGATCCCTGAGATCCTGACCGACGGAGCCGACGGCCTGCTGGTCGCGCCCGGCGACGTTGCCGGCCTGGCCCAGGCGATCGCTGCGCTGGTCGACGACCGCGAGCGGAGGCGCTCCCTGGCCCAAGCGGCCCTGGCGCGAGCGCGCACCAGCTTCGACGTGTCCGTGCTCAGCGCGCGCATCCAGGCCCTGCTCCTCGAAGCAGCCGCAGCCTGAGGCCGGACCCGTCGCGATCCCCCTCCCGACAGCGGCGAGCCCAGTGGTCGAAGGGTGGAGGCCACACCCAAAGGACGGGTTGCGTTCACCGGCACCGGCCGCCATCCCCCGGCAAGGTCCTTGCCGGGGGACGGGGGATCGAGCTTGGGGGTTGACATCCATATTCAATTGAGTTATTGAATATAGACCATGAAGCACCGCCTGTACGAGGAGGTGGCCCGACTCACCAAAGCTCTGGCCAGCCCGCGGCGCCTGGAGCTGCTGGAGGTTCTGGCCCAGGGCGAGCGTTCGGTGGAGGCGGTGGCCCAGGCGACCGGCCTTTCGGTGGCCAACGCCTCGCAGCACCTGCAAGTGCTGCGCGAAGCCCGACTGGTCGAGGGCCGCAAGCAGGGTCTCTTCGTCCACTATCGTCTGGCGGGCGACGACGTGGCCAATCTGCTGACCACGGTCACCCGGGTGGCCGAACGACGGCTGGCCGAGGTGGATCGGCTGATCCGCAAGTACCGCGACCAGGGAGACGAGTTCGAGCCGGTGGGCCGCCGCGACCTCCTGGCGCGCGTGCGCAGCGGCGAGGTGGTGGTTCTTGATGTACGCCCGGAGGAGGAGTACCGGGCGGGGCACATCCCCGGGGCGCTGTCGGTGCCCCTGGCCGTCCTCGACCGCCGCCTGCGGGCCATCCCCCGCAAGGCCGAGATCGTGGCCTATTGCCGCGGGCCGTTCTGCCTGCTGGCGGACGATGCGGTCAGGCTGGCGCGTGCCCGTGGGCGCCGAGCCCGGCGTCTGGAGGACGGCTTTCCGGAGTGGCGAGCCGCCGGCCTGCCGGTCGAGACCGAGGACCCACGGCCTGAAGGAGGCTATCGATGAAGACGCTGCTGATTCTGAACGACGCTCCCTACGGAAGCGAGCGCACGTATAACGGGTTGAGACTGGCCGGCGCGCTGGCCCGCCAGGGCGAAGAACTGAGGCTGTTCCTGATGGGGGACGCGGTGGCATCCGCCAAGAGCGGCCAGAAGGTCCCGGCCGGCTACTACAACACCCAGAACATGGTGGGAGCGGTGGTCCGGCATGCCGGTCAGGTCGGCGCTTGCGGGACCTGCATCGACGCCCGGGGCATCTCCGAGGCGGAGTTGCTGGCGGGAGTGCATCGCAGCAGCCTGGAGGAGTTGACGCAGTGGACGCTGGAAGCCGACAAGGTCCTGGTGTTCTGATGGGTCAGGCCATGCAGAAGACGGTGGTCGTCCTTGGCGGCGGCATCGGGGGGCTGGTCGCCGCCAACGAGCTGCGTAAGGCGCTGCCACGCCAGCACCGCGTGGTCCTGGTCGACCGCGCGCCGGCCCATCTGTTCCTGCCCTCCCTGCTCTGGGTGATGACGGGCCGGCGGGAGATCCCGGCCATCTCACGTCCCCTCTCCCGACTCCAGCGAAAGGGCATCGAGGTGGTGACCGCCGAGGTGGAGAGGATCGACCCGGCCACCCGGGAAGTGGTGGCCGGCGGCCAGCGCCTCACCGCCGACTTCCTGCTGCTCGCCTTGGGCGCTGACCTGGCGCCGGAGGCAGTTCCCGGGCTGTCCGAGGCCGGCTTCAACCTCTACAGCCCGGAAGGTGTGCTGGGCCTTCGTCAGGCGATGCGCTCTTTCGCGGGCGGCCGCCTGGTCTTGCTCACCGCGGCCCCGGCCTACAAGTGTCCCGCCGCGCCCTACGAGGCGGCGCTCCTGCTGGAGGCGGAGTGCCGCCGGCGGGGCCTTCGAGAGCGGACGGATATCGCGCTCTACGCCGCAGAGCCCGGCCCCATGGGCGTGGCGGGGCCGGAGGTGTCGAGGGCGGTGCGCCAGATGGTGGAGGGCCGCGGCATCGCCTACCACCCCCAGCACCAGGTCACTGCGGTCGGCGTGCCCGAGCGGCGTTTGAGCTTCGCCAACGGGTTGAGCGCCGACTTCGATCTCCTCGCCTACGTGCCGCCCCACCGGGCCCCGCGGGTGGTGCAGGAGGCCGGGTTGGTCGGCGATGGCGGGTGGGTCGCGGTGGATCGGCACCGCATGGAAACGCGGTTCCCCGGCGTGTACGCGATAGGCGACGTGGTCTCCATTCCCCTGGCCCTGGGCAAACCCCTTCCCAAGGCCGGCGTGTTCGCCGAGGGGCAGGCCCGGGTGGCCGCGCGCAACATCGCCACCGCCATCCTCGGCGGCGGTGAGGGCAGCCGCTTCGACGGCCATGGGGAGTGCTTCATCGAGGCAGGGGACGGCCGGGCGGGTGTCGGCCGCGGCGACTTCTACGCGGAACCTCTGCCGACCGTTCAAGTCCGCCCTCCGGCCAGACGCTGGCACCTCAGCAAGGTTCTCTTCGAGAAGTACTGGCTCTGGCGCTGGTTCTGAGACCGCCGCCGGTTGGACCCGCCGCGCTGCCGGGCTATCCTTCCCGCGATCATGCGCCCCCGAGGCTTTGAGCGCCGCCTGCTGCTGGTCCTCCTGGTGCCGGTGCTGCTCCTCACCCTGGGCACCCTCGGCTACGTGGTCATCGAGCACTGGGCTTTCCTCGACGCCCTCTACATGACGGTGACCACCCTGACCACGGTGGGCTTCCAGGAGGTTCATCCCCTCTCCACCGCCGGGCGCGTGTTTACCATGGTGCTGCTGCTCGCCGGCGTGTTCACGCTGTTCTACGCGGCGAGCGCCATCATCCAGGCCATCGTGAGCGGGGAGGTCAGAGGCCACCTCGGGAGGCAGCGCGTGGAACGCAAACTGACGGAGATCAAGGACCACATCATCGTCTGCGGCTTCGGTCGCATGGGCCACCTGGTCTGCAGCGAGTTCTCGGCTGTCGGCATCCCCTTCGTGCTGGTAGAGCGCGATGCTGCCCTGATCGAGGGGGTCAGCCTGCCCCACGGCATCGTGCTGCACGGGGACGCCACCTCGGACGAGGTGCTCCGTAAGGCGGGGGTCGGCAGGGCCCGCAGCCTGGTGACGGTGGCCGCCTCCGATGCCGACAACCTCTACATCACCATGAGCGCCCGGTTGCTGGCCGACAAGCTCTTCATCGTGGCTCGGGCCGAGGACGAGGAGGCCGAGAAGAAGCTCCTGCGTGCCGGAGCCAGCCGGGTGGTTTCGCCTTACGCGATCGGCGGCCAGCGGGTGGCCCAGGCGGTCCTGCGCCCGACGGTCATGGACTTCATCGAGCTGGCCACCCGCAGCGAACACCTGGAGCTGCAGATCGAGGAGATCGCGATCCAGGCCGGCAGTTCGTTAGACGGGGCACTGGTGAAGGACAGCCGCATTCGCCAGGACCTGGGCATCATCATCGTGGCCATCAAGAAGCCGCAGGGTCCGATGCTGTTCAATCCCGCCCCCGAGATGGCCATCGCCGGCGGGGATACCCTGATCACGTTGGGACACCGCGATCAGCTCGATCGGCTGGAGGCGCTGGCGGAGCGGTAGGAACCGAGCTATCAGCGGTCAGCTCTCAGCTATCAGCCACGGACAAGGCGCCAGGCTGGAGGGGGCGGCCAGGCTCGAACGGCAGCATCCAGAGGGCAACCACGGACCCCGACCGAGGGGGCAATCGAAGCCGGCGGCGGCGGCACAGCAGTCAGCCATCCGCTCCCAGCAATCAACGGACGGGGACGAGAGTGGCGCGGCAGCCAAGCTCGAGCATTCCCCAGCCGCTCGTCCTGGCCGTAGCTGACTGCTGTTCGCTGAGCGCTGACTGCTACCGTTCCTCGCCCCTTCGAATCGCCCAGGCCAGGGCGGGCGGCGTGGCCAGAGTGGTGCTCACCACCATGAAGACGGCGGCGGCGTAGGTCCCGGTGTCGACCACCGGCCGCCCTCCCAGCGTGAGCTGGGCGCCGATGGCGGCGAAGATGAGGCCCACCTCGCCCCGCGGCATCATCCCCAAACCAATCGTCAAGCCGGAGACGCCCCGGGGCGCCGCCAGAGCGCAGGCCCACTTGCCCAGGATGGCGGCCGCCGTCAGCAGCAGAGCGAACCCCAGGACGTCGCCGTGCAAGAAGGACCCGATGTCGACCAGCATGCCCATGCGCACGAAAAAGATAGGAACCAGCAGGCCGGTCAGCGACTCCATGCTCTCGTGAAGGGGCCGCTCTCCGCGATCGACGTGGTCCTTGAAGTGCAGTTCTTCCAGGACCAGGCCGGCGGCAAAGGCGCCCACGATAGGCGCCAGCCCGGCCCGCACCGCCAGGTAGGACAGGACGAAGCAGAAGCTCAGGGAGAGGGACTGCACCACGCCTTTGGCCTTGAGGATGCGAGCGCCGAAGAACACCCGCGGCGAGAGGAAGCCACCCACCAGGATGGCACCGGCCAGGAAGGCCACCGCCTTCACGCAGATCATCACCACGTCCAAGACGCCAAGCTGGGTGCCGGTGGCGGCCGCGGTGATCACGCCGGAGACCACCGCCAGCACCACCAGGCCCAGCACGTCGTCGATCACCGCCGCGCCCAGGACGATGCGGGCGGCTTTGGTCTTCACGGCCCCCAGGTCGCCCAGCACCCGGGCGGTGATGCCCACGCTGGTGGCCGAGAGCATGGCGCCCAGGAAGGCGTGGAGCATCCAGGAGTCCGCGGGCCGCAGCACCGCGCCGACGCCGAAGCCGAGCATCATGGGGGTGATGACGCCGACGCAGGCCACCAGGAAGGCGCGCCCGCCCACCGCCAGCATGTCGCGGACCGTGGACTCCAGGCCGACCTGGAAGAGCAGAACGATGGCGCCGAGCTCGGCGAGAACGACGAAGGCCTCCCCCTGGCGTACACCGTGCAGGTCGGGGCCGCCCAGCAGGGCCAGGTTCCCGAGCAGGATCCCCACCGCCAGCTCACCCAGCACCGCCGGCTGGCCCAGCCACTCGACAAGAGCGCCGGCCAGCTTGGCCGCCACCAGGATGAAGGCCAGCGTTAGCAGCACGGTGGGCACCACCTCGCCCTCGGCGCCAGTCCCGGCGGTCAGCAGCAGGCATGCAGTCACCAGCTCACCTCCGTCGCTTCGGCTTGCTCTTGCCGGCCTTGCCCAGCGGCGCCATCAGCGCGCCGAAGACCAGCACCAGGCTCGACACGTACGCCCACAACACCAGGGCCACTGCGAAGGCCAGCGGCCCGTAGAACGCTTGCAGGTTGGCTCGGCCCAGATTGATGACGAACAGGTACTTGACCGCCTCCCAGGCGGTGCCCGCCCAGAGGGCCGCCCGGAGCGCCACCCCGCCGCCCACCGGCGGGTCGGGAATCACGCGATAGATGAGGAAGAAGATCAAGTAGGTGAGCAGCAGAGCGCTGGCCTTGGCCCCGTAGCTGGCCAGGGCCGGCAGCTCCCGCCCGTAGCTGCGGGCCAGCACGGTGAGCGACACCGACAGGAAGGTCAGCAGGCCGCCGGCCAGCGTCATGACGAAGGCCAGGAGGCGGCTCTTCAGGAAGGCCCGGGGCTGGCCGCCCCACACCCGGTTGAGCGCCATCTCCACCGGCATGAAGATGCCCGAGGAACCCCAGACGATCAGGATCAGCGAGAAGACCTGGAGGCCCTTGGCGGCTCGGGTCAGGCTGGCCAGCGAGCGAGCCATCGCCTCGCGCTCGAAGGGGATCAGCTCGTGGAGCACGAGAAGCAGCGCCGTCCCCGCCCGCCGGCCCGAGAAGGGCTGGAGCGCCGCCACCGCCACCAGCAGCAGCGGGAACAGACAGAGAAGGAAGTTGAAGGCGATGGCGTTGGTGATCACCATCGTCTCTCGGGCGAGCAGCGTGCCCCCGGCGTTCCACAGGCGCTTCGGCAGGCTCAAGGCGTCAGTTGCGCTTCTTCCAGAAGAGGTAGGCGGGCACCCCCAGCCCCACCAGCACGAAACCCACCAGCGATTGGACCGGCTTCTCCACCACCGTGTTCACCAGCAGGGCCAGGGAGACCAGGACCAGGACCAGAGGCACCAAGGGGTAGCCCCAGGTCCGATAAGGTCGCTTCGCCTCGGGCCGGGTTCGGCGCAAGACGATGACGGCAGCTCCGGTGGCCGCGTGGGCCAAGAAGAGCGCGAACACCACGTAGGTGTAGAGCTGTTCGTAGGTCCCGGTGAAGGTCTGCGCGATGGCCCACAAGCCCTGCGCGACCAGGCACGCCGCCGGGGTCAGGTAGCGGGGGTGAATGGTCGCCAGCGAGCGGAAGAACAGCCCATCCTGGGCCATCGGCAGATAGTAGCGCGCGGCATACAGGATGGTGGCGGAAATGCAGCCGAAGGTGGAGACCAGGACGGCCGCAGTGATGAGTCGGGCGCCCCAGGGGCCGAACAACGCGCTGGCAGCGGCCTCGCCGATGCGGCCGGTCGTCCCCATCGCTTCCACGGGCAAGGCGCGCACGTAGACGAGGTTGGTGATCACGTAGAGCGCGGTCACCACCCCGGTGCCGATGACCAGGCCCCGGCCGATGTCGCGCTCGGGGCGCTTCATCTCTCCGGCCAGCGAGGTGACGCCGTACCAGCCGTCGTAGCTCCAGATCACGGCGATCATGCCGACGCCTAGCGCGGAGAGTAGTCCCCCGGCGGGCGCCGGCGCCAGGAAGGCGGGTGTCACCGGCGCCGCGGTCCAGAGGCCGAACACCCCCAGGGCCAAGATGGAGGCGATCTTCACCAGGGTCACGGCGTTTTGCAGCAGGGCGCCCTCTTTGAGGCCCAGATAGTTGACAGCGGTGAGAAAGGCGATGCACAGGGCGCCCGCAAGCTGGCCGCCGTTCACGCTCCAGATCCATGGGCCGAGAGGCAGCGAGAAGAGGCGGTGCTGGGTGGAGAAGAACGGCACAAAGGCGCCCAGGTACTCGCCGAAGCCGACCGCCAGGGTGGCGATGCCGCCGGTCATGATCACCCAGAAGCTGGCCCAACCGAAGAGAAAGCCGGCGAGCGGACCGTAGGCCTCCTTCAGGTAGTGGTACTGGCCCCCGGCCTTGGGGAACATGCCCCCCAGCTCGGCGTAGGTGAGGGCGCCGAAGAGGGTCAGCAAGCCGCCCAGAACCCACACCAGCAGGATCAAGCCGGCATGAGGAAGCACGCGGGCGATGTCGCCGGTGGTGATGAAGATGCCGGTGCCCAGCACCGCTCCTACCGTCACCAGGATTGCGTCCCACAGACCGAGCCCGCGCAGCAGGGCCGGAGCGTCTTTGGCGGTGGAGGCCATTGGAGGCGGATTGTAGTTGAAGGTCGGCGAGAAGTCCGGGCGCGCGATCGAATCGCCCGCGGATCCGGCTCTGCTACACTGCCGCCCACATGGGACAGGACATCCGCATCCGGCTGGCGGAAACGCGGGCCGACTTCGAGGCCGCCGTCTCCCTGCAGCGGGCCGTCTGGGGCCTCTTGGACCTGGAAATCACCTCGGCCATCCAGCTCATCGCCACCACCCACGCCGGGGGCACCCTGCATTTGGCGGAGGCCGCGGACGGCTCTCCGTTAGGCTTCGCCTACGCCTTCCCCGCCTTGCGCGGAGAACCGCACCTGCACTCCGACCTGCTGGCGGTGCTGCCCGAGCACCGCCAGCGCGGCCTGGGCGGGCGGCTCAAGTGGGCCCAGCGGGAGGAGGCACGGAGGCGTGGACTCAACCTCATCACCTGGACCTTCGATCCACTGCAGGCCAGGAACGCCCACCTCAACCTGCGGCGGCTGGGGGCGGTGGCCACCGAGTTCCTCGAGGACTTCTACGGCGTGACCTCGGCGACACTGCACCACGGCCTCCCCACCGATCGCCTGCTGGTGTCCTGGCACCTCGACGCTCCTCGGGTGATCGAACTGGCGCGCGGGGGGGAGCCGTCGCCAACCGTCCCCACCCCACCTCACCCGCGGATCAACGAGGTGAAGTGGGAAGCTGGGTGGCCGGTGTCTTCGGAGCCACGGACCGACCTCCAGGCGCCGGCGCTGCTGCTCGAGATCCCGCCCGATTGGGACGTCCTGTGCGGGGCGGGCCCCAGGGTAGCGGAGGACTGGCACGGCAAGGTGCGCCGCGCTCTTCGCACCTACTTCGACCGCGGCTACCGGGCCTCGGACTTCGCACCTACCGAAGAGGCGGGCCGGCGGCGGCCCCTCTACGTCCTGACCAAGGTCTGAGGCCTTGCTGAGGCGAAGCGCCCTGGCTTTCGCCTTGGTCTTCCTGGCCGCCCGTCCGGGCACCGGCCAGGACGGGGCGACGGCCCCGCCGGCTCAGGCGGCCGGCGATGGCAAGGCGGTCCCTGGCCAGCGCCCCGAGGTCGCGGAGCCCGCGACCCGGTTCGACGCCGCGGACCTCCGCTCTCTCCCCCGCCCCTCCGACGTCTGGTCGGTGGTCCGCGACGTCCCCGGCATCGTGGTCGATCGCGTCAACGTGGGCGGCTCGGACTCGGCCCTGCAATCGCTCATCGTGTCCCACGGCGACAACGGCTCAGGCGCCGTGTTCACGCTGGACGGCACCGACATCACAGACCCCGCCTCTCTCGGCTTCTCGTCGCTCTTCCTCGACCTGGATGCCGTCGAACGCATCGAGGTACGCACTCTCGCGGCCGACGTCCGCGTCCGCACCCCGGGCGCTCAGGTCGCTCTCTTCACGCGCGCTCCAAGACCCGGAACCCACGCCGCCCTTCACCTTCGCGGCTCTGACGATGCCCTCCAGGCCGACAACCGGCCGCCGGCCATGGAGGGCCGGCCCTTTCTCCGCAACCGCACCCAGAGCCTGCTGGAGATGGGCGGGGAGGCTCACGGCTGGCTGGCGGGCGGGAGCATCTGGCTCGCGGGCAGCGCGTCCCGCAATCGACTGGTCCAGCAGACCTTCACCGAGCACCAGGAGACCCTGCACACGACCAATGCGAGCCTGAAGACTCGGTTCGGCCTGCTCGGGGGCACCGTCTCGCTCTTCGGCCTGCGGAGCGAGAAGACCCACGACGATCGGGACACCGGCTTCAGCAGCTCGGCGGAATCGCGATGGAGGCAGTCGGGCCCGGCCTGGCTGGTCGCGGCCGAAGACCGGCGGCGGCTGGGGCGCCTGTCGCTGCTCAGCCGGTTCTCCTATCTCGATGCGGGCTTCCGCCTGGAGCCGCAGGGGGGTGCCGAGGCCAACCTCTACGAGGACCTGCACGGAATCCTGCGCGGATCCTACTACGCCCTCGACACCACACGCCCTCGCCTTCAGGTCGGTCTCGAAGCCTCCGCCGGCGCTCGCTTCCTGGGCCTCGATCATGAGGCGCTCTGGGGCGCCGGCTATCGGCGAAGCCTAATCGAGACACGCCAGCGCTGGCCGGGCAATGGCGTCTACGCCCTGGAGCGGCAGAGCGTCTTCTTCCGGGCTTTCCACCTGACGGGTTTTGCGCTTCCCCAACGCGACGCCGCGGCTCGTTCGCTCCTGGAGCAGTTCGAGGCCTACCTCCAGGACACGGCGCGGGTCGGCCGCTTCGCGGTGACTGCCGGGCTGCGCCTCGACCGCCTTCAGGGAAGAAACCTCCCGTCCGCGGTCGAGGCCAATCCCGGCTTCCCCACCGAACTGCCTGGGGTCGACTACCAGGGCGATCCCTCCCGTTTCCGCTGGCTCGACGTCTTGCCCCGCTTGAGCCTGCTCTGGGACCTGACTGGAAAGGGACGAAGCCTGGTCCGGGCCGGCTACGCCGCCTACGGGGCCTCGTTGGGCGCGAGCGACATCGCCTTCGACAACCCCCTGTCCCAGAGCGCCTCCGTCAGCTACTACTGGCTCGACAGGAACGGCAACCATGCCGTCGAGCCCGGCGAGCTGGACCTGGTGCGAGGCCGACTGGGAGCCAGCGGCATCGACCCCCAGCACCCGGCCGCGGCGGTGAGCCCGCACCGAATCGACCCCGCCTACCGCTCTCCACGCACCCACCAGGCCACCCTGTCCGTCGAGCAGACCCTTCGCGGGGTAACCTCGATCCTGCGTGGCTCCTGGCGGCGCCTGCTCCATCCGCGCGTCTCACCGCTTCGCAACCTGACCCTGGCCGACTACGCGATTCGCGGTGCCGCCACCGGTCAGCTCTTCGACCAGACCTACAGCGTCGGCTACTACGGCCCGGCTTCGGAGTCCAGGATCGTCCCCGGCAACGGCCGCCTGCTCACCAATCGCGAGGGCTATCGGCAGGAGGCGTTCTCGGTCGAGCTGATCTCCCAGGGCCGGCTGGGCCGCCGCTTCGCCTGGACCGCCTGGGGGAGCCTCGGCCAGTGGCTGGAGTTCTTCGACGACTGGTCGGAGGCCAGTCAGGACCCCACCTCGCAGGACACCGATCCTCTGCAAAACGGGGGCGCAGTGGCCGCCCGCCCCGGCGGGCTCGGCCGCAGCGACGTCTTCGTCAACTCGCGATGGATGGCAGGGGCTGCCCTGCGGGCCGAGCTGCCGTGGCGCCTGACCACCGCCGGCCGGCTGCACGCCCGTCAGGGCTTCCCCATCCCCTACTTCCAGGCGGTCGGCGGCGATCCCACGGTGGGTTCCAAGAACGTGCTGGTTTCGCCTGCCCTCGACGCCTACCGCCTACCGTCCGTGGTGCTGGTCGACTGGCGGCTGGAGCGGGGCTTCCGCCTGGGTCGGGGCACGCTGGTAGGCGCGCTGGACGTCTTCAACCTACTGAACAGCGGCACCACGCTCCAGGTGACGCGGGACGTGGAGCTGCCGGCCTTCGACCGCCCCCGCGAAATCGTGCGCCCACGGATCGCCCGCCTGGGCCTGGAGTGGCGGTTTTGAGGGCGGGGAACCAAGCTGTCAGCATTCAGCACTCAGCGTTCAGCCACGGACACACCTCGCCAACCTCAGGACCGTCCGTAGCCGAATGCTGACCGCTGATCGCTGACCGCGACCCGCCGTCGGCCCCTACTGGCCGCGGGCCTTCTTCAGGACCTCGACGGCGGCCTCGCCGAAGTACTTCACCACCAGCCGATTCCAGCTCTGGGTGCGGCGCAGGTTCTCGACATACTCGTTGAGCGCAGCCAGCAGTTCCTTGTCTTCCGGCCGCACGGCGTAGGCGTAGTGCCCCGGCGGCCCCAGGAACATACCGAGCTGCAGCTCGGGTTCGCGGCGAGCGGAGAGGATGGCGCCGGCCACGTCGTCTACCGTGCAGTTGATGCGGCCGGAGCGCATCACCTCACGCAGGGTGCCGCTGGCGATCGAGGTGTCGATGCTCCCCGCCGGAATGCCGGCGGCGGTCAGGCTCTCCAGCATGCTGGTGCCCTTGACCACGCCGATCTTCTGGGCCCGCAGTTGATCGAGGGTCTCGACCCGCGGAGCCGGCTTGCGGGTCATCACCACGTGTCTGGTAGGGAAGACCTCGCCGGTGAACACCACCTGCTTCTTGCGCGCCTCGGTGACCGTGAAGCGGCTGCCGATGAGGTCCCCTTCGTTCTTCAGGAGCGCGGGGATCAGCGCATCCCAACCCTTGATCGTCACCACCTCGAGTTTGAGGCGATGCAGGTTGGCGAAACCACCGAGGATCTCGTGATCGAAGCCCGGGGCCTGGCCCGGCTTGGTGGAGAAGAACTCGGGCTCTTCGTCGAGAACCACGGCCAGCACTCGAAGCGTGCCGCGGTCCTTGATCTGCGGCAGGTCGGCGCGGCTTGGCCCGGCCGTCGCCAGCAAGAGCGGCAGCGCCGACAGCAGGGAGGGAAACCACTGCGAACGTCGGAGGGCGGTCATGGCGCGATTGTGCCAATGCCGGCCGGGATCGGCAACTCGCGAAGGCCCCGGTGGGGCCGAAAGATGCTATCTTTCGGCCCTTGTTCGCGGGCGCCCGAGGGTGCCCCAAGGAGCAGCTTGATGAAGGGGATCATCCTGGCCGGAGGCTCGGGCACGCGGCTCTACCCCATGAGCCTGGCGCTGAGCAAACAGCTCATGCCCATCTACGACAAGCCGATGATCTACTACCCGCTGTCCACCCTCATGCTGGCGGGCATCCGCGACATCCTGCTCATCACCACGCCTCACGATCAGGAGTCCTTCCGGCGGCTGCTGGGCGACGGCCGGCCCCTGGGCATCCGGATCGAGTACGCGACCCAGGCACGGCCCGAAGGCCTGGCTCAGGCCTTTCTGATCGGCCGGGAGTTCGTGGGCGGCGAGGCGGTGGCTCTGGCCCTGGGCGACAACATCTTCTACGGCAACGACCTGTCCGACTACGTCCAGCGCGCGGGACGGCGGACCCGAGGCGCCACCGTCTTCGCCTACCGCGTCCGCGACCCGGAACGCTACGGGGTGGTGGAGTTCGACGCCAGCGGACGCGCCATCTCCATCGAAGAGAAGCCGCGCGACCCGCGCTCGCCCTACGCGGTGACCGGCCTCTACTTCTACGACAACCGGGTGCTGGAAGTGGCCGCCTCGCTCAAGGCCTCACCCCGCGGCGAGCTGGAGATCACCGACGTGAACTTGCAGTACTTGCGTTGGGGGGAGCTGCAAGTGGAGACCCTGGGGCGCGGCATGGCCTGGCTGGACACCGGCACCCAGGAGGCGCTGCTCCAGGCCTCGAACTTCATTCAGGCCATCGAGCAGCGGCAGGGCCTCAAGGTCGCCTGCCCCGAAGAAGTGGCCTACAAGATGGGCTTCATCAGCGGAGAGGACGTGCTGCGGATCGCCTCCGGGCTGAACAAGAGCGACTACGGGCAATACCTGGAACGCCTGATCGAGGAAGACGGCGAGCCGGCGACCAGAGCCAGGTAGGCGAAGGGCGACCCGGCACCGGGGGGCCGGGTCTGGTCCAACTAACGAGCCTTGAAGGGCGAGTCCTTCTTCTTGTAGCCCGCCACCACCTCGAAGGTCGCGGCCGGGATGGCGCCCTTGCGGACCTCGGTGACCTCGCGCGTCGAGTCGGCGGCGATGCCCATGAGACGCATGTTGGTCACCTCCAGGAGCGGGTAACCCTTGATCTTCTTCATCTCGTCGAACACCTTGCCGAGCTTCTGCGCCAGAGGCCCCTGGTACAGGGCCTTGCGGGCGTCCAACGATTGGGGTGGGAACGCGAAGTCCGGGGCCACCCACATCTCCACCTTCATGGTGTCGCCCATCGATACCGTGTAAGGCTCGCAGGTGTAGCCGGCGATCACCTTGCTCCCGGCACCCTTTTGAACGGTGACCGGCTGGATCGGTCCCCCGCTGAGCTTGTCGCGGATCGCCGCCGGCATGTTCTTCATCTGCTCGGCCATCTGGCTCATCTGGGCCTCGAGCTGCTTGGCCATGGCCTCCATCTCGGCCGCCGTCGTCTCCCAGTACTCCTTCTTCTTGTGATCGACGAACACGTAGCGGCCGGCCTTGAGGTCCATGATGGTGTCCTGTTCGGGGGACGCGATCCGGACCTTGTCGGTCGCCAGGTAGGTGGTGGAGATTCCTGACGTCCCCTTGCTGGTCGAGTATTTGGCCACGATGGTGAGGTCCTCGGCGAGCAGCGGCAGTCCGGCCAGGAGCGCCAGCGACGCGGTGGCCATGGCAGCCCGATAGAATGAGCGCATCTTCGACAATCCTCCTCTTGGAAAGACGAAGGATAGCACGAGGCTATACTGAGGCCCTTCCAAGGAGGGATGGTCTTGCCCAAGCCCACGCGACACGTCCTCGTCTGCTTGAACTCGCGCCCCGCCGGTCACCCCAAGGGCTGCTGTGCGGAGAAGGGAGCCGAGGAGGTCTGGAACCGCCTCAAGACGGGGGTGGCCGAAGCCGGCCTGGGAAGCGAGGTCATGGTGACCAAGGCCGGCTGCCTCAAGCACTGCAGCCAAGGAGTCACCGTGGCCATCCACCCTGACAACGTTTGGTACGCCGGCGTCACGGTGGCCGACGTGCCCGAGATCCTGGAGTCGCACCTGCGGCAGGGGCGACTCGTCGAGCGCCTGACGATGCCGGACATCCCGTGGGAGTGAGAGGTCGGCGTTCAACGTTCAACTACGATGGCTGGTCTCCTTTGAGCGCAACCCGCTAGGCTCTTTCGGCTCGTCCAGCTCCTTTGGCGGCGATCCGTTCGACTCCTTCAACCGCCGACCGCTGGCGCCCTTCAACTGCGATCCGCCGGACCCCTTCGACCGCCGATCGCCGGGATCCTTCAACTGCCGATCCCTGGAGCCCTTGCCCTTCTTCCGGTCCGCCGGCGTCTGGGGCAGACTGAGAGCCGCCTCGGGGCTGAAGCGCGCCAGCTCCTTCAGAAACGCCTCGGCGTTCATCCCGTTCTCGCGCAGGAACTGGCTCACCTCGCGCGCGTACTCGGTCACGATCTCGGGTCGGCCGGCGGCCTCGCGGAACAGCACCGTTCTCTTGTTGAGCCGCCCTTCCTGGACCAGCCTCTTCACCAGGTTGAGGCGAGACAAGCTCCACAGACGGTAGCCCTTCTTGTTGCGGGGCGGCTCGGGAACCCGGCCGGCATAGAGCCAGTTGAGCACCGTCTGCTTGCTGACGCCGAGCTGCCGGGCGACTTCGAGGGTGGTCAGGAACTTCATCGGAAAGCGCTGCCCGATTCTGCCTCACCTTCCTTCTCCCCGCCAGTCGTGCCACAATCCGGTCCGCTCCAAGGTCCCGGAATAGGAGGCCGCGCGGCGGCGTTGGCCCGTTCGGAGGCGCGCGCCCCGAGGTCAGAAGCGTGACGCGCGAAGAACGATTTGAAGCCGAGGCGCTGCCGCTCTTGAGGTCCCTTTACGGGGTGGCCTATCGCCTCACTCGGAACGCCCACGACGCCGAGGACCTGGTGCAGGAGACGTACCTCAAGGCCTATCGGGCCTTCGACCGCTTCACGCCGGGGACCAGCATCCGCTCCTGGCTGTTCACCATCCTCTACCGGCTGCGCACCGACGCCTTCCGCAAGGCCGGGCGGTCGGTGAAGACGCAGGAGCTGACCGGCGAGGGACCCGGCGTCCCGCCACCCCAGGCGGCGCTGGCTTCCGGGGGCGAGGACTTGCAGCGGGCCCTCGACGCCCTGCCCGAGGTCTTCCGAACCGCGGTGCTGCTGCGCGACATCGAGGACTTGAGCTACCAGGAGATCGCGGAGGTGCTCCGCGTGCCCATCGGCACCGTGATGTCGCGCATCCATCGAGGCCGCGCCCTGCTGCGCGAGAGCCTCGCCGAGAGGAAGCCGTGAGCTGCGATCCCGAGCGAGTGACCGGCCTGGTCGACGAAGCGCTCGAACCCGACGACCGGGCTGCTCTGGCAGAGCACCTCGAGGCCTGCCCCGGCTGCCG